>JBKDSZ010000195.1:0-57663 GCA_046340375.1 Cyanobacteriota bacterium | reverse complement strand
GGCGGCTGGGCCAGCGAAACAGACGAGCAGCGCCATGGCCAGGGGAACAACCAGAAGGGATCTGGCGATGGCGCGGACGGCTGAGCGAAGGGTGGGGGCCATGGAAAAAGCCGAAGAACGGGCGGACGGGCCGCACTGTGCTCTTGTATCACGGGGGGGTGGGGGGCTCGCCAGAGACGAAGCGAACTGTTGCAGGGATCAGTCGGTTTCGCCGCCGCCCTCCGCCGCCTCGGCCCCCGCCAGCGTCAAAGAGAGGAAATCGCTGGCCAGCACGGTGTCGGGAAAGATCGCCCGCGCCTCCTGCAGCAGATCCTCCGCCGTGACGGCGTTGCCTGGCACGTAGCGGGGGCTGAGATGGGTGAGGGCCAGCCGACGCACCCCGGCCGCCAGGGCCGTCTGGGCCGCCATGGTGCTGGTGGAGTGTTGGCGCTGAATGGCCAGATCCGCTTCGCCATGGGCAAAGGTGGCTTCGTGAATCAGCAGGTCGGCGCCCCGGGCCAGGGCCACGGCCTCCTCGCTGAAGGTGGTGTCCGTGCAATACACAACGCTCACCCCCGGCCGCGGCGGCCCGCAGAGGCTGGCACCCTCCACGACGCGCCCGTCCTCCAGCGTGACCGTGCGGCCGGCTTTCAGAGCAGCGTAGAGGGGGCCCGGCGGCAATCCCAGGGCCCGAGCCCGTTCCACATCGAAGCGGCCCGGACGGGCCAGCTGTTCCACCCGGTAGGCAAAAGCCGGTACCCGGTGCGTGAGGGGCGCCACCCGCACGCGAAGGTCGCCATCCTCCAGCAGGGGGGCACCGGTGCGGGCGGCCTCGCGCACGGAATGGAATCGGATCGGATAGCTCAGACGGGTGGAGGAGGTGCGCAGGACGCCCTCCAGGTAGTCCCGCAGGAGATCGGGCCCGTAGAGATCCACCCCGTCGCATTGGCCGGCCAGGCCCAGGCTGGCCAGCAGACCAGGAAGGCCATAGATGTGATCGCCATGCATGTGGGTGATGAAGACGCGCCGCAGCTGCGACACCCGCAGCGGGCTGCGCAGGAATTGATGCTGGGTGCCCTCCCCGCAGTCGAACAGCCACAGCTCAGCCCTCTGGGGGAGGCGCAGGGCCACCGCCGAGACATTGCGCGAGCGCGTGGGCACACCGGAACTGGTACCAAGAAAGGTGACCTGCACATTCGTGTCCGCACAGTGGAAATGCTGGCACGCCCCCTGGCCAGACCGGAGGTGCGTGGCAAGAATGGCCGCCTGTCGCCTCCTGGCTGGTGCCCTTGGCTCGCCCCACCCTTCGAGCCGCCCTTCGAGCCGGGCTCTGTGGCAGTGCTGTCACCCTGCTGCTGCTCGTGGTGGCTGGCCCTCCCCTCGGGGGCGGCGCCCGCTCCAATCCGATCCCCGCCCCGCCCGTCGCCGAGCCGCTGGCCTCGGGTCCCCTGGTGCGGGTGTTGTTGCTGGAGGGGCCAGTGATCACGGTCGGGGCGGCGGGAGCCGCCGGGCTGCGCCTCAGCGACCAGGAGAATCGGCCCCTGCTGGAGGTGGACGCGGGCCGTCAAGTGCGGCTGCTTCGCCTTGGCGGCTCCCTCAGCGTCGAACCCCTGGCCAGCGGCTCGCTTCCCGGCAACCCGGGGGCGCCCAGCCCGCTTGTGCTCCCCCTCCAGGAGCTGCGGTTGGACCCCATCGATCCGCGGGGGCTGCTCGTGGTGAAGCAACGCCGCTACCGGGGCACCCTCTTTCTTCGCCCCCAAGGGGAGGGGATGCAGGCGATCAATCGTCTGCCGCTGGAGAGCTACCTCCTGGGAGTGGTCGGCAGCGAGATGCCCCCCTCCTGGCCCCTGGCGGCGTTGCGGGCCCAGGCTGTCGCCTCCCGCACCTACGCCCTGCAACAACTCCGCCCCGCTGCCCCCTATGACCTCAAGGCCACCGTGGCCAGCCAGGTGTACAAGGGCCTCGAGAGCGAGTCCCCCGCCGTCCGGGAGGCCGTGGCCAGCACCCGCGCCCAGGTCCTGACCCATGGCGAGAAACTGATCAACGCCGTGTTTCACAGCAGCGGCGGTGGCCAGACCGAAAACAGCGGTGAGCTCTGGAGCCGTCAAGCGCCCTATCTGGTGAGCGTTCGCGATGACGACAGCCTCAGCCCCGTCAGCCGCTGGGAGAAAACCTTCACCCCGCAGGCCCTTCGGCAGGCTTTTGCGGAGATCGGCGGGGCGATCACCATTCAACCCCTGGAAACCTCCCGGACAGGCCGTCTCCGGCGGGCGCGGGTGATCGGGCCCGATGGGGAGCTGGTGCTCACGGGCAGCGCCCTGCGGGAACGGCTGGGCCTGCGCAGCACCCTGGTGCGATTCCGCTTCGAGCCGGCCGGGCGGGCCGACGCCAGGGAGGCGGTGGCCTCCGGCCCGTTGCCGCCCCCTCCTCTTCCGCCGGAAGCCCCTCTCCCGCCTCCCGCTCTGCGCCTCGTGGCGGAGGGGCGGGGCTTTGGCCATGGAGTAGGAATGAGCCAGTGGGGGGCCTATGCCCTGGCCCTGCAAGGAAAGAGCCATGAGGACATCCTCCGCCACTACTACCGAGGAGCGGTGTTGCGATCCTGGTGACCCGTTGGCGTCGGCTTGGGCCGGACTCCAGGTCCTGACCCTGCCATCGGTGGCGGCCGTGGCCGAACGGGCCGCCACTGAACTGCTGGAGGCCTGCCTGGAGCAGCCCCGTCGTCCCCTGGGCCTGGCGACAGGACGCACCATGGACCCGGTCTACGCCGCGTTGGCGACCCTGGCGCGGGAGCGCCCCTCCCGGGAGAGGGAGGCCTTGCGGCACCACTGGTGCAGCTTCAACCTGGACGAGTATGCGGGGCTCGGTCCAGAGGATGCCGGTTCCTTTGCCGCGGAGATGCGGGAGCGCCTGGTGCAGCCGCTGGGACTGGCCCGCGATCGGGTCCACCTGCCCGATGGGCTCGCCCCGGATCCGGCCGCTGAGGCCCGTCGCTACGCGGAGATGGTGCGACAGGCAGGAGGCGTGGGCCTGCAACTGCTGGGTCTGGGGTTGAACGGGCATGTGGGGTTCAACGAACCCCCCTGCGGGGCGGACAGTCCCTGTCGCTGCGTTCCCCTCTCCGCCAGCACGCGACAGGCCAATGCCGCCGCCTTCGGCGGTGATCCCGCACGGGTGCCGGAGCGGGCGATCACCCTGGGGCTGGCCGAGATTCTGCGGGCGGATCGCATCCTGCTGGTGGTGACCGGCGCGGGGAAGGCCTCGGTGCTGCGGCGGCTGCTCCAGAGCCCTCCGTCGGCGGATCTCCCCGCCAGCTGGCTGAAGAGCCACCCCTCCGTGGGGCTCCTGGCGGATGCCGCCGCGCTTCCCGCCTGAGGGGGACGCGTCCAGGCGCGGCTCAGGCCGCCAAGGCCTCCATCAGACCCTCCTCCGCCTCCAGGTTGGCGGTGACGCTGCGCACATCCTCCAGCTCCTCCAGGGCGTCCAGCATGCGCACCACGGCCCTGAGCAGCTCGGGATCCTCCACCCGGCAGAGCGTGTTGGGGAGCCAGCGCTGATCCCAGCTCCGCACCGGCAGGCCCAGCCCCCGCAAGCCACCCTGGAGCGCCTCCAGATCCTCAAAGCGACCGATCACATCCGCTCCCTCCCCATCCAGGCTGTAGCTCAGCACCGCCGGCCCGCCGCTCTCCTCCAGGGCCAGCAGGGCCTCCAGAAGCGCCTCTTCCTCCAGTCCCTCCCTCCCGATGCGCACCTGGGAGCGCTGATCGAAGAGAAAGCTGACGCAGCCCGTTTCACCAAGGTTGCCGCCGGCCTTGCTGAAGACCAGCCGCAGATCGGCGGCCGTGCGATTGCGGTTGTCGGTGAAGGCCTCCACCAGCACCGCCACGCCACCGGGGCCGTAGCCCTCGTAGCGCACCGCCTCCAGGCTGTCACCCGGACCGCCGGCTTGGCCGCTGCCCTTGGCGATGGCCCGGTCGATGTTGCTGTTGGGCACGCCAGCGGCCTTGGCCTTCTCAATGGCGGTGCGCAGCTGAAAATTGCCGGCCGGATCGCCCCCAGCCCGTGCCGCCACGGTGATTTCCCGACCGAGGCGAGTGAACACCGCCCCGCGCTTGGCATCCACCACAGCCTTGGTGCGTTTGATCTGAGCCCATTTGCTGTGACCGGCCATGGCGGATCGGATCTGGAGCGACAGAACGAAGGAGGACGGAACCGGGAGGGGAGGTGAAGGCACCGGGGGAGGGCCGTCCCCGGACTCAGCTGGCGGCCTCCAGCACCAGACGGGGCCGCAGAACACCGACCTCGGCCACCTCCGCCAAGCCAGCCAGCTTGCCATCCGGGTCGACCAGCAGAACAGCGGTGCCCGGCGGCCAGGCCTCCGCCGCTTCCTGGGGGCGACCGCAGCGCCAGCCGGACAGCGCCGAGGAGGTCAGGGGCTGACGCGGCAGATGGGAGAGCACCTCCAGGGGATCCAGCAGGGTCGGGGGATGGGGGCTGAGGTCCTCCAGCCGCACGCAGGCCTCCAAAGCAAAGCCCAGGGCCCGGGTGCGCCGCAGGCTGGCCAGGGCGGCGCCGCAACCCAGCTGATCACCCAGATCCCGGGCCAGGGATCGGATGTAGGTGCCGGCGGAGCAGAAGATCTCCAGCTCCAGCAGACCCGTGGCTGGATCCCAGCGGACCAGGTCAAGCTGATGGAGGGTGACCGGCCGGGCAGGGAGGACGACGGCCTGTCCCTTGCGGGCCAGGGCATAGGCGCGCTGGCCCTTCACATGCACAGCCGAATAGGAGGGGGGGCGTTGCGCGATCACCCCGCGAAAGGGGGCCAGGGCCGCCTGCAGTTCAGCGTCGTGAAGCGACTCCGGCAGGAGATGGCGGCTGATCACCGTCCCCTGGAGGTCGTCCGTGTCGGTGCGAACGCCGAGCTGGAGGGTGGCGCGATAGCCCTTCTCGCCCGGGAGGTAGGGAAGGAGGCGCGTGGCGGGGCCCAGGGCGATGGGCAAGACCCCCGTCACCGCCGGATCCAGGGTGCCCCCGTGGCCGACGCGCTTCAAGCGGTAGGCCTGACGCACGCGAGCCACGCAGGTGTGCGACGTGGGCCCCGCCGGCTTGTCGATCGCCAGGAATCCGCAGATCACCAGCCGGAGGGGGCGTGAGGCGGCATGGAGGGAACGCCTCAGCCCGCGATGACGCTGACGCGCTTGCGGTTGCGAAGCGCGCGCTTGATGCTCTCGAAACGCACAACGCCGCCCGTCAGGGCAAACAGGGTGTCATCCGCGCCCCTACCCACGTTGGGGCCGGCCAGCACGGAGGTGCCGCGCTGGCGGATGAGAATCGCCCCAGCGGAGACCGTTTCGCCGCCGTAGGCCTTCACGCCAAGGCGCTTGGCATTGGAGTCGCGACCGTTGCGGGTGGAGCCTGTGCCTTTCTTGTGGGCCATGGGATGTCAGGGAGGATGGGGATGGGAGGATGGGGTGAGAGGGGGGGCGTGGCAGGTCAAGCCACGGGTTGGCCGCCGACGGAGATCGAACGAACCATCACGCGGGTGAGCTCCTGGCGATGACCGGTTTTGCGACGGGTTTTCTTCTTGCGACGCATTTTGTAGACCAGGATCTTGGGCCCCCGACGGTGGGCCATCACCGCCAGCTCGACCGTGGCGCCCTTGACATAGGGCTGTCCCAGGGTGGTCCCCCCTGACCCCTTGACGAGCAGCACGGTGTCGAGGGTCACGGTGCTGTCCACGGCCGCGTCGATTCGGTTGAGGTCGAGGTAGCGGTTGGGCTGAAGCCACACCTGCTGGCCGCCGGCTTCGACGATCGCGTACACCGATCCCTCCGGGGAGGGGGTGGCCGCAGGCTGCGCTGCGGATGCCGTGGCGGGGCTGGCGCTGCCCGAGGCGCTGGGGGCCGGGCCCGATCCAGCGACTGTGGACGCTTCGGGGAACGAGGCCGTGGAAGGGGCCTCAGACGATTCTGTGGGGGTGGAAACGCTCATGGGCGGTGGGTCCGGCGGACAGGCTGGGGTTGGGATCCCCGATTCGGCCTGATCCGCCGGCAATCGAAAGACAAACAAAGATCCTCCCGTTGCGCCCGGTGATTCGTCAACATTTGAAAGCGACCACCACTGGTTCCGCTGGTGTTCCATCCTGATGCGTGATCCGACCCTGACCCTTGCCAGCCTCTTGCGCACCCCGGCCCTGCGGGAGGCCAGCGCCCTGTGGCTGAAATCCGGTCGCTACTGCCTGTTGCCCATGGGCGACAGCGTCGATCCCGCAGGGGCTCTGAGCGCCGCCCGGGAGGAGGTGGACGCCGTTCTGCTGGAACAGGGGACCTTCTCGGCGCAGTTCTATCAGTCTCTGCGTGACCAGGAACTGCTCCTGCCGGCCGTGGTGATCGGTGAGGTGACCGGACGGATTGAGTACCACGATGCTGAGGTGCATCTGCCGGCGGATCAGCTGGAGCAGCTGCCTTACAGCCTGGATGCGGCGGTCTCGCGCTTTGTCCGACAGGGGCTCCTGCGGGGAGGAGGGGGCCTGGCACCGGGGTCAGCCTCGGAGGCGGAGGAGCATTGGAAATTGGCCAATCGCCTCAAAGATCGGCTGGGTTATCTGGGGGTCTATTACAAGCGGGATCCGGAGCGGTTCTTTCGCCATCTGCCGGAAAAGGAGCGAGACGAGCTTGTTCGCTCCTTGACCCGCACCTACCGCGATCTGTTGGTGAGGTACTTCCGGGATCCAGCGGCGGCGAATCAGGCCCTGGAGAGTTTTGTCAACACGGCCTTTTTTGCCGATTTTCCCATCACGACAACTGTTGAAATCCACATGAACTTAATCGATGGTTTCTGGAAGCAGCTTAAGCTTGAGGGACACAAGAATGATTTTCTCCAAGATTACCGATTGGCCCTGTTGGATGTGATGGCGCATCTCTGCGAGATGTATCGGCGATCCATCCCTCCGGATCGACCCATGCCAACCTCCCTCGATTCCCAAATTCTTCTCAAGGAGCCCGTTTAAATGCCAGCCCGAAAAACCTACATCCTCAAGCTTTACGTCGCTGGTAACACACCCAACTCCATGCGAGCCTTGAAAACCCTGCGCAACATCCTGGAGACAGAATTTCGAGGCGTCTATGCCTTGAAGGTGATTGACGTCATGAAAAATCCCCAGCTTGCGGAAGAGGATAAAATTTTGGCAACTCCCACCCTGGCTAAAATTCTGCCTCCACCCGTCAGGCGCATCATCGGCGATCTCTCCGATCGAGAGCGAGTGCTGATAGGACTGGATCTGCTCTACGAAGAATTGGTGGATGAGAGTTTCAATCTTGAAGAGGAGTCCAGCGAAGCCTCGCCCGAACCCTTGAAGAGCCAGCCACCCAACGAATCCAACGGTGAACCCATGCGATCGTCCTGAACCGATCCCTCTCCTCCCTCGTCCATCTCCCCCCCCTTCTCATCGTCCCTGCAGGATCCGAATCATCCCCTGAGCTCCTCCAACACCCTGGCACAGGTGCAGAAGCTTCCCACTGGCATCGAAGGATTTGATGACATCTGTCATGGTGGATTGCCCATTGGTCGCTCCACATTGATCAGCGGGACATCCGGGACGGGCAAAACGGTTTTTTCCCTAAATTTTCTCTACAATGGGATTCGGGATTTTAATGAGTCAGGAATTTTTGTCACGTTTGAAGAGTCGCCTTTGGATGTGCTGCGAAATGCGGCAAGCTTTGGTTGGAATCTGCAAGAGATGATCGAGCAGGATAAACTTTTTCTGCTGGATGCCTCTCCGGATCCCGAGGGACAGGATGTGGCTGGAAGCTTTGATCTTTCTGGCTTGATCGAGCGCATCAATTACGCCATTCGCAAGTATAAAGCTCGAAGGGTGGCCATCGATTCCATCACGGCTGTCTTTCAACAATATGATGCCATCTCTGTTGTGCGGCGCGAGATCTTTCGCCTGATTGCCCGCTTGAAGGAAATTGGTGTCACCACGGTGATGACCACTGAGCGGATTGATGAATATGGACCGATTGCTCGCTACGGTGTGGAAGAGTTTGTTTCCGATAATGTTGTCATTCTCAGGAATGTGCTGGAGGGTGAGCGAAGAAGACGGACGGTCGAAATTCTGAAATTACGAGGAACAACACACATGAAAGGTGAGTTTCCTTTCACCATGGGTAGTCATGGTGTGAATATTTTCCCTCTCGGGGCCATGCGTTTGACGCAGCGCTCCTCCAACATTCGCCTGAGTTCTGGTGTGCCAAGACTTGATGAAATGTGTGGAGGCGGTTTCTTCAAAGACTCCATCATTCTGGCGACGGGCGCAACGGGGACGGGCAAGACCTTATTGGTGAGCAAGTTTGTTGAAGATGCCTGTCGCAGCAAGGAGAGGGCCATTCTGTTTGCCTATGAGGAATCCCGCGCTCAGCTTCTGCGCAATGCCACCAGCTGGGGGATTGATTTTGAGCAGATGGAACAGGATGGTTTGTTGAAAATCATCTGTGCTTATCCTGAATCCACTGGCTTGGAAGATCATTTGCAAATCATCAAGACGGAGATCGGTCAATTCAAACCCTCGCGAATGGCGATCGACTCCTTGTCGGCCTTGGCCCGTGGCGTGAGCCACAACGCTTTCCGTCAGTTTGTGATTGGTGTGACGGGTTATGCCAAGCAAGAGGAGATCGCTGGCTTTTTTACCAATACATCTGAGGAGTTCATGGGTAGTCATTCCATTACAGATTCCCATATATCCACAATCACGGACACCATCCTCCTTCTACAATATGTTGAAATTCGGGGTGAGATGGCTCGGGCACTCAATGTTTTCAAGATGCGTGGATCCTGGCACGACAAAGGCATTCGCGAGTTTGTCATCACGGGCAACGGTCCGGAAATCAAGGATTCTTTCACGAATTTCGAGCGCATCATCAGCGGTGTTCCCCACCGTGTCAGCATTGACGAGCGCAGCGAGCTCTCCCGAATCGTGCGCGGCGTGGAGGACAGCTGAAATGCATCTCATGTTGCGGTGTGGCCTCGACACACTTTCTGGAGCAAAGACTTGTGAAAGTCTAAATTCTACCTGGGTGTATGCAGATGAAGGTTGAGCGGCGGTGCCGCCCAACGCCAGTCGTCATCAACGCTGATGATTTTGGTTATGGGTCTGAAGTGAATGCCGCCATTTACGCGGCGGGCCGGCAACGCTGCATCAGCAGCGCCACCATCATGGCGAACGGTCCAGCCCTTTCAGAGGCCTTGGCCATGAAGCCAGACCTGCCCGAGATGAGTTTCGGCATCCATCTGAATCTGACTGAGTTTTCGCCCTTGCTGCCTGTTTCTGCTCTCAAGTCAGCCGGTCTGCTCAACGCTAATGGCACCTTTCTTGGCTCTGAGTTTCGCCAATTGCGGCCCTCTCCAAGGCTATTGGAGGCTTGTTACGAGGAACTGAATCAACAGCTTCATCATCTTCATCAGAAGGGTCTCCGACCATCCCATTTTGATTCCCATCACCATATCCATACCATCCCCTGGCTTTTGCCTGTTGTTTGGCAGCTGCAGAAGAAATACAAGATCTTTCGACTTCGAAACACATTGAATATCTACCCTGCTGGAGAGATCAACACCGCCAGGCTCCGTTTGCTGGCGGCCAAAAAGATCTGGCAGTCTGCAACTTTCTTGCTGGGATCTAAAATGCCGCAACGCTTTTCTTCTCTGCATGTTTTTATGGCTGATCCCCATCGCCCCGACTTCAGCACCGCTTCCAGCCTCGAACTGATGTGTCATCCTGGTCAGGCTGGATTTGAAGCAGAAACGCAAGAGTTGCTCAAAAGAGGTGCTTCCGTGTTGCCCGCAGGCTTCGCTTTATTGAATTATTATGAATTGCTCACAGCCTGATCGTGCGCACTTGGAACTGTCGCGCTTAGAGGAAAACGTGCATTCACCGGCAAGCTTCGAAGCTATGTTAAAGTTTTCACGAAATGATTTTGTCTTGTGAGGCCGATCCGGCTCGCCATTATCGCTGGGCATCCCGTCCAATACGTTGCCCCTTGGCTGGCACAATTGGCTCAGTCAGCAAATTTAGAGTTACACGTGTTTTATCTTTGGGATTTTGGTGTCGTTGAAGCCAAAGACCCTGGTTTTGGCATTACCCTCGAATGGGACATCCCCTTGCTTGAAGGATATGCCTATAGTTTTGTCCACAACACTTCAACCGATCCGGGTAATCACCATTTTTGGGGCTATGTCAACCCCTCCCTTGCTCGCCAGGTTTCGGCGTGGAAGCCGGATGTGATTTTTTTGATGAACTACGCCTTCTTTTCTTATTTTTTATTTCTGATTGATTGGCGTACTTGGGGAGTGCCAATCATCTTTCGAGGAGATTCGCATGATGTCGGGCGGAAGACGACGTTGCGTGAACATTTCACGAGCTTGATTCGTAGGATTACTTTCTCACGCTTTTCGGCATTCCTTGATGTTGGCAAAAACAATAGGAGCTATCTTTTGAGATCCGGTGTGCCACATCGAAAGCTTTTCCATTCGCCGCATGCCATTGATAATGAGCGCTTTCAGGCCGCCATTTCTGATGCGGTGCCCCAAGGCATGATCCTGCGTGACAAGCTTTCGATCCGTGAAGATCAGGTACTGATAGCTTTTGTCGGTAAGTTAATCCCGATCAAGCGACCTTTTGATTTGCTGCGCGCCTTTAGCCTTCTCCATCCAGATATTCGTCGCCGCGCTGCCCTTTTGTTTGTTGGCGAGGGTCGCTTGAAGGGAGAGCTCAAAACGATTTGCAAAAGAATTGATCTCGATGATGTTCACTTCTTGGATTTTCAGAATCAATCTGCTATGCCCTCCGTCTACTCGGCATCCGACCTGCTTGTTTTGCCATCGCAACAGGAAACCTGGGGTCTCGTCGTCAATGAAGCGATGAATCTTTCTTGTCCCGCCTTGGTCAGTGATCATGTTGGCTGTGCGCCAGACCTGATTGTGCCCGATCAAACGGGTTGGATTTTCCCGACAGGTGACATTTTCGCTCTGCGCGATCACCTTGCTAAAGCAGTATCAGACCCCGAAAAATTAAAGCAGATGGGCGTAAATGCCTCCCAGCACATTTCAACCTACTCCTATGAAGCGATGACCCACGGCTTGCTACAGGCATTGCGAGCTGTCCGCCCTAAGCGCCTGCATCATGCAAGGATAGAAAGCCTAACTTGTCAGTAGACGAAAATCGGCCAGAACGGATGCTTGATTTCTGAGAATGGATAAAAGATTCAAGCGATTTGTTCTTTGACGCCCGTCTTCACACATCACTAAAACACTCTCTGGACCATCAAAGAAGGCATTGAGTGTTGCCGCGCTCTCCGCCAGACCGACAGCGAGTTCCTCGTAGTCTCCCGCCCGTTTGGCCAGGGGTGTCAATTGGTTCAGAACCTGCAGCATGGCCACCTCGCTCTGACGTTCAAAAAGCTCCGGATCAACTTTGCCCGCGCTCTCCAAAACATCCCTGGGCAACTCCCCTTTCTCAGCCAGCCGTGAGGCGCGTTGCACGGGGGATTGAACCTGGCACAGCGTCCCCTCACGGCGCAGTGTCTGCAGCAGCTCAACTCGGGCTCGCCCGTCACAGACATTCCGGATCAGGCGCTTCTGATCCTCCTGCTCCTGCCCGATCACCGCCTGAACGATGTCCTGGTCAAATCCCTCATCCACCAGCAGGCTGCCCAGCCGTTGGCGGAGCAGCTCTTCCAGATCGCCACAGAGGGAGGCCGCATCGGCGTCATTTTGCGGGAAGGTCTCCAACCACTGACACGCCGCTCGCTCCAGAAACGCGACACCGTCCAAGACCCAGCTCTTCCGCCAAAGAATCTGCAGCAGGCCATTCCCCGCCCGCCGCAGGCCATAGGGATCGGAGGATCCACTGGGACGCTCGCCCTTCGAAAAAATGCTCAGCAGCAATTCAAACCGCTCGGCGAGCGCCAACACAGCTCCCGCATCGGATTCAGGCAGGGTGTCTGTTGCGAAACGGGGCCGGTAATGCTCCAGCACCGCGAGTGCCACCTCCCGGCCTTCCCCCTCCGCCAACAGATATTTCGCCCCCATGATTCCCTGCAGCTCCGGAAACTCCCCCACCATCTGGCAGACGAGATCGTGCTTGCACAGATGGGCCGCCCGACGGGCGTGATGGGCCGTCTCTTCCGGCAGGTCGAGGGCCTCCAACAGCACGTCGGTGCACCACTCCAGCCGTTCCGTGCGATCCCTCAGGCTGCCCAGTCCCTCGGCAAAGGTGACGCGACCGAGAGCTTCCCGCCGGTCGATGCTGGCCACCGCGTGATCGGCCTGGAGAAAGAAGGCCGCATCAGCAAGGCGGGCGCGCAGCACCCGTTCATTGCCGCGCCTCACGGTGGCCGCTGCCGCGGGCAGCCCGTTGCTCACGCAAAGAAAACGGGGCAGCAGCGCACCCTCCGCCCGCAGGGCAAGAGGATCGTCCGGGGCGTTGCCCTTCAGGAGAGGCACATAGCGTTGATGGCTGCGCATCACCGTGCAAAGCACCTCCGGTGGCAGCGACAGGAAGGCTCCATCCATGGACCCCTCCACAACCAGCGGCTGCTCCACCAGATCCACCAGTTCCTCAAACAGGTCCTCCGGCAGATCCAGCCGGGCCCCCCCCTCCCCCGCCGCGGCGATCAGCTGCGCCCGGATCGCCACGCCTCGGGCCCGCCGATCCACCAGCACTCCGGCCGCCGCCAGGGTGGCCTCATAGGCCATCGGATCCGGAATGGCCACAGGTTCGGGCTGGAGGCGATGGCCCCGGCTCTGACGGCCACTTGTGATCGGTGGATCGCAGTCGGGCAGGGAGACGGCAATGACCTCCCCATCCAGCAGCGCCGTCAGCCAGCGCACGGGACGGCTGAACCGGCTCTCCCCCTCCCCCCAGCGCATGAACCGCCGCCCCTGAAGCCCCCAGATCCACCCCGGGATGCATTCCGCGAGAACCTCCGCGGTCGGGCGTCCCGGTTGTCGCGTGCGGGCGAACACGAAGGGCCCCTTGGCGGTCTCCCGGACCTCCAGCCGCTCCACCGCCAGCCCGCACCTCCGGGCAAAGCCCTCCGCGGCCGGGGTGGGGGAGCCATCGCGAAACGCCTGCTGAACCGGTGGTCCCTTGTGCTCCTGCTCCGCGTCGTCCTGCCGGACGGGGAGGCCCTCCACCCGCACCGCCAGCCGACGGGGGGTGCTCGTGCTCCACAGGGAGGCATGGGGGAGCCGGGCGGACGCCAGGTCCTCCGTCAGCCGGGTCCGCAGCTGGGGAAGGGCGAGGCGGGCAAAATCAGCCGGCAGCTCCTCCGTGCCGATCTCCAACAGAAATGAGGCCATCCACGGGCGCCAGAGCGCAGGTGTGCTGCCACCGACTGTATGGAAGCGCCGACCCCGAGGAGGCTTGCCGCCGCCGCCACAATGCGTCCACGTCGCGCGCACCGATGGCCGCCATGGACAGCTCGCCGGACAGCTCGCCGGGACCCCGCCCCACCGCTCCGCGTCCGCGACGCTCCACCCATGGCCCGCGGGCCTGGTCGCTGCTGATGGCGACAGCCCTGGCCTGGGGGTTGCCCGGGGCGAGCGAACCGAAGCGATACGACCCCGACAAGGACACCTGTCAGACGGAGGTGATCCGCCGGGCCTATCACGCCAACCTGCTCCCCTGGCAGGATCAACCCGATGCGGTGGTGCAGCGGCTCCGCCAGCTCCAGGCGGCCATGACCCGCGACACCTTGCGGGAGTGTCAGGGCCGCGGGCTCATGAGCCCCGCCGAAGCCGCCTCCCTCGAAGCGGAACTCGGCCTCGGCGCCTCTTCGGGCGCGGCGCCGCCCGCTCAATCTCCCTCGCGCCCGTAGCGGGCCCGCGGCTGACCCGTGCGCCAGGCCCACAGCTGATCGCCCCAGCTGAAATGCCACCACTCCCCGGGATGCTGGGCGAAGCCCGCCGCCCCCATCACCTCCGCCAGCCGCTCCCGGCGCCGATGCCAAACCGCCGCTGGACCAAGGGGATCCGCGGCAGCGGCCGCAGCGTGGTGGCGGGGATGGGAGACGGGACCGATGGCGTCAATGGCGCCCCCCAGGTCGAGGGGAGCGCCGCTGACGGAGGCGAGGGTGAGATCCACAGCGGCGCCGGTGCTGTGGGGCGGCGGGGTGGCCGGATCGTCACTGGGGGGGGCCCAGAAGCGGGCCACCTCCTGCCGCACGGCCTCCCAGGCCGGTCCGGCCCCCTCCGGATCCAGGCCCCGCTCCCGGCAGGTCTGGGCCGTGGCGTGGGCCACCATGAAGCGCTGCACTGCCACCGGCCGCCAGGCATCAAAGATCGCCAACCGCCAGTCCGGCTCCCGCTCCCGCAGGAGCCGCTGGGCCCGCAGCAAGCGCTCCACCACCGCCTGGCGCAACCGGAACGGACAGGCGCCCTCCCCGTAGGGCGCGCCCAGGGAGGCATAGGGATGGGGTTCGAGCCGATGGAGGGGCGGCGGGAGAGCCACCAGGGGGTCCCCCCCCTCGACGATCGGAATGGGACTCCAGGGGCGAAGCGCCATGGTCTCCGCGGCAGTGGGCCGAACTTAGGGCCCCTCCAGGATGAAAGGGCGGGCCCGCGCTTCAATTCAGCTGGGCCGCCTCCACAAACCGCTGGCGCTGGGCCTCCAGGGCCTGGCGAAGCAGCGGCACCTCCGTCAAGCGGGGATCCCGGGCGATCAGCTCCCCAGCGACGCGACGCGCCTCCTCCAACACCTCCCCGTCCTCGCTGAGGGAAGCCAGGGCCAGATCCGGGAGTCCCGACTGGGCGGTGCCGAGCATCTGACCAGGTCCCCGCAGGCGCAGATCCATCTCGGCGATCTCAAACCCGTCGGTGCTGCGCGTGAGCACCTCCAGGCGCTGGCGGGCCAGGGAATGGCCACTCGCATTGATCAGCAGACAATGGGAAACCGCCGCGCCGCGGCCCACCCGCCCGCGCAGCTGATGGAGCTGGGCCAGGCCGAACCGCTCCGCATGTTCGATCACCATCACGCTGGCCTCCGGCACATCCACGCCCACCTCCACCACCGTGGTGCTCACCAACACCTGGGTGGCTCCCGAGGCGAAAGCTCCCAGGGCCCGCTGCTTCTCGTCGCTGGTCAGCCTTCCATGGAGCAGGCCCACCGACAGATCGGCGAATTCCTCCTCCACGAGCTGGCGATGCACCTCCACAGCGGACCGCAGATCCAGCTTCTCGCTCTCCTCCACCAAGGGCAGCACCACGTAGGCCCGCTGTCCCAGGGCCACCTGCTCCCGGATGAGTTGCCAGGCCTGAGGACGGTCCTCCTCCCGCAGCAGGAGGGTGCGCACAGGGGTGCGCCCCGGAGGCAGCTCATCAATCTGGCTCACCTCCAGATCTCCATGCACCGACAGCGCCAGCGTGCGCGGAATGGGCGTGGCGGTCATCGTCAGCAGATGGGGCTGGAGCCCCTTGGCCAGCAGCCGGTTGCGCTGGCGCACGCCGAAGCGATGCTGCTCATCCACCACCACCAGACCCAGTCGCTGGAACTGGACAGGATCCTCCAGGAGGGCATGGGTGCCCACCAACAGCTGCAACTGACCGTTGATCAGATCGTGCAGCAGCGCGCGCCGTCGGCGGGTGGGGGTGGACCCCGTGAGCAGGGCGGAACTGACATGCAGCTGGTCCAGCCAGGGGGCGAGCTTGCGCAGGTGTTGCTCCGCCAGCACCTCCGTGGGGGCCATCAGGGCTCCCTGGCAGCCCGATTCAATGGCCGTGAGCAGGGCCGCCAGGGCAACCACGGTCTTGCCGCTGCCCACATCCCCCTGGAGCAGGCGGGCCATGGGACGCGGCTGGGCGAGATCCTGGCGGATCTCCGCCAACACCCGGTTCTGGGCCGCCGTGAGGGGAAAGGGAAGCAGCGCCAGAAAGCGGCCCATCAAGCTCTCCTGACCCTCGCCTCCCAGCAGGGGAGGAGCCACCCGGGCCCGCTGGCGCTCGCGCCGCAGCCCCAGCGCCAGCTGCAACAGGAGGAATTCGTCAAACACCAGCCGGCGGCGGGCCCGCTGCAACCGCGTGGCATCCGCGGGGCGGTGGATCTGCTCGACGGCCTCCGTCCTTGGGAGCAACTCGGGAAGGGTGTCGCGCAGGGCAGGGGGGAGGGGATCGGGCCAGTGGCGCACCATGGGCAGCACACGGCCGATGGCCTGCCGCAGGGCGTCGGCCGTGAGACCCTCGGTGAGGGAATACCCCGGCACCAGGCGGCCGATGGATTCCGAACGCACCGGGCTGGCGAGACTGTCCAGCACCTCGATCAACGGATCCTGGAGGCTCAGCCCCCGGCCGTTGTCACGCACCAGGCCGCTCACAGCCACCGTGCAACCCGGCGGATAGAGGCGCACCTGGCTCTTCAGCCAGCCCGGACTGGCGAAGCGGCGACCCGCGAAGAAGCGACTCACCCGCAGGCGACCGGTGGGATCCTGAAGCTGCAGCTCCAGGATCGAGAGATTGGGATTCTTCGGGCTCGTGAAAGTGGTGCAGCGCCGCACCGTCGCCACCACGGTGGCCGTGCGGCCCGCCTCCAGGGCGGCGATGCGCACCAGATGGGCGTAATTGAGGTAGTCGCGCGGGACGTGCCGCAGCAGATCGTCCACCACAAACAAGCCGAGGCTGGCCAGGCGAGTGGCCAACTTGGGGCCGATGCCGGGCACCTCCCCCAGGGGAGTGGAGGGCTCCAGCCGCCCGGTGGAGCGGGCGGGCGGCGGCGTGTCCACCAGGCGCAGGCGCGGGGGCGCCATGGGCCTGGCGGTGCGAAAGCGGCACTGCAGACCATGCAACCCTTGGCGCAACTGGCAGACCAGGCGCTGGCGTTCCGCGGCGCTGAGCTGGTCGTAGCGGCCGAAGCCCTGGCGCAGGCCCTCCAGCCACCGCACCTCCTCCGCCCCCAGGCCGGCGGGCGGGGCCAGGAGCGAGCGCTGCACGAAGCCGCTGAAGGTGTCGGCCCGTCCCCGCAGATCGCTGAATCCGCGATCCGCCTCCAGCTCGCAGGCCTTCTGTAGCGGGCCGCACCAGGCCCGCAGGCCTGGCGGGCAGGGGATCAGATCCCCTCCAGGGGATTCAGCTGGCTGTCTTGACGCCACAGGCGTTCGGCTTGGTGGGCCCGCAAACGGCGTTGCAGGCGCTGAAAAGACTCTGCCATTTTGAGGATCTCCTGGCGATGGTGGAGCAGCCGCCGGCGACAGGTGCGCAGTCGGGGTTGTTCCATCTCCAGGTCCTCCGTGCGCAACAGCACCCCGAGGGGGGCGTGCAGATGACGTCCCGCCTCCTGGGGAAGCAGGGGAAGGCGCAGCAGATTGGCCGGCGAGCCATGGGACTCGATCTGACCGCTGAGCACGGAATCCAGAAGCCGCACGGGCACCATCGCCGGCACCAGTCCCGCCCGCATCAGCTCCATGTTCACGCCGTGGGAGAGATTGCGCAGACGGCGCTGGAGGGCCACCTCCACCCCCTCCAGCCAAGGGATCAGGAGCACGGGATTCCGGGGCAGTTGGCCCTCCGACCAGAGGGATTCGCCCGGGGAGGGACGCTCGGACGACACGGAGAGCTCATCCGCCAGCCAGGCGGCCCAGGGAGGCAGTTCGTCCTCCGTGTCCGCGTCGTCGGAGGCCTCCGCGTCGGACGGATCCGCCATGGCTTCGGGATGGGGATCCAGGCGATCCAGCGACCCCGCCGCGGGGGGCCAGACCAGGCCAAAAGTGGAGATGGGAGGGGCCAGATGGAGCTGGATCGAGCCCAGGGGAAGGGGCGTGCCGAAGCGCTCGTTTCCCTCCTCGGACTCCAGGGGAGCGGTTTCGGGGGGATCCGGCTCCGCCAGGGACGGCTCCTCTGGCTCATCGGCTCCCATCAGGCCGCGCAGGGCGTGGCGCTGGCGTTCCCGGGCCATTTGACAGGCCAGGTTCTGGAGTTGCTCCACCGTCAGCAACGCACAGCAGCGGTTGAGCAGTTTTTTCAGCCGCGCGTGCAATTGATGGCGCACCCGCGGCGACAGTCGGCTGTAACGGCGGGGATGCACCTGGGTGGCCATGTGGGCACAGGCCTGGTCAAGGCTGGCGGGAAGCACCTCGCGCAGCACTTGGAGATAGAGCGCCAGATCGCGATAAAGATGGGGAATCTGCTGGTTCAGTTTGGCCTGGATGGCCTCGAGGGGATGGTCGACGGGTCCAGCGGGTTCCCCCACCTCAGGCGGCCTTGCCCATCGCGGCGACCTCGGCGACGAAATCACTCTGCTCCACCTCAATACCTTCGCCGAGCGTATAGCGGGTGAACCGACGCACGCGAATGTTTTCGCCAGTCTTCGCAGAGGATTGCTTCACCAATTCGCCCAGGGTCAGCGTGTTGTCACGGATGAAGGGTTGGTCGAGCAGGGCCAGTTCCTTGAGGCGCTTGCCAATGCGGCCCTCAACGATCTTCACCTTCATCTCCTCCTTCTTGCCGGCGAGGTCGTCCCGCCCCATTTCGATGGTTTTTTCCCGCTCCACGATGGACTCGGGAATCTCCTCAACGCTCACATATTCCACGTTGGGGCAAGCGGCAATCTGCATTGCCACGTTGCGCACCAGCTCCTGGAACAACTCGCCACGAGCCACAAAATCCGTCTCGCAGTTCACCTCCACCAACACGCCCACGCGTCCGCCGGTGTGGATGTAGCTCCCCACCATGCCCTCCGCCGCAGTGCGTCCGGACTTCTTCTCCGCACTGGCAATCCCCTTCTGCCGCAGCCATTCGATGGCTTTGGTGATGTCACCGGCGGATTCGCCAAGGGCTTTCTTGCAATCCATCATGCCGGCGCCCGTTTTGTCGCGCAGGTCCTTGACGAGCTTGGCGCTGATCTCAGCCATGGGAAGGGTGGAAGGGAGCGAAGGACAACTGGGTGAAGGTGAAAGGAGCGGAGGGCTCAGCCCTCCTCCTCCTGGCGATCCTGGGAGCCGTGGCGCCCCTCATTGATGGCGTCGGCGAGACGGCCCAGCACAAGCTGAACGGACCGCACCGCGTCATCGTTGCAGGGGATCGGAACGTCGCAGAGATCGGGATCGCAGTTGGTGTCGAGCATGGACACCAAGGGGATGTCCAGCTTGCGGCACTCCAGAACGGCATTGGTTTCCCGTCGCTGATCCACCAGGATCACCACGTCGGGGAGGCGGCGCATGCTCTTCAGACCGCCCAGATACTTCTGCAGACGATCCAGCTCGCGACGCAGCACGGCAGCCTCTTTCTTCGGGCGCATGGCGATGGCTCCCGAGGATTCCATCCGCTCCAGATCTTTCAGGCGATCAATCCGGGCGCGCATGGTGCTCCAGTTGGTGAGCATGCCCCCCAACCAGCGCTGATTCACGTAGGCGGCACCGCAGCGGCTGGCTTCCTGAGCGATCACCTCGGAGGCCTGTTTTTTGGTGCCGACAAACAGAAAACGTTTGCCACCGCGGGAGGCATTGCGCACCCACTTATAGGCGTTGTTCATGCAGACAGCGGTCTGCACAAGATCAATGATGTGAACTCCGTTGCGCGCGCAATAGATGTAGCGCGACATCTTGGGATTCCAGCGACGGGTCTGGTGGCCAAAATGGGCACCAGCCTCCATCATCTCGGCGAGCGTGACGACAGCCATGGGAGAGAGGTTTCGGGTTGACCTTTCACCTGCCAGGGATGCGACCAAAGCGGCGTGCATCACCCGAAACGCGCAGGTGTGTGGAATGAATGGACAACACCAACCTACCAAACGATCAGCGCAGGCCCTGGCGGCGGGCTTCGGCGAACAGTTCGCGCACCCCCAGGCGGTTCAGGGGAACCCGCAGCAACTCCAGCGCCCAGCGCGCCTGCCCGCGGCGCAGCAGCCAGGCCAGCAGGGGGCGCAGGCTGCGCTCATTGATCACACCCCCGAGGGTGAGCAGCTCCCAGAGCAGGCGATGGAGCCAGGTGTACTGCACGATGAAGCGCACCCGACGGCTGGGATGCTTTCGGTAGAACACCAGGGCCATCTTCGCCCGCTCCCTCTCCACCCGCACCAGATCGGGGATCTGCTCCAAGGAGAGGGCCGGATGCCAGTGGTAGCCCACGGCCTCCGGGGCGCGCACGAGGACCACGCCCAGCTGGCGCAGCCGCTCGCCCAGCTCCAGGTCTTCCCAGCCGTAGAGGTGGAAGCCGGTGTCGAACAACCCGGCGCGCTCCAGCAGGTGGCGATCGATGGCCACATTGCCGGTGGCGAAGTAGGCCCAGGAGAGATCGGTGAGTTTGTGGGGTTCGCTGGTGGGGTTGGCGAAATTGGCGGTATTGACGACGGCGCCGTAGGTGAAGCAGAGGCGATCGCCCCGTCGCCGCCAGGCCGTCGCCAGGGCGCGGGCGTGGCAGGTGAGGAAGGTGGGCGTCACCACCAGATCGCTGTCGATGAAGACGATCACATCCCCGAAAGCCTCCCGCACACCCCGGTTGCGCCCCTCCGCCGGGCCGCCGTGCTCCTGGCGGATCAGACGGACGTGGGGCAGCTCAGCGGCATGGGCAGCCAGCCAGGACACCGTGTCATCGCTGGAGCCATCGTCCACCACCACCACCTCAAACCGTTCCACGGGTGGCTCGACCCGCTGCGCTTCCATGGCCCGCAGGCATTGGCGCAGGATCGGCAGACGGTTGTAGGTGGGGATGACAACGCTGAGAAACATGGGTGGGGGCGGCATGGAAAAGGGGGGATCCGCCGGATCCCCCCTGCCCGAAGCTCCCGCGAGGAGCGCCAAGGGTTGGGCTTCAGTCCGCAGCGCCGCCATTGCTGGCGGTGCCGGTCACACCGTTGCCGGCTCCTTCACCCCGGCCGTCGTTGCGAAGCTTGCGTTTTTTGAACTTGCGGGCATAGGCGCGGTTGCGCTCCTGTTTTTCCTTCTTGAGATTGCGGCGTTTGGCCATGCGCGAGTGGCGTCTGATTGGATGAAGACAACCTTAGCCAACCGCCCCGCCGCTCCAACCCGTGAGGTTTGCCGGCTTCTCAGCCCGCCAGAGCGGGCTCCGCGCTCCACATCCGTCCATCCTCCATCTGCACCAGGCGATCGGCCACATCCAGGATGCGCGGATCATGGGTGACCATCAGCACGGCGCAGCCCTGTTCTCGTGCCAGCGCCTGGAGCAGCAGCACCACATCCCGGCCCGTGCGTCGATCCAGGGCGGCGGTGGGTTCATCGGCCAGCAGAAGCCTGGGTTCCGCGGCCAGGGCCCGGGCGATCGCGACGCGCTGCTTCTGCCCGCCGGAGAGATCGTGGGGCAGCTTTCCCATGTGCTCCTCCAGGCCCACCGCCCGCAGCCACTGGCGCGCCAGATCCCGTCGCACCCGGTAGGTCAGTCCCGGCAGCAGGTCGGCGCCCATCTGCACGTTCTGCTCGGCCGTCAGGCAACGCAGGAGGTTGTGACCCTGGAAGATCATGCCGATCTGGCGCCGGATCCGCTGCCGATCCCCCCGGCCGCATCCGTGCAACTCCTGGCCCAGCACCCGCACCGAACCATCCATCACCTGGCGTAGGGCCCCCACGAGGGTGAGCAGGGTGGTCTTGCCACAGCCCGAGGGGCCGGTGAGCAGCACCACCTCCCCCGGCTGGATCTGCAACTCAACCGACTGCAACACCTGCCGACGGTTGGCCCCACGGCCGAACCAATGGCTGAGACCGCGCACGTCCACCGCCGTCAAGTTGTTGTCTGGCATGGGCATGGCTTCAGAAGATCTCCGCAGGATCGGCGTCGGCCAGTTTGCGCATGGCCAGCAGGGCGGACGCCATGCACATGCTGAAGATCATGACCAGCACCACAACGGAACGCATTCCATCCATCTGCACGGGCAGTCCGGTGCCCTTGCGCACCATCACGTAAAGGGCTTGACCCGCCAGCCAGGCAGGCGCATAGCCGAGGATGGAGAGCAGCAGCCCTTCGCGCGCCACCACCCCGAGGAGGTCGGTGAGGGGGTAGCCCATGGCCATGAGCGTGGCGTATTCCGGCAGGTGATCGCTGACATCGGAATACAGAATCTGATAAACGATCACACAACCCACCACAAATCCCATGGCGGCTCCCAAAGTGAAGATGAAGCCAATGGACGTGCTGCCACGCCAGTAGTTCATCTCGAAGTCCTGGAAGCCTTTTTTGCTGTAGATCGCCACATCCTTCGGCAGCTGCCGCCGCAGGCGCGCCGCCACCGCCGCGGGGTCGGCGCCGGGCCGCAGACGGATCAGTCCCAATTCAATGGTTCCCGGGGGGGTGTTGGGCAGCAGTTGGAGAAAGGTTTCGCCGCTGGTCAGCATGTTTCCATCCGCGCCGAAGGACGGGCCCAGGCTGACGATGCCCGCCACCCGGATGCGCTTGCCCGCCACTTCCGTTTCCACCGTGCGCCCCTCCTTCAGCCAGCGGGCGATGGGTCCGTATTCCGGCCGCGACTTCTGGTCAAACAGCACCCGTCCCCGCTGGGTCAGCAAACCGGCCTGATCCCCCAGGGCCGGCGCCAGAAACAGGGGATCCCCGGGTTCGAACCCCAGGGTGAGGATCGAACGGGTGACGCGGGTTTCGGGATTGCGCCAAAGCAGCTGATTCCAGTGCACGGGGCTGGTGCCGGCGACATCCGGATCCGCCATGGCCTGCACCAGGCGCCTTCGGGGAAAGCCCGACATGGCGATGGAGCTCATCGTGCGCGGGCTGATCAACACCAGGTCCGCGTCGAACAGCTTGTGCAGGGTGATGCTGGCGTCAAAGAGGCCGTCGCGGAATCCCAGCTGCATGAACATCAAGATGCCGGCGAAGGAGATCCCCGCCAGGGCCACGGCCAGCCGGGCGGGTTGGCGGATCAGGAGCAGCCAGGCCAGGGGAATCCGCCGCCCCTGCCAGGGCAGGGGGGATGTCATGGCTGCAGGCGGCCGATCACTTTGAGGCCCGTCAGGCGGCTCACCCGCCGCGCGTCTTCGGGCGCCAGGGCCACCCGCACCTCCACGATGCGGGCATCCACGTCGCCACTGGGATCCGTGGAAAGCACCTCCCGCTGGCGCACCTGGGGACTGATCCGGAAAACCGTGCCCCGCAGGCTGCCAGCAAAACCGCCGTTCTCACTGGTCAGACGCACAGCCTGTCCAATGCGGACGCGATCGATGTCGCTCTCATAAACCTCCAGCAGGACCTCCATCCGCTCATTGGCTCCCAGTTCGAGAATGCCCTTGTCGGTGGGGCGCTCTCCCGCCCGGGCGATGATCCGGAGCACGGTTCCGCTGATCGGCGCCCGCAGGAAGGTGTTGGCCAGATCGGCCCGCACCCGCTCCAGATCGGCCCGGGCCACCTGCCACTCACCGAGGAGCTGCAGATATTGCTGCTCGCGGCGATCGAGCTCGTCGGCGCTGAGGGCGCCGGCGCCGGTGAGCTGGCGATAGCGGTTGAGTTCCCGCTGCTCTACCCGCAGGCGTCGCGCCAGGTTGCCCAGGCGCGTCTGGATCAACTGCTGCTCCGCGGCCAAGGTGGGACCGGTGTCGAAGAGGGCCAGGAGCTGATCGCGCTCCACCCGGTCACCCTCGTTCACCAGAAGACGGGTGATACGCGGGCTGCCTCCCACACCCGCGATCGGAGCGGCCAGCACCCGGATGTCACCGGAGGGCTGCAGGCGTCCGAGGGCGGCCACCGCCTCCTTGGCGGGCTTGGCGGGGGGCCGGGAGGTGGTCGCCACGGGCCGAGCCGGCGCACGGGAGGGGAAGGGGAGCTGACGCGTGGCCACCAGGGCCACCAGGGTGAGGGCGGAACCGGCCAAGCCCGCAGCCAGAGCAAAGGCCAGGGGACCGGGCCGACTCACTTCCCGGTGGGGGGCTGGGGGGGAAGAGGGTCGTCGAAGAGCAGGGTCTCGATGTAGGTGTTCGCCCACTCCGGGTTGAAGGCCTTCTCCAAGACCCGCCTGGTCTTGTCGTTTTGTTTCTGTTGTTTGCAATAGTGCAGTTGACCCTTCCAGCGCGCCACAGTAGCCCCATTGTCCCAGGGGTGAGCGTCGGCGTGGCGACTGGCGTCCGCCAGCAGCTCCAGAACCGCCGCCACCTCCTCCACGAACCAGCCCTCCTCTTCCGCCGTGTGGGGCCGCACGAACAGAACATGGGGGGAAAAGATCGCTCCCCAAGGCGGCAGCTCCCGAACCTCTCGGAACGGTGGACGGGGACGTTCCCCCAGACGCCGAGTCAGATCCGCCGGCAAGGCACCGCCCACCGGGGACAGATCGACGATCGCCGCCGACACCACACCGCGGCCCGCCACGATGTCGGCCCCGAACACCGGCAGGTCGTAGCGGGGATCAGGAAAGAAGACGCAATGCAGGATCTGGAGCCCCGCCCCCAGGCGGGCCGTTTCCAGGTGCAGCTTGCGCAGGCCACGGCTGCGGTGCAGCTCGTTGTGAATGAACAGCCGTTCACCGTCGAGGCTGCCGCTGATCGCTTCCAGGGCCGGATCCAGCTCCAGGGGTTGCAGCTCGGGCAAATCCTGGCGGATCCGGCGAATGCGCGCCGCCAGGGCATCCACCAAGGGATGAACGCCCTCACTGGGCCGGACGGCGTCGGGGGAGGGGGTGGCGGACTCAGGGGCGGAGGCCCGGGTCATCGGCGGGGTCCTGCGACCAGCAGAATGGCAATCCTGCCATGCGCCAATGAACCAATCCGGGGGGTGCAGCGCCACCCTGCTGCCTGCTCTGGAGGATCCCACCTGCCATCCCCTGGCCAACGGGGTGGATCTGGTGAGCCTGGTTCTCCCCGAAGCCCCGTTGGTGTGCCTGGATTTCTGGTGTCGAGCAGGCAGCGTGTTCGAAACGGCGGCCGAGAGCGGCATGGCCCATTTCCTCGAACACATGGTGTTCAAGGGCAGTGACCATCTGTCCCCCGGGGAATTCGACCTGCGGGTGGAGGCCCTGGGCGGCAGCAGCAACGCCGCCACCGGGTTTGACGACGTGCATTACCACGTGCTCATCAACCCCGAAGCCGCCCCCGCCGCCCTCGATCTGCTGCTCGATCTGGTGCTCCGCCCCCGGCTGGAAGCCGAGTCGTTCGCCATGGAGCGGCAGGTGGTGTTGGAGGAGCTGGCCCAGAGCGAGGATCAGCCTGAGGAGGTGGCCCTGCAGCGGCTGCTTGAGCGGGCCTGCCCCGACCACCCCTACAGCCTGCCGATCCTCGGCCGCCGCCAGGCGCTGCTGGACCACGACCCGGAGGCCATGGCGGCCTTCCATCGGCGGCTCTACGGCGGTGGCCACTGCCTGCTGGCCCTTTCTGGGGCCGTGGCTCCAGCCCTGGTGGAGCAGGCGGGCCAGAGTGCCCTCACCACCCTCCCCCCCTGCCGGGACACCGGCCCCCTGCCCGCACTGGCGGTTGTGGCGGGTGACCATCGGCTGGTGGTGCCCCGGCTGGAGGCGGCACGGCTGCTCATGGCCTGGTGGCAACCCCCCGCCGGCGATCTGGAGGCGGTGATGGGAGCGGATCTGGCCACCACCGTGCTTGCGGAGGGCCGCCGCTCTCGACTGGTGGAGCGACTCCGGGAGGATCTGCGCCTGGTGGAGAGCATCGATCTCGATCTTCATGCCATGGAATGCGGCAGCCTGGCCCTCCTCGAGGCGGTGTGCGCGCCGGAGGATCTGCCGGCCGTGCGGGAAGCGATCCAGTCCGTCTGGGAGGAGGTGATGAAGCGTTCCCTCGCAACCAAGGAATGGGAGCGAGCGATGCGGCTGGTGAGCAACAGTTACCGCTTTGGTCTGGAATCCGCTGCGGGGGTGGCGGGGCTGATCGGCTGCACCCGCCTCTGGGGGCGTCAGGCCGGGTTGGCGGCGCCCCTGGAGACGCTGGCGCGCTGGACACCCGAACGCCTCCAGCGAGAGGCTCTGGCCAGCCTGGATCCCCGGCGGGCCTGCGTGCTGGAGGCCCTGCCCGAATGAGCGCGCTTCCGTCCACCCCCCCCCGAATCGTCGCCCTCGCCGGCGGGCTGCCCCTGGTCGTGGTGCGGCGCCCCGGACCGCGGGTCCTGGCCGCCAGGCTCGTGATCCAAGGGGGCAGCGGGGCCGATCCCCGCCACGAACGCGGAGCCCATCAGCTTCTGGCAGGCCTGATGACCCGCGGTTGCGGTTCGCTGAACGCCGAAGCCCTGGCCGATCTGGTGGAGGGGGCCGGGGCCGCCCTGCGGGCCGAGGCCTCCGAGGATGCCCTCACCCTGGCCCTTCACTGCGGTGCGGAGGACGCCCCCACCCTCCTGCCTCTGCTGCTGGCCATGGCCCGTCAGCCCACCCTGGACCCCGACCAGCTGGAGCTCGAACGGCAACTCAATCTGCAAACCCTTCAACGGCAGCGGGAAGATCCCTTCCAGCTGGCCCATGACCAGCTGCGGCGGCTGCTCTTCGCCGATGGGCCCTCCGGCCACGCTCCCCTCGGGGTGGAGGCCGACCTGAAGGGACTGGAGCGGTCGTCGCTCCAGCCGCTGCTGGAGCGCCTCGGGAAGCGGGGAGCGGTGCTCACCCTCTGCGGCGACGCGCCGGACGGGGTGGACGAGCTCCTCGATCGCGTCCTGGACGCCATGCCCTGGCCCGTGCCCCCCCCCGGCCCCGCCGCCCCCGCCACCCCCCTGGCCGCCGGAGAGCGTCTGGCCTGCCTGGAGGAGGACACCGAGCAGCTGGTTCTGCTCCTGGGTGCCGCCACCGTGCCCTGGGGACATCCCGACGCCCTGGCCCTCCGGCTGCTCCAGGCCCACCTGGGGGCGGGCATGTCCTGTCGCCTGTTTCAAGTCCTGCGGGAGGAGCGGGGCCTGGCCTACGACGTCGGCGTGCACCTTCCCCCGCGCCGCGGTCCCTCGCCCTTCGTGGTGCATCTGTCCACCTCCGCCGAACGGGCAGCGGAAGCCACGACCTGTCTGCTGGAGGAATGGCAGGCCCCCCTGGAGCGGGCCATCTCCAGCGAAGCCCTGGAGCTGGCCCTCGCGAAAGTCCGGGGGCAGGACGCCATGGGCCGCCAGACCTGCGCCCAGCTGGCGGAACGGCTGGCCCTGGTCCTGAGCCATGGCTTGCCGGCCAACCAGCTGGAGCTTCAGCTCGAGCGGGCCGCCCGGCTGACCCCGGACGATCCGCTGGCGGCGGCGAGCCGCTGGTTGGCCCGGCCGCGCCTCAGTCTGGTGGGGCCGGCGTCAGCGCTTCAGGCGGGGCGGGAGGCCTGGCTTCGCCATCCCCTGAGCGCTCCGCCGGCGCGGGTGTGATCTCCGCCGTCAGGGGGGGGCGTTGGACCGTCTGGGGGGCGCGCACCGGCACGAGCTGGGAGCTGGTCAGCAAAAAGGTGCCGCGGCGAAAGCGGACCGCCAACTGATCCCTCACCCGCCGCTCCACCACCACGCCCGGTTCCTCGGGATCCACCAGATCCGGCGGACGCAGCATCGGCATCGGATCCGCCGTCTTCAGATAGGGCACCGGGCCCAGAAGCCGCACCTGGGCGCCGATCTCCAGGCCGGTGGGGGTGGGGGTGGACATGGGGCGAGCCTGCAGCAGGATGGGGTACAGCCATTGAAGCTGCGTGTTGCGGGCCCTTGCCACCTGGAGCGGCGCGATCGCCGGTCTGTTGCTGATCCTGGCGGGGGGACTGGTGTCGGCTGCGATTCCCTTCCCTGACGGGGCCGGCTGGACCCTGCGCCCCCTTGGCGTCACCCTGCAGGTGCCGGCCCTTCTGCTCATCGCCCTGGTGGGCGGCCACCGCACCGCCCTGCTCGCGGCCGTGGCCTACCTCTTCATGGGCCTCTTCCAGATGCCGGTGTTCCATGAGGGGGGAGGCCTGGGGTATCTGCTGGATCCCGGCTTCGGCTATCTGGCCGGTTTCGTGCCGGCCGCCTGGCTGAGCGGCAAGCTGGCGCGCCAGCACGGCATGGAGGATCCCCTCGCCCTCAGCGGGGCCGCGATGCTGGGCTTGCTCGTCCTGCATCTGTGCGGACTGGCCAATCTGTTGCTGGGCGGTCTGGCGGGACGCTGGGGCGACAACACCCTCCCCCTCGTCCTGGGCTACACCCTGGCCATCGGCCCCCAGCTCCTCCTCTGCTGCGCGGTGGGGGTGCTGGCCTGGGGCCTGCGCCGCCTGCTGCTGGTCACAACGTGAGCAGCGCCCTTCCGCGGCCCGGAGGGTCCCTCTGGAGCCGGCTTGCCCTGCTGGTGGCCCTGGCCGTTCTGGTGCTGGATCAGCTCAGCAAGCAATGGGCCGTTCACCACCTGGCCTCCGGTTCTGGCCTTCCCTTCTGGCCAGGACTTCTCGACCTCAGGCTCGTCTACAACACCGGCGCCGCCTTCAGCCTCTTCACCGGCGCGCCCCGACTTCTGGCGACGGTGAGTCTGGCGGTGAGCGCGGCGCTGCTGCTCTGGCTCCTGCGGCATCCACCCCGGGGCCCGTGGGACAGCCTGGCCTTTGGCTTCCTGCTGGGGGGAGCCCTGGGCAACGGCCTCGATCGCTGGCGGCTGGGCGCGGTGGTGGATTTCCTCGCCCTGGTGCCGATCCCGTTCCCGGTCTTCAACCTCGCTGATGTGGCGATCAATCTGGCGGTGATCTGCTTCTTGATGCACCTCCGTCCCTGGCGGCGCTCCTCCGGAGGCTCCCATGGCTGAGGGCTGTCCCCGGCTGCGGCTCCATGTGCCCGGCCAGGCGCCGCGCCAGGTGGCGCTCCATGGCGCCTGCTATCGCCTGGGGCGGGACCCCGCCTCCGAACTCCCCCTCGATCACCCCGCCGTAAGCCGGCGCCATGCCCTCCTGGAGTGCCATGGCCGCCACTGGCTGCTGCGCGACTGCGGCTCCACCAACGGGCTCTGGTGGCGGGGGCGGCGCGTTCGGGAGCTGCTGCTGCGCCATGGCGACCAGGTGCGCTTCGGCCCTGCCGAGGAAGGCGGCCTGCCGGAACTGAGCTTCGAGCGGCCCAGCCAGTCCCCGTTGCACCGGATGCCGGGGCGCGCCGGCGCGGGCCTGGCCGCCCTCACCGGCCTGTCCCTGGCGGTGATCGCCCTCTCCGCCCTGCGCCCCCCCATCCATGGGTCCCTGGCGGGGGTGCGCGGGCCCCTGGTGCTCTACGACCGCACAGGCCGTCCGGTCGCCTCGGCAGAGGATCAGCGCCACAGGGAGCGGGAACGGCTCAGCGATTACCCTCCCGTGCTCCTCTCCGCCCTCCTGGCCAGTGAGGACACCCGCTTCTGGTGGCACCCCGGCGTGGACCCCATCGGCACCGCGCGGGCCCTGCTCGCCAACCTCCTCGGGGGCCGGGTGCTGGAGGGGGGCAGCACGCTGACGCAACAGCTCGCCCGCAGCCTCTATCCCGACCAGGTCGGGGAGGGGGAAACCCTGGAGCGGAAGTGGCGGGAGCTGCTGGTGGCCCTGCAGCTGGAGGCCCGCTTCAGCAAGCACGACCTGCTGCTGAGCTATCTCAACCGCGTCTACCTCGGAGCCGGCTGGGGGTTCGAGGATGCCTCCCGGCGCCTCTTCGACAAGCCAGCCTCCAGGCTGGAGGCCGAGGAGGCCGCCCTGCTTGTGGGCCTGCTTCCCTCCCCCAACGGCAATGATCCCTGCGTCGATCCCGCCGCCGCCCTGGCCGCCCGCAATGGCGTGTTGAACAAGATGGTCGCCACGGGTCGGCTGGGGGCGGAGGAGGCCCGCCGCCTGCGGCGCCGGCCGATCCAGCTGGCCCCTGGCGCCTGCAAGGGGGCGCAGCGGCAGGCGGCGCCCTTCTACAGCGATCAGGTGCGGCTGGATCTGGAACATCTGGTGGGCCGTGAGGTGGCCAGCGAGGGCAACTTTCTCATCGACACCCACCTGGATCCCGCCCTGCAGCAGCTTGTGGAACAGCTTCTGCGGCAGAAGCTGGACAACAGCCGTTCCCTGGGGGTGACCCAAGGGGCCGTCGTCGTGCTCGACCAGAAGACCGGGGGCATCCTGGCGATCGCTGGCGGGCGCGACTACCGGCAAAGCCAGTTCAACCGGGCCTCCATGGCCCTGCGGCAGCCGGGCAGCGCCTTCAAGCTGGTGCCCTATGTGGTGGCGCTGGAGCGGGGACGAAAGCCCTCGGATGGCATCAGCTGCGCTCCCCTCCGCTGGCAGGGCCAGCTGTTCGACAGCGGCTGCGGTGGCACGATCAGCCTGCGCCAGGCCCTGGCCATGAGCAGCAACACCGCCGCACTGCGTCTCGGCCGGGAGGCTGGCCTGGAGGCGGTGGTGCGGAAGGCCCGGGATCTGGGCATCACCACCCCCCTGCAACCTGTTCCTGGCCTGGTGCTCGGCCAGAGCGAGGTCAGCCTGCTGGAGCTCACCTCCGCCTATCTGGCCGTGGCCAACGACGGCCTCTGGCGGGCTCCCAGCACGATCCGCAAGCTCACCGACGGGGAGCACTGTCCCGCGGGCGGAGAGGAAGATCGCTGCCGGGGGACCGCCCCCTCAAGCCGGACCACCGCATCCGCACCGCGTCGCGTGATGAAGCCCGCCACCGCCCGGGCCATGCAGGAGCTGCTGCGGGCCGTGGTGCGAAGCGGCACGGGCACGGCGGCCTATGTGCACCCCGGCACGGGGGGCAAGACCGGGACCACCAACGACGGGCGCGATCTGGTGTTCGTGGGATTCGACCCCGCGCGCCAATGGGTGATGGGCATCTGGATGGGCAACGACGATTACTCCCCCAGCCACGCCAGCAGTGCCCTCCCGGCGGCCCTCTGGGGGGACATCATCCGCGCCTCCGCCCCGTCCCCGTGAGGGCTGGCCCGTGATGCCGCGCCCCCGTCTCTGGCTTTGGATCGCCCTTGCCCTGGTGGGGCTTGTCCTGGTGGGCGCGGTGCTTCAGGCGTTCAACCAGTTGCTCTGGCAGCTCAGCTACTGGCTGCCGGAGTGGATGATCGCTCCCCTGCTGCTTCTGGTGCTGGGGGCGGTGGGTCTGGCCGTGGCCCAGGTCGGCTGGCCCTGGATCCAGGCCCGACGCCGCGCCCGCTCGGCGCCGGAGCGCCGCCCGCCGGAGCCGGCCAGCAGCCGCCGGGAGGCCGCCTCCCGCCATCACGACGCCAACGAGCAAACCCTGGAGCGCGTGCGCGATGCGGTGGAGCGCGAAGCCCTCCGCGCGGAGCGGGACCGCATGCGGGAGGAGCTGGAGCGGGGCGATGTGGTGATCAGCGTCTTCGGCACGGGGTCCACGGGCAAGACCTCACTCATCCGCGCCCTGCTGCGGGAGCTGGTGGGAACGGTGGGGGCGCCGATGGGCTCCACCCGGGAGGTGGGGCGCCACCGGCTCCGGCTGCAGGGGATGAGCCGAGCCGTGATCCTGGAGGACACGCCGGGCATCCTGGAAGCCGGCGCGGAGGGCCTGGAGCGAGAGGAGCTCGCGCGGCGGCAGGCGGCCCGGGCGGATCTGCTCCTGCTGGTGGTGGATGGCGACCTGCGGGCGGCCGAATGGGACGTGTTCGTCACGCTGTCCAGCCTGGGCAAGCGCCTGCTCCTGGTGCTCAACAAGTGCGATCTGCGGGGGGAGCGGGAGGAGGAGCGGTTGCTGGCCCTGCTGCGGAAGCGAGGCGCGGGCCGGATCCAGAACGCGGATGTGGTGGCGGTCAGCTCCGCCCCCCAGAGCGTGCCGATGCCGGGTGGCCGCCCCTTCCAGCCCGAGCCGGAGGTGGAGGCGCTGCTGCGGCGGATCGCGGCGGTGCTCCACGCCGAGGGAGAAGAGCTGATCGCCGACAACCTGCTCCTCCAGTGCCGGCAGCTGGGCGACGCCAGCCGCCGGCTGCTCGACCGGCAGCGGCGGCGGGATGCCGAGGCCATCGTCGATCGCCACATGTGGATCGGCGCCGGCGTGCTGCTGGTGACGCCCCTGCCCGGGGTGGATCTGCTCGGCGCGGCGGCGGTCAACGCCCAGATGGTGATCGAGATCGGCCGGGTGTACGGGGTGGAACTGGGTCGGGAGACGGCCCGGGATCTGGCGCTCTCCGTGGGACGCACCCTGGCGGGGCTGGGCCTGATCAAGGGGGGCATGGGACTGCTGAGCGGCGCCCTGGCCCTCCAGGTGCCCGCCCTGTTGGTGAGCCGTGCCATTCAGGCGGTCAGCGCCGCCTGGTTGACCCGAGTGGCGGGCCTGAGCTTCATCACGTATTTCCAGCAGAACCAGGACTGGGGCGATGGCGGCGTTCAGGAGGTGCTGCGGCGCCAGTTTGACCTCAACCGCCGGGAAGGGGCTCTGCAGCGCTTTCTGGAGCTGGCCTTGCGGCGCGTGGTGGATCCCCTGCGGGAGGGGGCGCCCCGGTTGCCACCCCGGCCGGGCCCGCGCTCGCCACGGCCTCCAGCGGCGGGGGGCGCAGGGGGCCGGAGCGGTCCAGAAGGATGACCATCAGCAGATAGAGCACACCGATCAGGATCGACACGGCTCCGGTGATCAGAGCCACCCAGCGCGGGCGCGTGGAAGACGGAGGCATGGGGGAGTCAGAGGGGGGGCAGACTGTCGCGCACCAGCCGGGCCAGCTGGTCGAGGTGGCAGGGGCGGGTGTGGGGATTGCCCAGCACCGCCTTGAGGTGGTGATGGCCCTGGTAATGGGGGCGGGAGAGCATCAGCCGGTGTTCGAGGAGGCGTTGACGGGTGCGCTGGCTCCAACGGGCGCAGGCCTCCGGATCCAGGCCCCGCGGACGGAAGGCCAGCAGGTGGAGCGGGCCCTGGCGCAGCAGCAGCCGGGGGTCGGCAGCCAGGAGGGCCACAAGGTGGCGCTGGCGGTTCAGGGCCGCCTCCAGGAGTTGCTCCACCCCGGTCCAACCCAGCTGTCGCAACCCGAGCCAGAGTTTGAGAATTTCAGCGGGCCGGGTGCCCTGGAGCCCTTCCTCGCCCCCGTGGCCCCCTTCCCGACTGGGCTCCATGTAGGGCAGTCCCGTGGCGAAGGTGTCCTGAAGGGTGGCGGGATCGGCGACCAGCAGGAGGGAGGAGGTCTTGGTGATGCCGATCACCTTCTGGGGATTGAAGGTGAGCGAATCGGCGGCGCCGAGGCCCGCCACGAGGGAGCGGTGGCGGGGCACCAGGGCGAAGGCCGCGCCGATGGCGCCATCCACGTGCAGCCAGACGCCATGGGTCCGGCAGAGGCTGGCGATGGGCAGGAGGGGATCGACGGCGCCACGCACGGTGGTGCCCGCCGTGGCCACCACCGCGATGATCGGCACCCCCCGGCGTCGCAGGTCGACCAGCCGGCCCTCCAGCGCCTCGGCGTCCAACCGGCCCTCTTCGTCCACCGGCAGGCGGTGGAGAGCCCGGGCGGGCAGCCCCATCACCCGCACCGCCTTGTCCAGCGACACATGGGCATCGGCACTCGCCAGCACCACCGCTTCCGGGCCGGCGCCAGGGCAGCGCTGTTGGCGAGCGGTCACCAGCGCCATGAGGTTGCTCAGGCTGCCCCCGCTGGCGGGCACCCCCCCCGCTCTCGCCGGCAATCCCAACCGCTGGGCGATCAGGGCGCAGAGGCTGCGCTCCAGGCGCCGCAGGCTGGGCGAGAGCTCATCGGCCAAGAGGTTGTTGTTCAGCCCCGCGGCGATCAGGTCGGCCACCACGGAGGCCGTCAGCGGCGGGGGATCGAGATGGGCGAGGGCGCCCGGGTGGCCAGGCTGGTAGGCCCCCTCCATCACCAGCTGCAGATCAGCCAGCAGGCGCTCCGGCGGTAGGCCCCCCATTTCGGGCTCCACGGCTGGAAGCACGCTCAATCCAGGCAGGGGGGGCTGGGAGGCGGCCCGGCCCAGCCAGCGGCAGAGCAGGCTGGCGGCCTGATGCAACACCTCCTCCAGATTGGAGTCGAGGCCCAGGGGATCGGCGAAGGGGGCCAGGGACGCGGGTTGGGGCGACGGCGCCAGAGGCTCCAAGGGGCTGTTCAGCGAAAGGGCGGGAACAGGGGGCATTCTGCCGTCGCCCCGGTCCCCCCTCCGAAGGGCGCTACAACGGAACCAGGGAGGACGGGGAGCGGCGGCGGGTGGTGCGGCAAGACGAAGCGGATCAGGCCGATGGGCTGGAAGAGCGGCCCTTGCAGCGGCTGTGGATGGAGCGGCTGCTGCGTCAGGCCGAGCGGGTGGGCGCCTTGGGAGAGGTGCCTGTGGCGGCGGTGGTGCTGGATGCGCGGGGCCGCGCTGTGGGCTGGGGCAGCAACCGCCGCCACTGCGGCCAGGATCCCCTGGGCCATGCGGAGTTGGTGGCCCTGCGGCAGGCCGCGGCCCTGCTCGGCACCTGGCGCTTCAACGACTGCACCCTCCTGGTGACCCTGGAGCCTTGTCCGATGTGCGCGGGGGCCCTGATCCAGGCGCGGATGGGCACGGTGGTGTTCGCGGCGGCGGATCCCAAGCGGGGCGCTCTCGGCGGTTGCCTCGACCTGGCGAGCCACCCGAGTGCCCATCACCACCTCCAGGTGAAGGCGGGGCTGGAGGCGGCGCGGGCGGAGCGGCAGCTTCAGGAGTGGTTCAGGCGGCGGCGACGGCGGCGGCGGGAACCGCGTTCCGGAACCGGGGCAGCTCGGAATCGAGAAGGTTGAGGAGCAGGTCGACGTTCGCGGCGGTGCTGTTGTAGCCCATCAAGCCGATGCGCCAGACCTTGCCGGCCAGAGTGCCGAGGCCTCCGCCCACCTCAATGCCGTGGGCATCGAGAAGATGGCGGCAGAAGGCCTTGCCGTCCACGCCCTCGGGGATGCGCACGGTGGTGAGCGTGGCCAGACGAAGGTGTTCGGGCACATGAAGCTCAAGACCGAGTCGCTCCAGGCCTTGCCAGAGGCGCTCGGCAGTGGCGCGATGCCGATCCCAGGCCTGCTCCAGCCCCTCTTCCGCCAGCAGACGCAGGGCTTCGCGCATGCCGAAATTCATGTTCACCGGCGCCGTGTGGTGGTAGACCCGGTCGGTGCCCCAGTATTGATTGAGCAGGGAGACATCGAGGTACCAGTTGGGAACCTTGCCCTTACGACTCTGGAGCTTGGCCTCCGCCCGAGGACCCATGCTGAAAGGACCCAGGCCAGGCGGGCAACTCAACCCCTTCTGACTGCAGCTGTAAGCCAGGTCCACCTGCCAGGCGTCGAGAAAGAGGGGCACCCCGCCGAGGGAGGTGACGGTGTCGAGGAGCAGCAGGCAGTCGTGCCGGCGGCAGAGCTCACCGATGCCCTCCATGGGTTGACAGACGCCCGTGGAGGTTTCGGCATGAACCATGGCCAGAACGGCCGGCTTGTGGGCGAGCAGGGCCGCTTCCAGCTCGTCGAGGGAGAAGGCTTCGCCCCAGGGCCGCTCGATCGTGATCACCTCAGCGCCGTAGCGGCTGGCCATGTCGGCCTGCCGCAGGCCGAAATAGCCCATCACGGCCACCAGCACCTTGTCTCCGGGCTCGACGACGTTGGCGATGGTGGCTTCCATGGCGGCGCTGCCGGTGCCGCTCATGGGCAGGGTGAGCCGATTGTCGGTCTGCCAGGCGTAGCGCAGCAGCTCTTGCACCTCACCCATCAGTTGGATGTAGAGAGGGTCAAGGTGGCCGATGGGGGTGCGGGCCAGGGCCGCCAGCACGGTGGGATGGGCGTTGGAGGGACCAGGCCCGAGCAGAAGGCGGCTAGGGGTGGCGATGGGCTCCAGCTGAATCCTGTGACGGCTGTTGACGGGGGGCAGGACGGTGAGTGGAGCCAAGGTCCGTAAGCGAAGTGAGGTGGGGCGAGCGTAGGAAAGACGGGGGGCGTCAGCGGGCGCGGACGTCGCTGGCCGCCAGTCCGCGGCAGAGATGGTCGAAGGGCACGCGCACGACAGCGCTGACGGTGTCACGGTCGCCCTGGCCGGCATCCAGAAGAAGCTCGCTCACCACGTCCGCCAGCAGGGCGATGCCCCGCACGGTGGGTCCCGTCGGGACGCCCAGGCTCTTGTAGGTGTCATCCAGACCGTTGAGCACCCGCTCATCCAGGAGGGTGAGGTCGTCGGCGATCAGGGCGTAGCTGGCATAGCGCAGGAAATAGTCCATGTCGCGCAGACAGGCCGCGAGACGGCGGGTGGTGTAAGCATTGCCGCCGGGGAGGATGAGTTCGGGGTCGGCCAGCCAGAGCCGCTGGGAGGCCTCGCGAACGATGGTGGCCGCTTCGCGATTGATCAACTCCACGGCGGCAAGCCGCAGGGCTGATTCGCTGAAGTAGGCGTTGAGGCGATCGACGGCGTCCCGGTCGAGATAGCGCCCGAGCTGGTCGTAGCGGCCGATCAGCTGGCCGATGGCATCGCGCATGGGGGGGATCGACGCACTGGTGCGGAAGGTAGCACTCACTTTCCAGCGGGAGGCAGGGCTCAGGCGGCCAGGGCGCCAAGTTGACAGAAACGGTTACGGACACCGCAGGGGGTCCTCGTCGCGGAGCGGTGGGTTGAAAATCGGTTGCAAGCGCTACAAGTACAGGGTGGGGGCGCTCTTTACGGTCTCTCGGTTTGCTCCGGGGCACCGTCCCATTCCGCCCCCTGACCCCACACCCGTACCCCATGGCTCAGACCGCACAGGATGTCCTCCGTCGGATCAAGGACGAGGGGATCGAGCTGATCGATCTCAAGTTTGTGGATCTTCACGGCAAGTGGCAGCACCTCACCGTCTGCCAGGACCTCATTGATGAAAGCGCCTTCAGCGAGGGCGTGGCGTTCGACGGCTCCTCCATCCGTGGCTGGAAGGCGATCAATGAATCCGACATGGCGATGGTGCCCGATCCAAACACCGCCTGGATCGATCCCTTCTACAGCCATAAAACCCTCAGCTTGATCTGTTCCATTCAGGAGCCTCGCAGCGGTCAGCCCTACGGCCGCTGCCCCCGCGCCCTGGCCCAGAAGGCCCTCAACTACCTGTCGTCCACAGGGCTGGCGGATACGGCCTATTTCGGTCCCGAGCCAGAATTTTTCATCTTCGATGACGTCCGCTACAAAAGTGGCAATGGCGGCAGCTTCTACCAGGTGGATTCCATCGAGGCCGCCTGGAACACCGATCGGGTCGAGGAAGGGGGCAACCTGGCCTACAAGGTGCTGCTGAAGGAAGGCTATTTCCCTGTCGCTCCCAACGACACCCTGCAGGATATCCGCTCCGAAATGCTGCTGCTGATGGGCTCTCTCGGGGTTCCGATCGAGAAACAACACCATGAAGTGGCCACTGCCCAACACGAACTGGGAATCAAGTTTGCCGAGCTGATCAGCGCGGCCGACAACGTAATGATATATAAATATGTGGTACGCAATGTGGCCCGCAAATATGGAAAAACAGCCACTTTCATGCCCAAGCCAGTCTTTGCTGACAACGGCAGCGGCATGCATGTGCACCAGAGCCTCTGGAAAGATGGAGCCCCTCTGTTTTTCGGGGAGGGCACCTACGCCAATCTCTCCCAGACCGCCCGTTGGTACATCGGCGGCCTGCTCAAGCATGCTCCCAGCTTCCTTGCCTTCACCAATCCCACCACAAACAGCTACAAGCGATTGGTGCCGGGCTTTGAGGCGCCGGTCAATCTGGTGTATTCCCAGGGCAACCGGTCGGCGGCTGTGCGCATCCCCCTCACGGGCCCCAATCCGAAGGCCAAGCGTCTGGAATTCCGCTCCGGCGATGCCCTGGCCAATCCCTACATCGCCTTTGCCGCCATGTTGATGGCCGGCTTGGATGGCATCAAGAACCAGATCGACCCGGGCGACGGCACCGATGTGGATCTGTTTGAACTGTCCGCCGAGGAGCTGGCGAAGATCTCCACCGTTCCGGCCTCCCTCAACGGAGCCCTGGAGGCTCTGGATCGCGACAAGGACTATCTGTTGGCGGGAGGGGTCTTCTCGGAAGACTTCATCAACAACTGGATTGCCCTCAAGTACGAGGAGGTGCAGCAGCTCCGTCAGCGGCCCCACCCCCATGAGTTCACGATGTACTACGACGCCTGATTTCCAGGGGTCGTCAGGATTTCAGGAGGCAGCCGACGCCCCGGCGGCCTTCTGTGGCCATGCCTTTGGGCTCAGGGCCTGAACAGCAAAGGGCGACGCCGCCGGCCAGGGCGCTCGGTGGGTTCTGTAGGCTTCAAGACGTTTTCTCCAACCCCATGAACCCCGTGCTGCAACAGCTGGTTGAAACCGGCTGCACCGAGACGGCAAGCGGTGAGTGGCTGCCAATGCACTCGCAAATCCCTCCGATGGAGGGAGAGTTTTTGCAAGCCATTCTCTACGACCTCAAACCAAAAGCAACCCTGGAGATTGGGCTGGCCTATGGTGTTTCTTCTCTCTATATCCTCGATGCACTGTCAAAGCAGGCAGGCTGCACCCATATCATCATTGATCCCTGTCAATTCGACCCCGATCTCTGGGATGGCTGCGGGCTTCGCAACATTGAAAAAGCAGGCTTTCGCGACATGGTGGACTTTCATCATGCCCCATCCCATGAAGCCCTGCCAGAGATTCTGAAGACAGGTCAACGGATCGATTTTGCTTTCATCGATGGCTGGCACACCTTCGATTACAGCTTCATTGATTTTTTCTATGCCCATAAGATGCTCAACGTCGGCGGCCTCATCGCTTTGGATGACGCCAATGTCCCCAGTGTGCGAAAGCTGACTCGCTATATCGTTGCCAACCACGCCTATTCAGTCCACCAATGCCTGGAGACCTACATCCAACCTGTGGTGAAGCGGCGGCGGGTGCTCTTCAACAACACCGTGCTTCCCCTGCTGAAATCCATGGATGCCAGGTTGAACATTCTCAAGCCTGATGTTCTGAAAACCGATGCCGAACTCGGCTTGTTTGGCCGTTGCATTGTGCTCAAAAAAGAGGCGGAGGATGCCATGGAGAACCCTTCGGCCCATGCGCCGTTCTGATCAAGATTGGTGCCATGCTGCCCGTAGCTCCCCAAACCTGTCAGCGCCCGCCTTCGCACCTCTCCAGCCGCTCACTGTGCCAGCAGCCGGGCCACCAACAGACCGCAGCCGCCCCAGCGTAGGGCGCTCCAGAAGCGATCCGCACCCCGATCCGCGGCGCGCAGGCCCCGAGGGAGAGGATCCAGCAACCGTTGGCCGAGGGCCAGGTGCTGCTGACGGCGGCGCTCCGCCCGGCTGAGGCTGGTCGCCTCCCGCGGACGGGTGATCCGCTCGGAGCGGGTGGCGAGGGTCAGCAGGGCCTGGAGATGGTGGAGAAGCCGAGGCGAGGCGTCAGGCGAGGAGCCCCGACGCCCTCGCCCGGTGCGGGAGGGCATCCGGAGCAATGGGCTCAGCTTTCTGATCATCCCACGCCAGGATGCGCCTCTCCCTCTTGGCTCCCCTGCCGTGACCTCACTGCCGTCCTCCGAACCGGGCTTCGCCTCCAATCACGCCATTCCAAGCCCCCCCTCCAACACCGCCGGGGCCGCTGGCTCCGCCCCGGGGGAACGCGACCGGGGCTGGCCGCCGGAGGCCCTCGAACTCGCCCGGGGTCTGCAGCGGTCGCTCACCATTGAGGATCGCCAGTGGCACCGGGTCAAGACCCAGAGATCCCGGCGGGCCGCTGAACAGCTCTCGGCGGCACTGGTGCAACTGCTGGCGGCGGATGACCCCCGCGCCGCATCTCCCACCCCCGCGCGGCGGGACGCCATCGCCCTCGTGGACCATGCGCTCTCCTGGTTGCGCGCTGAGGTCAGCGATCCGGGCTGCCCGACCCACGGTCGCTGAACCGCACCCGACGCACCGCCACCTGCAGCCGATTGCCCCGACGGCTCCAGCGCACATCATCGAAGCAATGATGAATGATGAACAGTCCTCGTCCCGAAACGGCATCCGAATCGGCGGGCACCGGAGGGCGGCGGGCATGGCTGGGAAGGCCTGGCCCTTCGTCCTGCACCTGCCAGATCAGCCAGTGGGGAGACAGTATCCGGCGCACACGCAGGCATTTGCGGGGATCACAGCCGTTGCCGTGACGCACCGCGTTCACAAGCACTTCCTGCAGACCCAGCTGGACGTCGAGTCGTGCCCCGGCGGGTTGGGGGACAGGTTCCAGGAGGAGATCCAACAGAGGCGCCAGCTGCAGCGTCGAGGGAGTGATGAAATCAGCCCATCGCAATGCCATCGTGCCCCGTGCGATCGCTGGCGGCAGACGCATCGACCCTAGCCTTTAGCCGCCTTCAGGGCGGCATCGGTGCGGTCCTGCAGCGCCGGATGATGGAGCAGGGCGTCCATCAACCGCACACCGCGCAGTTGATTCACCAGGGGCATGTGCCCCTCCGGCGCCTCCAGCGTCCAGGAGAAGGCCCCAGGATAGCGGGTCCACAGCCCATCGCGCTTCCAGCCGAGGCGGGGCCAGAGCGCCTCCCAGCGGTTGTCGCAGAGGCGCAGCAGACGTCCCTGCACGGAAAAGCCGAATCGCCCGAGGGAATAGGCGTGCCAAAGGCGATCCAGGCTGAGGAGGTCGAGGCCGGGGATGGCGGCCACCTCACTGAAATAGACGTAGCCGCGCCGCTCAGCCTCCGGGCCGGCCAGCTGGCGAAGGTGGGCGCTGGTGAGCCGATCAGCCTCTTCGAACTCCTGCCGCAGCAGATGGCTTTGCAAGGGGGTGTAGTCCAGGCCCGCAGCGCTGGAGGCGATCAGCCAGCCGCCGGGGAAGAGATCCGCGACAACCCCCTCGATAGCGGTGGCCGAGGGGGCGGCCAGCAACTGCAGCAGATAGCCGAAGCGCCAGGAGTCGCCATCCCGATCGGTGGACCGCAGGCCATCGCGAATCAGGGGCGTGAGATCAGCGGCCTGTTGGCGCAGCGCTTTCACGAGGGCACGCGCCTGGCGATCCGAACCCTGGAGGAATTGCTCCAGGAGTTGATCGGCCCGGGGCGTGCTTGAAACCGGGACGCCGGAGAGCATGGCTGGCGATCAGCTGCGGGCAGCAGTCAGCTGAAACCACTATGTCAGGCCCGGGGGCCGTTGCTGACGACCTGCCTAGGATCGGGGAGATTCGCGCCTGATCCATGCCCGCCTCGATCCAGTTCTTTCAGGGTGTGGATGAACCGACTATTCCCGACATCCGCCTCACCCGCTCCCGGGATGGCCGCACCGGCCAGGCGCTCTTTGTCTTCGAGGAGCCGGAGGCCCTGGCGCCTGAAACCATGGGCGCCATCACCGGCATGTCTCTCGTGGACGAGGAAGGTCAGCTGGTGAGCCGGGAAGTAAAGGCCCGTTTCGTGAACGGCAAGGCCAGCGCCCTCGAAGCCACCTACACCTGGAAGACCCCCGTCGACTTCGAGCGGTTCATGCGCTTTGCCCAGCGCTACGCCGACAGCCACGGGCTGGGCTTCTCCGGCCAGGGCGAGCAGGCGGACGCGGAGGCCGCTGAAGGGGAGGCATGAGCTTTGGCAACTGGCTGAGCCTTGGCGCGCTTCTGGCCGCCCTGCTCCTCCTCTGGAGCCTGCGGGATGCGCTGGTGTTGCTCTTTGCGGCCGTGGTGCTCGCCATGGCGCTCTGCACCCTGGTGGGGACGGTGCAACGGAGGCTGGCCTGCGGGCGTCCCCTGGCCTTGATCTTGAGTCTCCTCTCGGTGGTGGTCGTCCTGGCAGTTGTGGCGACAGCCGTCATTCCGCCGTTCATGGCGGAATTCGCCGAGCTGCTGCAGAAGCTGCCGGCCGCCGCCCATGCCCTGCTGAGGCTGCTCAACCAGTTCATGGAATCCGCCTCACGCATGCTCTATGGCAGTCGGGACGGCGGGCTCACCTGGCTCCAGCAGACCCTCACCCTGCCGGCGGCGGGAGGGGGCGCCGGCTGGGCGGGCAACGTTGGCGGCGGGGCCTGGCGGCTCCTCGGGGTGGCGGGCAATGTGGGCACCGGGGTGCTGCAGACCCTCTTTGTCATTGCCGTGGCCCTGATGATCGCCGCCCAGCCCGTGTCCTATCGGGAGGTGCTGTTGCTCCTGGTCCCGGGCTTCTACCGGCGTCGGGCGCGGGAGGTGCTGCTCCGCTGTGGTGAATCCCTCAGTGGCTGGATGGTGGGCGTATTGATCAGTTCCCTCTGCGTGGGGCTTCTGGCGGCCGTGGGGCTGCTGCTGCTGGGGGTGAAGCTGGTGGCGGCCTGCGCGGTCCTGGCCGGGTTGCTCAACGTGGTTCCCAACGTCGGCCCGACCCTGAGCACGATTTTCCCGATGTCGGTGGCCCTGTTGGACTCCCCCTGGAAAGCGGTCGCCGTTTTGTTTCTCTATATCTTTGTCCAAAATCTAGAAAGTTATCTGATCACCCCATCGGTGATGCATCATCAGTTGAAATTGCTGCCTGGCCTCACCCTTTCCGCCCAATTGCTCTTCACCGTGCTCTTCGGGCCCCTCGGCCTGATTCTGGCCCTGCCCCTGGCGGTCTGCTTGCAGGTGATCCTGCGGGAGGTGCTGATTCACGATGTGCTGGATCGCTGGCATCCCAGCACCCCGTTGCGCCCATGAACGCCCGCTTTCTCATCGGCGCCCTCGCTCTGGTGGTGGCCACCCTTCTCCTCTGGGAGCTGCGTTGGGTGCTCTTGGTGTTGTTCGGGGCGGTCGTGCTCGCCGTGGCGCTCGACGTCACGATCACTTGGTTGCGGCGCCTGTTTCCCCTGAGCCGGCCCGCCGCCCTCGGGGTGGTGCTGGCGGTCTTGGTCGGCCTGGGCGGTGCTCTCTCTTCCCTGCTGCTGCCGGAAGTGATTGAGCAGGTCCAGCTGCTGCAGCGGATCATCCCTGCCCTGCCGGCTCAGATCAATGGGCTGATCCGTCAGGTGCCAGCCCTGGAAAGCCTGGAGGAGCAACTCTTGAGCCAGGCGTCCCTGGAGCGGGTGCAGCCCCTCGGCGAGCAACTGCTTGGATTTGCCGGTGGGGCGGCCAACGGCACCCTGCAGATCCTGCTGATGGCCCTTCTGGCCGTTCTGCTCGCCCTTGATCCCCGCAGCCACCAGCGCTTGCTGACGGCTTTCACCCCAAGCTTCTATAGGCCCCGCATGCAGGTTCTCATGCGGGAATCCCGCGAGGCGCTTGGGGGCTGGCTGGCGGGCATGACCCTGTCGGCCTTGATTGTTTTTCTCAGCACCTGGGCGGGGCTGGCCCTGCTGCGGGTGCCCCTGGCCCTGCTCTCCGCTCTCGTCTGCGGCCTGCTCACCTTCGTGCCCACCATCGGCCCCACCCTGGGGACCCTTCTGCCCATGGGAGTGGCCCTGTTGCTGGTCTCGCCGGGAAAGATGGTGGAGGTGATGATCCTGCGCCTGATTCTGCAGAACCTGGAGGCCTTCCTTCTCACCCCCCTGCTGCTCAGCCGCACGGTGAATCTGCTGCCCACCGTGGCGCTGGTGTCACAGCTCTGCCTGGGGGTGCTGCTCGGATTGCCCGGGGTGCTGCTGGCGCTGCCGCTGGTGGTGGTGCTCCAGGTGGTGGGTCGAGAAATGCTGGTGCACGATGTGATGGACCGTTGGGATGGCGGTTGAACGCTGCGATCAGGGAGGTGTCTGGCGCTGATAGAGGCGCCAGAGGGAGGGCAGCAGCAGCAAGACGGTGCTGGCAAGCAGGTGGTTGGTGATTGCGGCGACGAATCCGGAAAGGGTGAAGTGATCCAGGAGCAGACGGATTTCCGTTTGCAAATCCAGCAGGGCGAGCCCAAGAAGAATGATGGGCACCGATGGCACCCTCTGGCCGCGCGAGGGTGACAGGTTCATGATCGCGTGAACACCGGCAGCAGGGTGGGCGCCAAGCCGATGCTCGACCAGCTGCCGACTCCGATGCCCACCGCCAGGGCGATCGCGAACCAGAACAGACTGCTGCCTCCGAAGAAGATCAGGCCAAGCAGGGGCAAAAGGGTGGTGAGGGAGGTGTAGAGGGAGCGGGTGAGGGTGGCGTCTACGGCCACATCGACCTGCTCCGCGATGGGGAGGCCAGCCAGGGCGGTCTTCTGCTCACGAATCCTGTCGAACACGACCACCGTGTCCGTAACGGAGTAGCCCGCCACGGTGATCAGGGCGACGGCGAACAGGGAATCCACTTCCACTCCCGCCAACAGACCCAACCAGGCAAACAACCCGCAGGTGATGAGCACGTCGTGGGCAAGGCAGAGCAGGGCGAGGATGGCGAAGAGGCGGCTGTAGCGAAAGCTGATGTAGAGGGCGATGGCAGCGAAGCTCACCAGCAGGGAGATGAAGCTGCTTTGCAGCAGGCGGGAGCCCAGGGTGGGGCCGATGGTGTTGACCGAGGTGCCGGCCTCGCTGAAGGGGCCCAGGCTGGATTGGAGCTCGGTGATCAGCGCCTGGCTCTGGGCCGGACTCAAGGCGGGAACCCGCAGCATCAGGGAGCGTCCGCCATCCAGCACCTGAACGCTGGAGGAGGAAAGATTGGGGGCCGCTTGACCCGGCTCACCGGGAAGGGTGAGCCGGGTCAGCCGCTGTTGGACCTCAGGCACGGTGATCGCCGCGCAGCCCGTGCCGCAGGCGCGCTGCAGCTGAATCTGGCTGCCGCCCGTGAAGTCCAGGCCAGGCTTGAGGGGGCTGTGGATCGCCGGGTTCACCCAGCACAGCACCAGGCCCAGCAGGCTGAGGGCACTGACGAGGGCGGAACCCCACCAGGCCAGGCGGCGATGGCGGTTGATGCGAAAACGGGGGGCGGGGAGAGAAGGGGAGTGAGTCAACGTCTGGCGTCCTCAGGCAACAGCCGGGGGCAACTTGCTGGCCGGCAGGAAGTAGGTGGGGCGGCGCAGGGCCGGGTAGCTCATCAACACGCGCAACAAGGTGCGGGTGCAGGTGAGGGCGGTGAAGAGGCTGAGCAGAAGGCCGATGGCCAGGGTCACGGCGAATCCCTTCACCAGGCCTGTGCCCAGAGCGAAGAGGGCCGCGCAGCTGATCAGACCCGTCACATGGCCGTCCAGGATGGAGGAGAAGGCCAGGGAAAAGCCGGCGTCAATCGAGCGGATGAGGGTGTTGCCGCCACGCAGCTCTTCCTTCACACGCTCGAAGATGAGCACGTTGGCATCCACCGCCATTCCCACCGAGAGGATGAAGCCCGCAATGCCCGGCAAGGTGAGCGTGACGGGGATCAGGGCGTAGATGGCCAGGTTGAAGAGGGCATAGAGGCTGAGGGCCAGCACGCTCACCACACCGGGGAGGCGATACACCACAGCCATGAAGACGCCCACCAGGGCCAGGCCCGCCAGACCCGCCGCCAGGCTGCGGCGGATGTTTTCCGCTCCGAGAGAGGGCCCCACGGTGCGTACCTCCACGATCTTCACGGGCAGTGGCAAGGAGCCACCCCGCAGCTGCACTTCCAGATCGCGGGCTTCCTCGGCCGTGAAGTTGCCCGTGATGCTGGCCGCGCCGCCGGTGATGCCGGCCACCTTGAACTGATCGCCCACGGTGGCCTCGCTGATGGAGCGGCCATCCAGGACGATGCCCAGCACCCGGTTGGTGCCCGCCAGGGACTTGGTGAGGTTGGCGAACCTCTCGCCGCCTTCCCGATTGAAGTTGAGCGTGACGTCCCAGGCGCTGCCGGAGGCCTGCTGGGCCCGCCCGGCGCTGGTGAGATCCTTGCCGGTGATCTCAGCGGGGCCGTAGAGGGCCAGCATGCGGCGATTGACCTCTTTCTGGAGAAGTTGAAGCTGATCCACCTCGGTGCTCCCTTGCGGAACCTCAAGGCCGAGGCCCACCAGCGCCTGGCGCAGATCCTCCGCCGACAGCGTCGGTGGCGGCTCGTTGGGGGTGGGGTTGGTCGCGTCGCCGCGACGCTGGCGCAACACGGCCTCCACTTGCCGCGTGAGCGGCAGAAGGGAGCGGAACTCCTTCTCGCTGCCGGGCTTCTGGGCACGGAATTCAAGCAGGGCCGTGGTGCCAAGCACCGAGGCGGCCCGGCTGGGATCCTGCTCGCCGGGAAGCTGGAGCACGAGTTGGTCGTTGCCCACGGTCTGGAGGGTGGACTCCGCCACGCCGAGGGTGTTAATGCGACGCTCCAGCACATCCTTCACGGCTTCCAGCTGCTCCCGCTCCACTCGGGTGACCGACCCGGCGGGGAGCACCTGCAACGTGAGCTGACTGCCGCCCTGCAGGTCGAGACCGAGCTTCTGGCCCAGGGGACTGCCGGGACCGTTGAGAATGGCAAGCAGCGCCCAGGCGGCGATGGCGAGGGCGAGAAGGAGGGCGAGCCAGCCCTGTTGTCTGGCCATCTCAGATCCGACCCGCCTTGAGCTGACGAGCCGCTTCGACGATTTGATGCGGCTGGATGATCGTCAGATTTTCCAGATTGCCGTTGTAGGGGGTGGGGATGTCCTGGGAGGAGAGGCGAACGGGACGGCAGTCCAGGTCGTCGAAGCAGTGCTCGGTGATCAGGGCGATCAATTCGGCGCCGATACCGCCGGTTTTCATGCACTCCTCAACGATCAGCACCTTGTGGGTCTTGCGCACCGAGCGGCAGATCGTTTCGAGATCGAAGGGCTTGAGGCTGATCAGATCAATGAGTTCCACATCGACACCCTCCTGATCGAGCTGCTCCATGGCCTTGAGGCAGTGGTGCCGCATGCGGGAGTAGGTGAGCACGGTGACATCCTTTCCCTCCCGCACCACATCCGCCTGGTCGAGGGCGCAGATGTATTCCCCTTCGGGCAACTCCTCGGAGAGGTTGTAGAGCAACACATGCTCGAAGAACACCACCGGGTTGTCATCGCGAATGGCCGCCTTCAGGAGGCCTTTGGCGTTGGTGGGCGTGCTGCAGGCGACGATCTTGATGCCGGGGATGGCATGGAAGTAGGCCTCCAGGCGTTGGCTGTGTTCGGCCCCCAGCTGGCGACCCACCCCCCCCGGGCCGCGCACAACGGTGGGAATGGTGTAGTTGCCGCCGCTGGTGTAGCGCAACATGCCCATGTTGTTGGAGATCTGGTTGAAGGCCAACAAAAGAAAGCCCATGTTCATGCCTTCCACGATCGGGCGGAGGCCGGTCATGGCGGCACCCACGGCCATTCCTGTGAAGCTGTTCTCCGCGATCGGGGTGTCGAGAAGCCGCAGATCGCCGTATTTCTTGTGGAGGTCCTTGGTGACTTTGTAGGAGCCGCCGTAGTGGCCCACGTCCTCCCCGATCACCAGGACCCTGGAGTCGCGAGCCCTCTCCTCATCGATGGCTTCCCGAAGGGCGTTGAAAAGCAGGGTTTCGGCCACGGCGCGGGGGTGTTGCCACGAGTGCGGCCAACCTATCTCAGCCGCCGGCGGCGAATGTGCTGCGAATGAGCACCGAGAGGAGCATGCCGGGCAGGAGCAGCACCGCCAGCAGACCCAGATCGTGGAGCGTCATGGTTTCAACCAATGCGTCCGAGTCTAGGAAGGCCGTCCTTTCGATGCAGCGCTCGGGGCGCTGGCGGCGGGCCAAAGGCTGCGCAGAAAGGTGAGGAAGAGCCCGATGGCGACGAAGGCGAAGGTGAACGTCGCCAGGAACGTCATCCCCACCACGAGGGTTTTCACCGCGGTGGCGATGCTCTGGGCCACCCGGGCGCTGTAGTGGGGCGGATGGGCCCCGTAGTAGGCCACCACCCGACCGCTGAGGCCGAGGGACAACCAGGCGAGAAGCCCGCTGGTGAGGGCGCCGCTGAGAAAGCTGAGGGGCCCCTTGCGCAATCCCGCGGGGGCCTCCTCCGCGGGCCCGCCGGCGGGCGGGGCGGAAGGAGCGGTGGAGGGATCGGACGCGTCGCTCATGGAAGGGGGCCGGCCTCCGCCAGGCTGACACCCGAGCCGCGCAGGCCGCAGCTCCAGCTGTCCAGCCCCTCCGCCGCCAGGGCCTCAGCCAGCGAGAGGCGCGCCGCCTCGGCCGCGGCGGGGGTCGGGTAGAGACCGAACACCGTGGGGCCGGAGCCGCTCATGGCCGCCGCCAGGAGCGGGGGGCCCTGGGCGAGGAGGGCGAGGGCAAGGCCCACCGAGGGCACGTCCGGGGCCACCACGGCTTGGAGATCGTTGCGCAGGGGCGGCAGGGGGCCCTCCCCCCGCAGGGCCGCGAGCAGGGGGCTCTGGCGAAGGGCCTGGCGCCGTTGCGCGAAGTCGCTCTCCAGGCCGAGGTAGAAGTCGCCGCGCCACTCGCGACAGCGGCCGTAGGCCCAGGGCGTGGAGACTGAGGCCGCCGGATGCTTCAGCAGAAGGGCCCCCAGGGGCGCGCCGGGACCCGGGCACGCTTCCAGGCGCTCGCCCCGCCCGAAGCAGAGCTGGCAGCCGCCCTCCAGGCAGAAGGGCACATCGGAGCCGAGCTCCGCGGCGAGAGCCGCCAGGGTTTCCGGCGGTGTGGCCAGATTCCAGAGGGCATCAAGCCCCACCAGGGTCGCCGCGGCGTCGCTGGAGCCTCCCGCCAGGCCAGCGCCGATGGGGATGCGTTTCTCCAGCAGGATCTCCGCTCCCAGGTCCTGCCGCCCGGCGTGGGTCCGCAGCCGTTCCGCCGCCCGCACGATCAGGTTGTCGGACCCCAGGGGCAGATCGTCCCGATCACAGCGCAGGCGGATCCCGCCATCCGGACGGTCGCTCAGGTGGATCACATCGGCCAGCTCCAGCGACTGCATGAGCATGGCCAGCTCGTGGAAGCCATCGGGCCGCAGGCCGAGCACTTCCAGGTGCAGGTTGATCTTGGCCGGGGCGATCACACGGCGGTCAGCCATCGCGATGGGGGGCCGGACCCCCGAGGAGATTGGCGCGATTCAAGCTGGCGGCCAGCGCCACCCACTCCGGCGGGGAGAGGTCCTGGGGCCGCGCCCGCAGGCTGACGCCCGCCTCCGATGCCAAGCCCGCCAGGGTGTCGTCCGATGCCAGGCCGGCCAGGCTGTTGCGCAACATCTTGCGGCGGGCGGCGAAGGCGCGGCGCAGGAGCCGCTCCAGGGCGGTGGCCTGCTCGGGGGGGAGCCGCCGCTCGGGGGGAAAGGGGTCGATGCGGATCACCTCCGAGTGCACCCGTGGCGGCGGCTGAAAGCAGCGGGGCGGAACCGGGCAGACCGCCTGGCAGTGGCCCAGCAGCTGGAGGCGCACGCTGAGGGCGGAGTAGGGACTGGTGCCCGCCGCGGCCCGGATCCGTTCGCCCACCTCCCGCTGCACGAGCAGCACCAGTCGGCTCCAGGGCGGGGTGACGGGCCGATCGAGGCGGCCGAGCAGGCGCTCCAGCAGGGGGCCGGTGATGTTGTAGGGGATGTTGGCGACCACCTTGGTGGGGCCACCGGGGCCGGGGGAGGGCAGCGGGAGGGTGAGGATGTCGCCGGACAGGAGGGTGAAGCGGGGAGAGCCGCCAAAGCGCTGGTCCAGCCCCTCCACCAGATCCCGATCCAGCTCCACGGCCAGCACGCCCGCGACGGGAGAGGCGAGGAGCGCCTCTGTGAGCCCCCCCCGGCCCGGTCCCACCTCCAGCACCTGATCGGCCGCCGTCAGCTCGGCGGCCTCCACGATGCGGCGCAGCACCTCCGCATCCACCAGCCAGTGCTGGCCGAAGCGATGGCGGGCGCGATGGGTGCCGAAGGGGGACGGGGATGCCATGGGGGACGGCCACTGGCTCCAGCGTGCCCCGCCGGCCGGGCTGTTAGGGGTGGAGAGCCTGCGCCGTGTTCCCCATGACCTGTCAGTCCACCCAGGCCCCGGCGGCCGGGGCCACGCGCCGCCTGGGCCTGGGCCGGAGGTGGCTGCTGGTGCCGCTGGCGCTGCCCCTCTTCGGGTTGGCGCCCCTCCCTGTTCGGGCGGAGAGCCGCACGGCGGAATCGATCTGGAGCCAGAGCGACGCCCAGCAGCGGGCCCTTCAGCAGGTCCCGCCGGCGGATCGCGACGGCATCACGCAGACCAGCTGTCAGGAGGTGGGCGTGGGGCGGATGGGCAGCCTGCCGCGCTTCCGCTGCACGGTGTGGTTTGACCCCGTTGCACCCTCCACGCCCTCCACGCCCTCCACCCCTTGAGGCACGCCGGGCAAGGGGGCGGCTCCAGCCTTCAGAGCAGCCGCACCCAGCGCACCGGCGCACGGCGCGGGGGCAGGGGCACCAGGGCGGCCACGAACTCCACGGGCCGGGGGGCGAGCTGGGGGTGGGCCGCTTGCCAGCAGGCGAAGGCCTTCGCCAGGCGTCTGAGCTTTTCGCGCCGCAGGGCGGCGGCGCCATCGCCATCCCGGTGGCCAGCGCTTCGGGCCTTCACCTCCACGAGCAGCAGCCGGCCGGGTTTGCAGAGCACCAGATCCAGTTCCCCCCAGCGGCAGCGCCAGTTGCGGGAGACCAGCAGCCAGCCCCGTCCCTGCAACAGGCCCAGGGCGCGCTGCTCCGCCCAGCGGCCCGTGAGTTGGGTCGGGGTGGGCGGCATGGGGGCGAGCCGGGGCCTGTCTAGGGTTCCCAGGAGCGGACAGGCGGGGGCGGGAACCGACCGCGATGGTGCGCAAACCGACCACAGCCCCGCGCCCCGATCGCGGCTGCGCAGGGTAGGATCTGAAGGAAATCTTCACATTTAGACAGCCACGCATGTTCACCCTCTCCAAGGCCACTCAGATCTTCCCGGAAACCCTCAGCGCCGACGCGGTGCCGGCGATCACCGCCCGTTTCCGACTCCTGAACGCCGAAGACCAGCTTGCGCTGATCTGGTTTGCCTATCTGGAGATGGGTCAGACCATCACGATCGCCGCCCCGGGCGCCGCCCGGATGCAGTTCGCCGAGCCGGTGCTCAACCAGATCAAGGCGATGAGCTTCCCGGAGCAGAGCCAGGTCATGTGTGATCTGGCCAACCGAAGCGACACCCCCATCGGCCGCATCTACGCCACCTGGTCGGTGAACATCAAGTTGGGCTTCTGGTATCAACTGGGCGAATGGATGGCCGCCGGCTTGGTGGCTCCGATTCCGAAGGGGTATCAGCTCTCCGCCAACGCCTCCGCCGTGCTGACCTCCGTCAAGGGTGTGGATCAGGGCCAGCAGATCACCCTGCTGCGCAATTTCGTGGTGGACATGGGGTTCGACCCGGCAAAGGGCGAGGGTCAGCGGGTGATGGAGCCCGTGGCGGCGCCCACGCCGGAAGCCAGTCGCCAGAAGGTGTTCATCGAGGGGGTGATCAACCCCACGGTCAACGCCTACATGGACCTGCTGAACGCCAATGACTTTGACGCCCTGATTCAGCTCTTCCTCCCGGACGGCGCCCTCCAGCCCCCCTTCCAGAAGCCCATCGTTGGCACGGAAGCGATCTTGAAGTTCTTCAAGGAGGATTGCCAAAACCTCAAGCTTCTTCCTGAGCGGGGCTATTCCGAACCCGCCGAGGGCGGCTTCACCCAGTTGAAGGTCACCGGCAAGGTGCAGACACCCTGGTTCGGTGCGGGTGTGGGCATGAACGTGGCCTGGCGCTTCCTGCTCAACCCCGAGGGCAAGATCTACTTCGTGGCCATCGACCTGCTGGCCTCCGCCGCCGAACTGCTGAAGTTCGCCCGTTGACGTCGTCCACCCGGCGAGGCCTCGGGCTCGCCGCCGGACTTGTGCTGGGTTGGCTGGGGAGCTGGGCCGTCCTGCTCCCCACCACCCTTTCCCGCCTCTCTCCGGTTGTTGTGGTCGTCGCAGTGCTGCTGCGCACCCTCCTGCAGACGGGGTTGTTCATCGTGGCCCACGACGCGATGCATGGCAGCCTCTGGCCCCAGCGGCCAGGGGCCAACCGCCCCATCGGTCAGCTCGCTCTGCTTTTGTATGCGGCCTTGCCCTACGGCCGCTGCCAGCGCAACCACGGCCTGCATCATCGCCATGCCGGCACCGCACGCGATCCCGACCACCACCTGGAAGGCCAACCCGGTCTTTGGCGTTGGTACGGGCGATTCATGGCGGCCTATCTGACGTCCGGGCAACTGACCGTGCTCGCGCTCTGCTGGTTGGCGTTGGCGGCCCTGGCGTGGCCGGTGTCCGCGAGCCCAGTGGCCAATGTGGCGCTTTACGGCGTCCTGCCGACCCTGCTCAGTTCGGCCCAGCTTTTTCTGGTGGGCACCTTCTTGCCTCACCGCACATCCTCGACCGATCGCGGCTGCGGCTCCCTCGCTTCACCGGAGTGTGCCCGCCACGAGCCCCGCAGCCTGAATTGGCCTGTCTGGCTGTCGCTCCTGAGCTGCTATCACTTCGGCTACCACCGGGAACACCACGCCCATCCCCACCTGGCCTGGCATGAGCTGCCGGCAGTCCGGCGCCAGCCGGCCAGTCGCGTTTGACTTATGGGGGCGATAACGTGCGGTTATCAACCATTGAACGTTCCGCTGCGCACCATGACCGCCTCCACCGTGCTCGTCTGGACACCCCAGGAACAGGCGATCGCGCGGGAAGCGTTCGAGCGGGCCCATGGTCGCGCCGTGACCAGCTTGATCAGCACGGTGCAGGGCCATGCCACCGGGCTGGGATCGGTGGAGGCCCTCTGGCAGCTCCACGACTTCCTGAGCACCCAGCGCCACGCGATGGAGGGTCGCTTCGATTTCCGACTGGATGGCATCCTGTTTGTGTTCGCCAGTTTTGTGAAGGATGGCCTGTTGGCTGTCGACGAACTGGAGGGTCTGGAAGTTGACAAGCTGGCCAAGATCCGGGCCATGGCCTTGTTCTGAGGTTCAGCTCCCTTCCTCGGGAAGCATGGCGACACAATCGCGGCAGGCCAGGTTGCGTCTTCCCCCTCCCTTCGCCCGCGGCTAGAAAGGAGCAGAGCGGGTTTCGCTTCTCCTTTGAGTTTTGCCAGCCATGAGCCACCCCCTTTGCCTGTTCTGCCGGAGTGTGCGGAATTCCCTTCACCGTGGCCTCCAACAGGGTTTTTCCATGGTTCTTCTTTTGGCTGTGATCTCCGGCTCCGTTGCGGGGCTAGCGGCTCAGCCGGCCCGTGCGGCGATGGATTATGCGAAGCAGGTGTTGATCGGCGCTGATTTCCATGGCACGGATCTGCGGGGGGCCACCTTCAATCTGACCAACCTGCGCGAAGCGGATTTCACGGGAGCGGATCTGCGCCTGGCCAGCCTCTTTGGCGCCAAGCTGCAGGATGCCAACCTGAGCGGTGCCGATCTGCGGGAAGCCAACCTCGATAACGCCGTGTTGAAAGGCACCGACCTGCGGGGGGCCTGGCTGGAGGATGCCTTCGCCTTCAACACCCGCTTCGAGGAGGTGCGGATCGACGGGGCGGATTTCACCAATGTTGATCTCCGCGCGGACGCCCGCAAGACCCTCTGCGCCTCCGCCACCGGCCGCCATCCCCAGAGCGGACGCCTCACCCGCGACACCCTCGACTGTCCCTGACCCCCCTCTGCTGTCGCTCCCCCCGACGCCGCCATGACCTTGGATGCCCGCAGCAAAGAACGGCTGGAAGCCCTCGGGCGCACCCTGCCGAAGAAATTGCCCCCCCCCGAGCCCCCGGCAGCGCCTCGGGGCACCGGTGCGCCCGTTGATCGCGCCATGGATCCCCGCGACAAGCGGGCCTCGGCGGCTCCGCGCCGCGAGATCCCCCAACGGCTTCCTCCTGGCGCCAGACGCCCTCCTGCGGAGGCCCCGCGCCACCCGCTGGAGCGCGCGCAGGAGCCGGCGGAACTCTTCCGTGCCCTGATCGCCGCCAGCGCCGACGGCACCGTGCCTCCCCATCTGCTCGACCGCCTGAGGGAGCTGGAAGCCTCTCTTCGGCCAGACGCCACAGGCCTATCGAGCGGTCGCGCCCTGGGCCGGGGCTCCATCCCCGAGGCTTCGGGCACCACGGCCAACGATCGGCCCACGGGCCGGGGGGGGAAGGGGGCGGCGGGCCGTCGGCGCGACAGCCGCAATCCCGGTCGGGCCAACGACGATCAAGACCTGTACACCGCTTTCGCCCAACTCCTGCTGGAAGACGACGCGGACTGACGGAATCGGGCGGCAGGACGCCTTTGGGCTCTTGTGCTTCGCCTCAGCGGCTGAACGGCATTCTCATACAAATTCAGTCATAATGGTAGCCGTTTCAGGAACTCAGCAATGAAAGTTTTGCGCGATGGGTCACCGTTCGCCATCCGTGCCAACAACGGTGGCATCGCCGAGAAATCCTCCCTTCACGCCCTGCCCAATGGAGGTTTTGTTGCCCTTTGGGAGTCATATCTTGACGAGGCGATTTTTTTTCGACACTTCAACGCTCAGGGGCAGCCCAGCGGAGAGGCCAAGATCCTGCTGCCTTCCGTCAACGGGATGCTGCCAAGATCACGCAGCGCTGTTCTCGCGGATGGCCAATTGCTGACGGTCTGGGAGAGAGAGGATGGATTATGGGCGAGATGTTTGGATCCCAAAACTGGATTGATCCATGCCAGCGTGCGGCTGATCGAACACTTCACGGGGGATGTGGAAGAGATCGACGCCCTAAGCGATGGGGGATTCGCGCTCAAGATCCTGACCAATCCGCAGTTATCGGGCTGGATGTATTGGAACTGGCAACCCGAGTACAAGGTCCAGCTTTTTGAGGCCAGCCTTCAGCCCAGAGCGGAGCCGGTCGCCATTCAGGCCTCCCTTCCCGGGTGGAGCCTCACTGTCCAGCTCGTTTCGGATTCCAGGGGAGGATTCCTTGCGGTCTGGCAAGAGCAAACCCTCTTTTCCTCCTTCTCCGATATCAGTAGCCGATTGGCATGGCAGCGCTTTGATTCAAAGGGGGTGCCTGCTGGACCTGCAATCCCCTTGGCGGAAACCAACTGGACCAATGTGTCCTTTCCTCACGGACTTGTCAGTCTGGCCAACGGCCAGGTGGCGGTGCTCTGGAGCCAGGTGAATGATGTCAGTCGCTGCCGCGTGCAGCTGTTCCGCGCTGATGGCCGCAAACTGGGGCATGAGACTATATTGAAGGGGGTCAACCTAAGTCAATTTAATTATCCTTACCTCTCTGCGCTACCCGATGGGGGCTTTGTCGCCGCATGGCAGGTGGCCCTGCCGGATGGGCAGAGTCGTGCCATAGGCGGTCAGCGTTTCAATCACCTAGGCCGTCCGATTGGCGAACGTTTTTTGGTGAATGATCCCACCGTCCATCTCTTTCCTGAGATCAACATCACCCCTTTGATGGACGGTCGATTCGTTGTCGGCTGGATTGAGGCCAACAGGCTGACGGATTCCGTGGAACAACCCGACCTGGAGAGGATCTGGGAGATTCGAGGCCAGATTTTAGATGGTCGCGCCACGCCGATCCGAGTTCAAGGCAGCCAAGGGGATGACGATGTCCTCGGCACCCGGTTTGCCGATCACCTTTTCGGTGCGGCGGGGAACGATCAATTGGCCGGTGGTGCCGGTTCTGACCGTCTTGATGGAGGCCTCGGCGATGACCGCCTGATCGGAGGACCTGGCACGGATCGGCTGCGCGGCGGCGCTGGTCAGGATCTGTTTGTGTTTCAAGCCGGTGACCTTGGGCCGAGAGTGTGGGACACCATCGTGGATTTCACTCCCGGCAGCGATCGGATCGACCTGGGGGCCCTCGATGCCGATCTCAGCCAACCGGGCCAGCAGTCTTTCACCCTGCTCCCCTTCCCCATTGATGGAGGGCCAAAGCGTAGGGGCTTCACCGCGCCCGGACAGTTGCTCTATGACCCGTCGACCGGTGTGCTCAGCGGCAATGTGAACGACAGCCCGCATCCGGATGTTCAGATCCTTCTCAGCCAACGCCCACTGCTGCAGCCAGGTGATTTGCTGCTCTGAACGATGGCCCTGGCCGGGATGTTGAGGCTGGATCGGGTTGTCACCCCGCCGGCTCCTCCGGCTGGCACGCCCCCGCCAGCGCCTGGAGGAGGCTCCAGCGGCGGAGCACCTGGGCCTGGGCTTCCTTCTCCAGTTGGCGGGCCCGTTCGGGATTGGTGTAGCCGAGCATGCGGAAGCGGTTTTCGGTGGCCATCGCTTCGCGGAGGGAGCGGCGGGGTCGGGCGCTGTCGATCTGCAAGGGGGAGAGGCCCTGCTCCTGGCGGCGGGGGTCGTAGCGGTAGAGCATCCAGCGGCCGGATTCCACCGCCAGGCGCTGCTGCTCCATGCCCTTGGCCATGTCGATGCCATGGGCGATGCAGTGGGAGTAGGCGATGATCAGTGAAGGGCCGGGATGGCTTTCCGCCTCCAGAAAGGCGCGGATGGTGTGTTCATCCCGGGCGCCCATGGCCACGCTCGCCACATAGACCGAGCCATAACTGATGGCCATCAGGCCGAGGTCCTTCTTGGGCGCGGCCTTGCCGCCGCTGGCGAACTTCGCCACCGCCCCCAGGGGCGTGGACTTGGAGGACTGGCCACCAGTGTTGGAATACACCTCCGTGTCGAGCACCAGCACATTCACATCGCGGCCGGAGGCGAGCACATGGTCGAGGCCGCCGAAGCCGATGTCGTAGGCCCAGCCGTCGCCGCCCACCAGCCACACGCTGGTCTTCACCAGGGCATCCGCCACATCGAGCAGCAAGGCCTCTGGCGCCAGGGCGCGCCGCTCCGCTGGCAGCCGCTCCAGCTGGGCCCGCAACAACCGTTTCAGCTCCGCCACCCGTTCCCGCTGCTCGTGGATCGCGGCCTCCTCCCCCTGCCGCGGGGCCGCCTCGACAAGGGCCTCCACCAGGCTCGGCGGAAGCAAGCCGCCCGTGCACCGCGCCAGCAACGCCAGGGCCATCGCCCGCTGCTGGTCCAGCGACACCCGCATCCCGTAGCCGAACTCCGCGTTGTCCTCAAACAGGGAATTGCTCCAGGCGGGGCCCCGGCCCTCCCCGTTGGTGGTCCAGGGGGTGGTGGGCAGGTTGCCGCCGTAGATCGAGCTGCAGCCGGTGGCATTGGCGATCAGCAGCCGGTCGCCGAACAGCTGGCTCAGCAGCTTGAGATAGGGCGTTTCGCCGCAGCCGGCGCAGGCGCCGGAGAACTCAAACAGGGGCTGCTGCAACTGCTGCTGGCCGATCTTGTGGAGGTTGAGTCCGGCGCGGGGAGCCTCGGCCAGCCCGAGGAAGAAATCCCAGTTCGCCCGGCCCGGGTCACGCAGGGGGCGCTGGGGGGCCATGTTCAGGGCCTTGCGCTTCGGTTCCCGCCGGTCGCGGGCGGGACACACCTCCACGCACAGTTGACAGCCGGTGCAGTCCTCCACCCCCACCTGGATCGTGAAGCGCTGCCCGGCGAAGGCCGGATCCCGGGCCGGCGCCTCGCGGAAGCCCTCCGGCGCGCCGGCCAGGGCCTCCGCGGGCGCCACCTTGGCCCGGATCACCGCATGGGGGCAGACGAGCAGACATTTGCCGCACTGCACGCAGAGATCGCTCTCCCACACCGGCACCATGGCGGCGATGTTGCGCTTCTCCCAGCGGGATGTTCCCGTGGGCCAGGTGCCGTCGCAGGGGATGGCGCTCACCGGCAGGGCATCGCCCCGATGGGCGAGCATCGGCCCGATCACCTCGCGCACAAAGGCGGGCGCCTCCGCCAGAGGATCAGCGCCAGCCAGGACGGGGGACACGGCCTCCCCTTCCAGCTCCTGCCAGAGGACGGGCTGCAGGGCGTCCAGACTGGCGTCGAGGGCCTGCAGGTTCATCCGCACCACCGCTTCTCCCTTTTTGCCGTAGCTGTGGCGGATCGCCTCCCGGATCCGCTCCAGGGCCTCCTCCCGCGGCAGCACGCCGCTCACGGCGAAAAACGCCGCCTGCATCACGGTGTTGATCCGGCCGCCCATGCCCGCCTCCCGCGCCACCCGGGCAGCGTTGATCTGCCACACCGTCGGCGCCAGTCGTCGCACCTGCTCCCGCACGCTCGCCGGCATCAGCCGCCAGGTGGTGGCCGGATCGCCAGGCGTGTTGAGCAGCAGGGTGCCGCCGGGCACCAGGC
>JBKDSZ010000194.1:0-8665 GCA_046340375.1 Cyanobacteriota bacterium | reverse complement strand
GGGGGCAACGGAGTCAACGATGCGCTGGAAGAGATAGCCAGTGCCCCGAGCCGTGAGGATCAGCTCGGGGTTGGCAGGATCATCCTCCAGTTTGGAACGCAGCCTGGAGATGTGAACATCCACGACACGGGTGTCGACATGCCGCTCGGGGGTGTAGCCCCACACCTCCTTGAGGATCTCGCCCCGGCTGAAGGGCTCTCCCGAGCGGCTGACCAGCAGCTCCAGGAGGCTGAACTCCATGCCGGTCAGCCGAATGCGCTCTTCCCCCCGGTAGACCTGCCGCTTGTTGGTGTCGATGCGCAGATCGGCCACCTGGATCACGCCGGAGTTGGGGAGGCCCGCCACCTGCTCCTTCTCCACCCGCCGCAGAACACAGCGGATGCGGGCCTCGAGCTCCTTGGGGCTGAAAGGCTTGACCACATAGTCGTCGGCACCCAGCTCCAGGCCGGTGATGCGATCGGCCACATCGCCCAGGGCGGTGAGCATCACGATGGGCACATCCGATTCCTTGCGCAGCTCCTGGCAAACGCCATAGCCGTCGAGCTTGGGCATCATCACGTCGAGCACCACCAGATCGGGCTGGGAGCGGTGGAAGGTCTCCAGGGCCTCCTCCCCGTCGGAGGCGGTCAGCACCTGGTAACCGATCATCGACAGACGTGTTTCCAGAATCCTGCGAATGCTGGCCTCGTCATCCACGACAAGGATCGTTTCTTTGGCCGGGGAGGTCGCCGTCATCGCGAGGACGCAGCAATTACAACGGAACGGATCCACTGAAAAGGCCTGAGGGCCACCCTGTTCCGGACAGCCATCTTTCTTCACATTCAGCCCATGGGCCGTTCCGCGTCCGTCTACCTCTGCCAGACCTGCGGGGCCCAGAGCCGCCAGTTCTTCGGGCGCTGTGCTGCCTGCGGCAGCTGGAATTCCCTTGTGGAGCAACCCTCCTCACCCCGGGAGGGCCGCCTGGATCGGCGGCGGCCCTCCCCGCTGGCGGCCGAGGAGGGAGAGCCGGCCCGCTGGCGCTCCACGCCGATCCACGCCTCCGCCGGACCGCCCCTTGAACGCCTCGACACGGGATTCGTGGAGCTCGACCGGGTCCTGGGGGGGGGCCTGGTGCCCGGGGCCCTGGTGCTCCTCGGGGGCGATCCGGGCATCGGGAAGTCGACCCTGCTCCTGCAGGTGGCCCAGGCCATGGCCGGCCAGTGCAGCGTCCTCTACGTGAGCGCGGAGGAATCCGCCCAGCAGGTGCGGCTGCGCTGGCGCCGTCTTGTTCCCGCACCCTCCGCGGAAGCGGGGGCGACACCGGAGGCTCCAGGGGCCGGCCTGCGGCTGCTGTCCGAAACGGATCTGGATCGCGTGCTGGAGGAGCTGGAGGCGCTCCAACCCGCCGTGGCCATCCTGGACAGCATCCAGGCCCTCCATGACGCCAACCTGAGCAGCGCCCCCGGCACGGTGGCCCAGGTGCGGGAGTGCGCGGCGGCCCTGCAGCGGCTGGCCAAGCGCCAGGGAACGGCGCTGCTTCTGGTGGGCCACGTCACCAAGGAGGGCCTGCTGGCGGGCCCCAAGGTGTTGGAACATCTCGTGGACGCGGTGCTCACCTTCGAAGCCGACCGCTTTGCCAGTCATCGCCTGCTGCGGGCGGTGAAAAACCGCTTCGGCGCCACCCACGAACTGGGGGTGTTCGAGATGCGCGATGGCGGGTTGGCGGAGGTGACCAACCCGAGCGAGCTGTTTCTTGGCGGCGACCAGCCCAGCCCCGGCACCGCCACGATCGTGGCCTTCGAAGGCACCCGTCCCCTGGTGGTGGAGCTGCAGGCCCTGGTCAGCCCCACCAGCTACGCCAGTCCACGGCGCACGGCCACGGGGGTGGGCACCAACCGGCTGCACCAGATCCTGGCCGTGATCGAGAAACATCTGGGCCTGCCCCTCTCCCGGATCGACTGCGACCTGGCCGGGGCGGGGGGGCTGCAGGTGGAGGAACCCGCTGCGGACCTGGGGGTGGCCGCAGCCGTGGTGGCGAGTTACCGCGACCTGACCCTCCCGCCGGGCACCGTTTTGATCGGGGAGCTGGGATTGGGGGGGCAGCTCCGGCCGGTGGGGCAACGGGCGCTGCGGCTGCAGGACAGCGCCCGCCTGGGCTTCACGCGCGCCGTGGTGCCCCGGGGCTGCGGCCTCAGCCCCGGGGTGTGCCCGGGGCTGGCGTGGCTGGAATGCTCCAGCCTGGCGGAGGCCCTGACAGGGGCCCTGGGAGCGAACGACGTTGATTAAAAATAGACATCCACCGTGCTGCGGCCGGAGCTCTTCAGCCAGTTTTCAATATCGAGGTAGCCACCTGGATACAAACGCACCGCCTTGCTCCAGTGCTGTGCTGCGAGCTCAAACCAGCGATCCGCCCCATCCTGATCGCCATTTTCCTCGGCAATGCGCCCCCATTTTTCATAGATCAATCCCATATTTTTCAAACAAGATGGAGAGTTGGGATTGGCGTCCAGAGATTGACTGTAATAATCGAGAGATTTTTCCTCCTCCCCAGTGCTCATGAAGATGATTGCCATATTTTTGAGAATTTCAGCGCGGTCTGTGGTGTTATCCTCAAGCTTCAGGGCTTCCTCATAGTTTTGCAGGGCCTCAGCATAATCACCATCGTTCTGCGCTGACAAGCCATCGCGATAATAAACGTAGGCTTCTTTCGACTTGGCATCAATCGGCAACAGCTTGACGATGAGATCAGCCATCACCGTGAAACTCTTGTCGATGAAGTTGTCGTTGCGCTGGGAGCGGGGCACGGCGCTGGAGCAGGCGTGATTCCATCCTGCCTGTTCGGACCGCCGAGCGGTGGTTGTTCCGCGCGCGGTGCCTAGGGTGAGACGAGGTCCCTCGACAGCCCCGTGCCCTCCTCCCCCAGCGGCGTCGTGACGGCGGCGGTTGCCCCCGGTTCGATGGCGCCCACGCCCGCTTCCACCTGTGGCGTGCTGCTGGATGTGGAAGGCATGAAGTGCGGAGGCTGCGTTCGGGCCGTGGAAGAGCGGCTGCGCCAACAGCCGGGCGTGAGCCAGGTGAGTGTGAATCTCCTCACCCGCACCGCCTGGGTCGACCTGGAGCCGGAAGCGGGTGGCGTTGAGCCCCTCCTCGCCAGCTTGAAGAGCCTGGGATTCGAGGCGCGACCGCGGGACGAGGGGAGCGTGTTGCTCAGCCGCCGGGAGCAACGGCTGCGGCAGACCTGGTGGCAACAGTGGCGCCAGGTGGTGACGGCGCTGCTGCTGGTGCTGCTCTCCAGCCTGGGCCATTGGGCCGAGGTGGCGGGCACGGCCTGGCCCGCGTCCCTGAACGTGCTCCAGGCCCCCTGGTTGCACGGGTTGATCGCCACGATCGCCCTCGCCGGACCTGGCCGGGCGATCCTGCTCACCGGGCTCCGGAACGCCCTGGCGGGCCAGCCCAGCATGGACAGCCTCGTGGGTCTGGGGATGGGCAGCGCCTACCTGGCGAGCGTGGTGGGGTGGCTCTGGCCCGCCAGCCATCTGCCCTGCTTCTTCAACGAACCCGTGATGCTGCTCGGGTTCGTGCTGGCGGGCCGGTTCCTGGAGGAGCGGGCCCGCTGGCGGAGCTGCCGGGCCATTGAGGAATTGGCCGCGCTCCAGCCCGATGAAGCCCTTCTCATCCTGGAAGACGCGCCCCCCCGCAAAGTGCGCTCCGGTGGTCTCAGACCGGGAGATCGACTCCTGGTACTTCCAGGGGATCGGCTGCCTGTCGATGGCGTGGTCCGGAGCGGATCCTCCGCCGTTGATCGCTCCGCCCTGACCGGCGAACCCCTCCCCCTGGAAGCGGAGGCGGGCTCTGAACTGGAGGCGGGGAGCCTCAACCTGGAGGCTCCCCTGGTGGTGGAGGCCACGCGCTGCGGCCAGCAAACGGCGATCGCGCGCATCGTGCGGCTGGTGGAAACCGCTCAGGCCCGCAAGGCCCCCATCCAGGGTCTGGCCGACCGGGTGGCCGGGCGCTTCACGCACCTGGTGCTGTTGCTGGCCGCGGCCACCTTTGTCTTCTGGTGGCTGTGGGGCACAACCCTCTGGCCCCGGGTGCTCCACCCGGTTGCCGCCGGCTCCATGGGCCACGGGGGCCACGGGCTGATGCCACCGGACATGACGCCCTTCGGCCTGGCGCTGCAGCTCGCCATTGCCGTGCTCGTGGTGGCCTGCCCCTGTGCCCTGGGGCTGGCGACGCCAACGGCCATCAGCGTGGGCAGCGCCCTGGCCGCCCGCTCCGGAGTGCTTTTCCGTGGCGGTGACGCCATTGAGATGGCCGCCCGGCTGGGGGCCGTCGTGTTTGACAAAACCGGCACGCTGACCCTCGGCAGACCGATGGTGACGGCCTTGGCGCCCTTTCCCGCGACCGACCAGCCCGATGGACGGGCCGATGTGGAGGGCCTCTGGATGTTGCAATTGGCGGCCAGCCTGGACCAGCAGAGTCGCCATCCCCTGGCCCATGCCCTTTTGCAGGATGCCCAACGGCGGGGCCTGCCCCTGTTGGCCGTGGAGGAGAGCCGAACCCATCCTGGCCAAGGGATGGAAGGTCGGCTCGTGGGCCTGGCGGATCCTCTCCTGGTGGGTCGTCTGCCCTGGCTGCTGGAACGGGGCCTTGCCCTGCCCGCCGCCGCAGAGACCGTCCTCGTCCAGGCCTCCTTCGCCCGAGCCACCCTGATCGGCGTCGGCCTGGGCCAGCGGTTGCTGGGTGTGATCGCGATCGAGGACCAGCCGCGGGACGACGCCGCCCGGGCCGTGCGGGCCTTGCGGCAGCAGGGGCTGGCCCTGGGCCTGCTGAGTGGCGACCGGGAGGCCAGCGTGCGCCACCTGGCGTCCCTGGTCGGGCTGCGGGAGGAGGAGGTGGCCTGGAGCCTGCGACCCGAGCAGAAGGTGGAGGCCCTGGGCCGCTGGCGCCTGCACGGCCCGGTGGCGATGGTGGGCGATGGCATCAACGATGCCCCGGCCCTGGCCGCCGCTGATCTGGGGATCGCGGTGGGCACAGGCACCCAGATCGCCCAGGATTCGGCCGCCGTTGTCGTGATGGGCGACCGCTTGATGGATGTGGTGCGGTCTCTCTCCCTGGCCCGGCGCACCATGGCAAAAGTGCGCCAGAATCTGTTCTGGGCCTTCGGCTACAACCTGGTCGTGCTGCCGATCGCGGCGGGAGCCCTGCTTCCGACCTTTTCCCTGCGTCTCACCCCCTCCCTGGCCGCCCTGCTGATGGCCCTGAGTTCCATCACGGTTGTGGTCAACGCCCTGCTTCTGCAACCGGATGCCGAGGGATCTTCCCCTGCCGCGCCCCATGACCACTGAGGGACGGTTCGTGGTGCTGGAGGGCATCGACGGCTCCGGCAAGACCACCCAGATCCAGGCCCTTCAGGAGTGGTTGCCCACCAGTGGCCTGATCCCCCCCCGGAAGGAGCTGGTGGTCACCCGGGAGCCGGGGGGCACGGCCTTCGGGGGAGCCCTGCGCGAGCTGCTCCTGCACCCCCCGGCCCTCCTGGTGCCTGGAGAGCGGGCGGAGCTGCTGCTCTACGCCGCCGATCGTGCGCAACACGTGGCGGAGCGCATCGCCCCCTCCCTGGCCGCCGGCCACTGGGTGCTGTCCGACCGCTTCAGCGGCTCCACGGAGGCCTACCAGGGCCATGGCCGGGGCCTTCCCCTGGAGGCGATCCGCCAGCTGGAGCGATTCGCCACCGCGGGCCTCCGTCCCGACCTCACCCTCTGGCTGGACCTCCCCTTGGAAGAGGCCCTGCAGCGTCGACGCCATCGGCGCGGGGATCGCATCGAAGCGGAAGGGGAGGCGTTTCTAGCGCGGGTGCACGCGGGATTCCAGGCGCTGGCCGCCGGGGAGGCCTGGTGGCGCGTGGAGGCCACGGGCGATCCGGCAACCGTCGCCGAACGCTGCCGCCAGGCGCTGCGAGAGCGGTTCCCCGCAGCCCGTCCCTCTGCTTCTTCCCATGCCTGACGACCCGCTGTTCGGCGATCTGGAGGGCCACACCCTGGCGGTGCGGCTGTTGCGGGCTGGCCTGGAAAGCGGGCGACTGGCGCCGGCCTACCTGTTCGCGGGGCCGGACGGGGTGGGTCGGCGGCTGGCGGCGCGGCGCTTTCTCGAAGGCGTGCTTCGCGGAGGAAGCGCCGATCCTTTGGTGCGCAGACGGCTCGCCGAGGGCAACCTGGCCGACCTGCTCTGGCTGGAGCCCACCTACATGCACCAGGGACAAGCGGTGCCGGCCTCCCAGGCGGAGGCCCAGGGGGTGAGCCAACGCACGCCACCCCAGATCCGATTGGAACAGGTGCGGGAGGTGACCCGGTTTCTGGGCCGTCGCCCGAGCGAATCGCCCAGGCCCCTTGTGGTGATCGAGGCCGCCGAGGCCATGGCCGAGGGTGCGGCCAATGCGTTGCTGAAAACCCTTGAGGAACCCGGCGACGGCCTGTTGATCCTGATCAGCTCCGCTCCAGAGCGCCTCCTGGTCACCATTCGATCCCGCTGCCAGTGGATCCCTTTTCCACCCCTCACAGCGGCTCAGATGGAAACGGTGCTGATCCGTGGCGGGGAGGCCTCACCCGACCCCGACGGCGGGGCACGACGGGATCCGGAAGGGCTGTTGGCCCTGGCGGGGGGCTCCCCCGGGGCCCTGCTGGCCCACCGCCGTCACTGGCAGCGGCTGCCGGAGGGGCTGGCGGATCGGCTGGAGCACCGCTCCTCCAATCCCCTGGAGGCCCTGGAACTGGCGCGGGAGATCAGCGAAAACCTTGATGGCGAGCAACAGCTCTGGCTCCTGAGCTGGTGGCAGACCACCCTTTGGCGTCGCGAGAGACATCCCCGACCCGTGGCGCGCCTGGAGGTGTTGCGGAAACACCTGCTCGGCCATGTGCAACCTCGGCTGGCCTGGGAAGTCACCCTGCTGGACCTGGCCCGGTTGCGCGGGGGGTGAGGGCTGGGGCCCCGCTCAGGGGGTAGCGGGATGGGCGGACTTTGGGTCTGTGGAGGCCTGCCGTGACTGAGCCATGAGGGGGATCAGCTCCTGAAGTTGGTCAACCGTGGGCAGTTCCAGGCAATAGCCGGCTCCATAGACCGTCTTGATGAAGCGCGGTTTGCGCGGATCCGGCTCGAGTTTGGTGCGCAAATGACGCACATGCACGCGGATGGTTTCGATGTCGTCATCGGGTTCATAGCCCCACACCTCCTTGAGGATGAGGGAGGGGGCCACGGTCTGGCCATGGCGCTGCAGGAGACAATGGAGCAGCTCAAATTCCAGATGCGTGAGGCGCACGGGGCGGTCGAACCAGATGGCCTCAAACCGCTCGGGCACCAAAGTGAGACAGGAGTAATTGAGGATCTCGTTGTGCTTGGTGGACAGGGGTGCCCGCTCGCTGCGCCGCAGCAGGGCCTTGACCCGCACCATCAGCTCTTCGAGGTCAAAGGGCTTCGTGAGGTAGTCGTCGGCACCGGAATTGAAGCCACTCACCTTGTCCTTGGTTCCGCCGAGAGCGGTGATCATGAGGATGGGGATTCGGGCGGTGCGTTCATCCCGGCGCAGGCGCTGACAGAGTGTGAGGCCATCCACCTTGGGGAGCATCAGGTCGAGCAGGATCACATCAGGGCTGTACTGAAGCGCCAGCGCCTGGCCTTTGATGCCATCTTCCGCACGCTGCACGCTGAAACCACCATGCTCAAGGTGGCCAGCCACCAGGTCGCGCATGTCGCTGTCATCTTCAACGAGAAGAATGCAGGGTTTCATGACGAGCAACGGCAGGGTGTGCGAAGGGGGAGGAGCTGGCCAGCGTGGGTCGCAAGATCCTTTGCCGACATGGCAGCTGTCGTGGCGGGAATGGCCCTGACGGAGGGTGCCGCGACGAAAGTGGTGGCGAGGGGGACGAAAGCAACGGCGACTGTCGCAAGACAGGCCACCCTGCTGGTCCATTCTGCGGTACTCAGCGGATTTCGGGGGGCCTGTGCGAAAACGTTGTAAACAGCTCATACTTAACTCTCAGGCAGAGGTTCCCTGCCCGGAGCAGCCATAAGTTGTGGAACGAGAAAACTCCCCGGGCGGGATTCGAACCTGCGACCAATCGGTTAACAGCCGACCGCTCTACCGCTGAGCTACCGAGGAATGACATCCCCCTTCGAGGACAACTGACCTTACCCGGCCTCCCTGCCCGTGGGCAAGAGGCTCAGGTCGCGGGCCAAGCCGGCCCCGTCCCGCCACGGTCCCACGGTGCCCCTCTCCATTCGGGCCGCCCCATCCGCCCGTTGGAGCTCCTCCAGCCGATGGGTGATCCAAAGCGCCGTCAAGGGAGAGGAGGGACGGTCGCAGAGGGCCCGGATCAGCGCCAGCACCTCCCCTTGACTCTCAGGATCCAGCAGCGCGGTGGGCTCATCAAGAAGCAGGAGGGTGGCTTCCGCGGCAAGAGCGCCCGCGATGGCCAAGCGCTGTTTCTGCCCCCCACTGAGGGTGTGAATCGGCCGTTGGGCCACCCCTTGCAGTCCCACATTCCCGAGGAGGGATGCGATGCGCGCTCCTGCCTCCCGATGGCTCAGGTCTTCGGGCAGGCCCAACCGCAGATCACTGCCGCAGGTGGGCATGAGCAACTGATGATCGGGGTTTTGAAACACCAACGCCGGACGCAGCGGGGTGTGGACCCGG
>JBKDSZ010000193.1:0-10257 GCA_046340375.1 Cyanobacteriota bacterium | reverse complement strand
CATCGATGCCAACAAAAGGCCGCAGTACCGCCTTTGAGACCCGATGAGAAAGCAGCGATGACAGGCCCGTTGACGATCAGCGGGCTTGTCATCGCTGGCGGGCGTCGTTGAACTCCAGAGAGATTCAACACCAATGACAATCAATCAAAACCGAGCAGGTCAAAGATTTCTCGGTCCTTGAGGGATTCGGCTTCGAGGGGTTCAACGTTTTCAAGCATGGTTCGCGCGAGGCTGAGATATTCTTCCTGCACGGCTTCCACTTCCGGGCTGGGCTCCATCTCGAAGATGGTGCACTTCTTCAGGCGGGAGCGACGGATCGCGTCCACATCGCGAAAGTGAGCCATGGTTTTCATGCCCACCCGCTCATTGAATTTGTCAATCTGATCGGTGTCGCGGCTGCGATTGGCCACCACGCCACCGAGACGCACCTTGTAGTTTTTTGCCTTGGCCTGGATGGCGGCGATGATGCGATTCATCGCGAAGATGGACTCGAAATCGTTGGCCGTCACAATCAGGCAATAGTGGGCATGCTGAAGTGGAGCGGCGAAGCCACCGCAGACCACATCCCCAAGCACGTCAAAGATGACCACATCGGTGTCTTCCAGCAGGTGGTGCTCCTTGAGCAGCTTCACCGTTTGGCCGGTGACGTAGCCCCCGCAACCCGTGCCCGCCGGAGGGCCGCCAGCTTCGATGCACTGGACCCCATTGAAGCCTTCAAACATGAAATCTTCCGGGCGCAGCTCCTCGGTGTGGAAATCCACGGTTTCGAGGATGTCAATCACCGTGGGCACCATTTTTTTGGTGAGGGTGAAGGTGGAATCGTGCTTGGGATCGCAGCCGATCTGCAGCACCCGCTTCCCGAGCTTGGAGAACGCAGCGGAGAGGTTGGAAGAGGTGGTGGATTTGCCGATGCCGCCCTTGCCATAGACGGCGATCACCAGGGCTCCCTCCTCGATGCGCAGGCCTGGATCCTGGTGCACCTGCACGCTTCCATCGCCGTCGTCCCGGCGAAGGCCCCCAGCGGGGTGGCTGCCTGTCACGGCGGGGGGCTGAAGGGTGGTGGTCATGGGAACCAGTGGTGGCCAGGGGCACTTCCCTCATCCAAAGACAGCGCCGGGGGGGGTGGGGCCAGCCCTCGCAAAGCGAAACAAAGAGGTTTCGCAAGGGGGGACTGGGACCCTCCCCGCTGCGTTCAGGAGGCCAGGTCCTCGCGGGCCGCAAGGAACGGCTGCGGATCCTGATCCCGCCGGTGTTGCATCGGAATCGGCACGCTGGGCGCGCCGGGGTCCAGCGGATCCCGCTGGGCCGTGGCCTCCAGGGCCTGGCGCAGGCGACGGGCCGAATGGAGGGGCATGTCGCGGGGCACGCTGATGCGATCGCGCAGGTAGCGCAACCCCGGCGCGCTGCCCGGGGGGGGCATCGGCGTCTCCCCCGGGCCGGCCACCAGCGCCGTGAGGGCGCAGCGCAGAGCGGGGGCGAAGCGATCGGGGGGCAGGGGATTGCGCGCCAGGATCGGAGCGCGGTGCCGGAGCACCCGCCCCAGGGCCACCCGCGCCGCGTCGGCTGGCTCGCTCTGGCTGGTTTCCAGATCCATGGGCGCGTCGATCGGCCAGGGCCCCGCGTCAATCCGGGCCGCCAGCGCCCGTTGGGCCTGGTCCCCGCTGGCGAAGCAGCCCCCCATCTGGGGCGGCAGGTCGTGGGCATGGGTGTGGAAGTCGCTCTGGGTGCCCAGATAGGTGGTGCGTGCCTCCAGAGCCGTGAACCAGCGATGAATCGCCGGATGCTCCCGCCGCAGCGCCAGACCCTTGTAGTAGGCGAGCGAGGCGTTCATCCGCTCCACGTAGGGCACGAACACCAGATCTGCTGTCGTGAGCGCCTCGCCGAGAAAGAAGGGGCCGCCCCGGGCCTCCAGGGCCTCCTCCATCGCCCGCGCCAGCCGCTGGAACTCCCCTCGCGCCCGGCTCTCCGAGGCGGCCTGATGGGGTTGGCAGAGCCACTCGCACCAGGCCCGAAAGAGCATCCTCTCCCGTTGCCGCAGGGCCTCCACCCGCGTCTCTCCCATGCCGGCCCCCAGGGGGCCGAAGGCCGCCTCCAACGCCTCCAGCAGGCGATCGCTCTCGGTGATCAGCCGTCCATCCAGCTCGAGGGCCGGCAGCATGCCGGAGGGCACCAGGCGCCGATACCAGCTCTCCTTCTCCCCGTAGCAAAACATCGTCACCTTGCGGGTGCGATACGGGATGCGCCGCTCCTCCAGCCAGAGCCACACCTTCTGGCAGTAGGGACACCAGGCGTGATGGTCGCGATAGAGCGTCACCCGCACGGCGCTCTCCTCCGCGCCGAAGAGCCGCAGAGTGGCCTGGGCCGAGGTGGGGCCGTGCACCCGATCGGGTTCCGGCGGCGCTAACGCCTCCAGTTGCTCCCAGCTCAGGGGCTCCGCGAGGGGGCGGATCGGCAGCGGATCAGCGGGGTTCGGCAACGGGTGGTCTCCGGCGCGGCGTCATCCTGTCAGCGGCGGGCCTCGGCGCGCGGGAGGGCGCGCAAAAAAACGCCCCCCGAAGGGAGCGTCTGAAAATCGAACAAGCCGGTGAACTCGAATCGGAGCGGCGGGATTTGAACCCACGACCCCCACTACCCCAAAGTGGTGCGCTACCAAGCTGCGCTACGCCCCGGCAGACGGAAGCTACCACAGCGTGTTCAGGGGCTGGCGCGGGCGCGTGAGCTTCTTGAGCAGTCGTTGCGTCAGCCGGTCACGCGCCATGCCGCTGTAGCCACGGATCCGCTCCTGTCGGGCGAGCTGCCGCAGACCGGCCAACGTCAGGGAGGCCAGGCGCAATTCCGGCACCCGCCGCCAGGCCTGGGCGGTGACGGGCAGATCCGACCCCCGCCGCACCTCCCGAAAGCTGAGCAGGGCCCCCCCGGCCATCCATTCCGGCACGAGCACGAACAGGACCGCCAGCAGCCCGTAAAGTTCAACCAGTCCTCGGGGCATGGGGTGCAGCCGGCGAGTCTCCCCCCGCGCTGCGGAACGCTCGCCCTCCTCATGGGGCTCCGTCATACCTGCTCGCTGCGAACGCAGGTGATTGTCATCGGCAACCGCTCCACGGTCAGCTCATCTCCCCGCAGAATCAGCCGCAGGCTGCCGTTGCGGTAGACGAGCGCCGGCCCCTCGCCGGCCTCGCGGAACAGAGTGGTGACGGAATCGCCATTGATCAAGGCCGCCTGGGCCTCGTTTCGTTCCACCACCACACCGCCCCGGTCCGTGCACAGAAAACGCTCCTTAACGTCGTAGTCCTCCCACCAGGGGGAGGACATCGCCAGGGGAACAGGGGTCACAGGCCAGGCCGGCCCCTCCAGGAGCACCGTCAGACCCATGAGGAGGGGCAACAGGACCATGGCCGGGCGTCAGGGCAAACGGATGGGGGCATTGTCCCCGCGGAGCACGCAGTGGGGAAGTGTCCAGTCGTAGGCCTGCCAGACCTCGGGGGGCAGCGTGTAGGCCGCGCCCGGGAACGCCCCCAGCCGCTGGCCGGAGGGCTGGGCGGAGCAGTAAGGGCGGCTGCCCGGCTTGGCCAGATACTGCTGGTGGTAGGGCTCGGCGTAGAAGAAGGGCTTGTCGGTGGCGATCTCCGTGGTGATCGGTCCGAAGCCCGCCGCTTGGAGCAGGGCGCCGTAGGCGTCGCGGCTGGCCTCGGCCAGGGCCCGATCCGCCGGGGTGGTGGCGTAGATGGCGGATCGATACTGGCTGCCCCGGTCGTTCCCCTGCCGGTCGCCCTGGGTGGGGTCATGGCATTCCCAGAACAATTTGAGCAGATCGCTCAGGTCCAGCCGCTCTCGCGACCACACCACCCGCACCACCTCCGTGTGGCCCGTGCGGCCGGAGCACACCTGCTGATAGGTCGGATCCGGCACGCTGCCCCCCGCGTAGCCCACGGCGGTGGTGATCACCCCGGGCAAGCGCCAGAACCCTTTCTCCGCCCCCCAGAAACAGCCGCAGCCAAACACCACTTCCCCCTCGCCAGGGCCCGGGGGTGCCGCGATCGGCGTGTCGAGCACCGCATGGCGCAGGGCCGCAGCCTGGGCGGTGGGGGTCTGAAAGATGGACAAGCGGTCGAACACCCGTTCAAATCAATGCTGAGGATGAGCCTAGGAACGGCATCAGGGCTGCCGCTTCGGCTCGAAGGCGATGTGGTTCAGCAGGGTGGTTGTGAAGGCGAACAACAGGAAGGGCAGGGACAGCACCAGGATCAACCCCACCCCCACCAGGGCGAAGATCGGCCGGCTGGCGCCCATCAGGGCCAGGCCCGCCGCCAGGCTGGCGAAGATCACGCCCATCCAGATCAGGATCTGGCCGTAGATGTCGCCGAAGGTGAGGGTGCAGCGCACGTCGTAGGCCTGGGCCAGGGCTGCGGGGGAAGCGGGGGTGGTGGCCATGGTGGAAGCGGCGGGGGAACGGGGCCCCCTCAACGGGGCGGAACCGCCCTCAGCTAAGCCGGGTTTGGCCTGCCGTGGCGGCTCTCTCAACAACACTTGGGAAAGGGACGCGGCCAACGCGTCAGGCGGTCTGCAGCCGTTCCGCCTGCTCCCGTTCCCACAGGCGCCGATAGGCGCCGGGTTCCCGCACCAGATCCCGGTGATGGCCCTCCTGCACGAGCCGGCCGGCCTCGATGACCAGGATCCGGTCGCAAGCCGCAGCAGCGGAGAGTTGGTGGCTGATCAGCAGCACCGTGCGCTGCCGCTGGCCCCGCACTGCCTGCAGGATCGCGGCGGCGGTGCGATTGTCCACACTCGCCAGGGCATCGTCCAACACCAGCAGCGGACTGTCCAAGAGCAGGGCCCGGCCCAGGGCCGTGCGCTGCCGCTGACCCCCGCTCAAGGTGATGCCCCGCTCGCCCACCAGGGTTTGATAGCCATCGGGAAAGCCCCGCACGTCGTCCGCCAGCTGGGCCAGCTCCGCCGCTTCCCGCACCTGCTCCATCGAGGCTTCCGGGGCGCCGTAGCGGAGGTTGTCGGCCAGGGGGGCCGTGAAGAGGAACCCCTCCTGGGGCACCAGGGCCACCTGCCGGCGCAGATCCGGCAGGGCAAGGGTGGTGATGTCGATTCCATCGAGAAAGAGCTGCCCCGCAGGCACCTCCACCATGCGACCCAGGGCCCGGGCGAGGGTGCTCTTGCCACAGCCCACCGGTCCCACCACCGCCACCAGCTCCCCGGGCGCGATCCGAAACGAGAGCTGGTCGAGGGCCGCCTCACGGCGGCCGGGGTAATGCAGGGTCAGGTCGCGGGCCTCCAGGGCGCCCCGGGCCCGGCCGCCGGGGAGGGATCGGGGGTCGGGGGGGGAAACGATCTCCGGTTGCCGGCGCAGCAGGTCCTCGATGCGCTCCAGGCTCACCTGGCCGGTCTGAAAGGTGTTGAGGGTGAACCCGAGCAGGGCGGTGGGAAACACCAATCGCTCCACATAGAGGATCAGCGCCACCAGATCGCCGATGCCCAGCCGTCCGCTTTCCAGCTGGGTGCTCCCGAGCCCCAGCAGCACCAGGAGGCTGATGGAGGCGATGCCCTCGATCAGGGGGAACATCACGCTGCGGTAGCGGGCGGGCCCCAGGGCCGCATCCCGATAGGCGCGGTTGCGGACGGCGAAGGCCCGCTCCTCCTCCGGCTCCTGCCCGTAGATCTTGATCGCGTTGATGCCCGAGAGATCTTCCTGAAGCAGGTTGCTGAGGGCGGCGAGAGCCTCCTGCTGGCGGCGCTGCTCGCGCATGATCCGCCCGCCGAAGCGCTGCACGCTCAGGAGCATCAGGGGATAAAGGGCCACCGCAGCCAGGCTGAGCCACGGATCGATCAGGAGCATGGCCGGCAGGGTGAGGCCATAGGCCAGGACCGTGTTGGTGAGGCTGAGCACGGAGAAGCCCAGCAGCCGGCGCACGTTTTCCACATCGCTTGTGGCGCGGCTCAGCACATCCCCGCTGGCGGTGGCCTGCACCCAGGCCGGCTCCTGGCGCAGCAGATGATCAAAGATCCGCTGCTTCAGATCGACCTCCACCTGCCGCCCCACGCCGAACACCAGGAGGCGGGAGAGGAGCCGCACCGCTGCCATGAGGGTGGCCAGGCCAATGATCCAGCCCGCCTGGCCGAGCACCTTCGAATACCGGAAGCCGTCCTGCAGCTCGTCCACCACCCGCCGCACCATCAGCGGGATGGTGACTCCCAGGCCATTCACCACGAGCAGGGCCAGCACACCGAGAAGCAACGCGCGGCGGTGGGGCCACAGATGGCGGCGAAGCATGGCGAGCTTCGGAGCACGCATCAGGGCGGTGGAGGGGCGAAGGGCAGGTTTAACCTAGGGGGCCGCAGCGCGCCGGGTTCCGGCGGATCAGCGATGCCCCAGCCGCGGTCCTCCCCCCGTCCGGATGGCGCCTCCGGCGAGGCCGACGCCGGCCAGAGCCACCCCCTCCACAGCCTCGACCGGGTCACGGTGGATCGCCTTCTGGCCGCCCGTTCGCCGGAGGATGCGGATCTGATCGACGCGGCCCGTCTGCTCTCCCGCTATCGGGGCTTTCCCGGCGCCTTTGATCTGCAGGACGACCTGCGACGCGCCATCGATCTCTGGGGACTGAGCCCGGAGGACCTGCAGTCCCGGGCTCGGGCCCTCTGGCAGGGGGGCTGGCGGGTGGGGGCCAAAACCGCCGGGGCGGAGCCGGTGGGATCCGGTTTTGACGCCTCAGGCGACGCCGAGGCCTGACCACTCCGGCCCGTCACGAGCCTCGCTGATGGCGACTGGAGCCATCGGTGAGGCGTAGGAAGGGTCTGGCGCTGCGACCCGCGCGGGGCGCGGCGAGATCTCGCCAGTTCGCCCCATTCCAGGTGATAGTAAGGAGGTCCCCATCACCCGGCCCGGCGTGCCCCGCACCCGGGCTTTTTTTTGTCTGCGTCCGATGGGGCCGGATGTTTCCCGGCAAGATCTGTGTCACCCAAGTGTCTCGGATGACGCCCGCCTCCGCCACCCCCCCCCCCTGGCCCGCTGTGCTGGATCAACTCCTGGCGGGCCAGCACCTGGCGGCCGGCCAAGCGGAGGCCCTGATGGCTGCCTGGCTGGCCGGCGCCCTGGATCCGGCCCTCACGGCGGGGTTGCTCGTCGGTCTGCGCGCCAACGGCGTGAACGGGGAGGAACTGGCTGCCATGGCCTCCGTTCTGCGTGCCGCCGCCGCCCGTGTGGACCGGCCGGACGGGGTCCTGGTGGACACCTGCGGCACGGGCGGCGATGGGGCGAACACCTTCAACATCTCCACCGCCGTGGCCTTCACGGCCGCCGCCTGCGGGGCGCGCGTGGCCAAGCACGGCAACCGCAGCGCCAGCGGCCGGGTGGGCTCCGCCGATGTGCTCGAATCGCTGGGGATCGACCTGCAGGCGCCGTTGCCTCGGGTGGTGGAAGCCCTCAACGCCACCGGCGTCACCTTTCTGTTCGCGCCGGGCTGGCATCCCGCCCTGGCTGGGGTGGCGGGCCTGCGCCGCAGCCTGGGCATCCGCACGGTGTTCAACCTGCTCGGCCCCCTGGTCAACCCCCTCCAGCCCGATGCGCAGGTGCTGGGCGTGGCCCGGGCCGATCTGCTCGATCCCATGGCGGAGGCCCTTCAGCGGCTGGGGGTGCGGCGGGCGGTGGTGGTGCACGGGGCCGGGGGCCTGGATGAGGCCTCCCTCGCGGGCCCCAGCGACCTGCGACTGGTGGAGGGGGAGCGCATCGAAGCGCAGCGACTGGATCCAGACTCCCTGGGCCTGGTCGCTGCACCGCTCTCCGCCCTGGCGGGGGGCGATCGGTCTGCTAATGCCGCCCTGTTGGAGGCGGTGCTGCGGGGGGAAGGCCGCGCCGCCCAGGCTGATGTGGTGGCCCTGAACACCGGCCTGGTGCTTTGGGTGGGGGGCCTGGCGGCCAGCCCTGTCGAGGGGCTGGCCCTGGCCCGGCAGGCCCTGCGATCGGGAGCGGCGTGGAAGAAGGTGGCTGAGCTGCGCCGCGTGCTGCCCCTGCCCCCGTCGACGGCAGAATGAGGGCGGTCCGCCGCCGGCTCTCCACCCTCGTGTCGTCCTCCCCCACCGATCCCGCTCTTCTGGTGCTCGCCGATGGCACCGTTTTGGAGGGCCGGGCCCTGGGAGCGCGCGGCACGGTCCTCGGCGAGGTGGTCTTCAACACCGGCATGACCGGCTATCAGGAGGTGCTCACCGATCCGAGCTACGCCGGCCAGCTGGTCACCTTCACCTATCCGGAGCTGGGAAACACCGGGGTGAATGGCGCGGATCTGGAAGCCAGTGCGCCCCATGCCCGGGGGGTGATTGCCCGCCAGCTCTCGCCCCGTGCCAGCAACTGGCGCGCGGAAGAGGAGCTGGAGCCCTGGTTGAAGCGGCATGGGGTGGTAGGCATCCGGGGAATCGACACCCGAGCCCTCGTGCGCCACCTCCGGGAAGGCGGGGCGATGAACGGAGGCATCGCCAGCGACAGCACCACGGCCGCCGCCCTCCTGCGGCAGGTGCGGGAGGCGCCGGAGATGAGCGGACTCAACCTGGCGTCGGGCGTCAGCACCCGTGACACCTACCGCTGGACCAGCCTCTGCCCCGCGTCTTTCGATACCAGGCTCAGGCCCCTTCCCCAGCGGCCCTATCGGGTGGTGGCGGTGGATTTCGGCATCAAGCGGGCGATCCTCGAACGCCTGGTGGCCCATGGCTGCGAGGTCACCGTGGTGCCGGCGGGGAGTGATCTCGAGAGCGTGCTCAACCATCGGCCTGAAGGGGTGTTGCTCTCCAACGGCCCGGGAGATCCGGCGGCGGTGAGCGAAGGCATCGCCCTGGCGCGTGGGCTGCTCCAGCAGCCGGATCTGCCGCTGTTCGGCATCTGCCTCGGCCATCAGATTCTCGGCCTGGCCCTGGGGGGTCGCACGTTCAAGCTGGCCTATGGCCATCGCGGCCTGAATCACCCCTGCGGATCCCCGGGGAGCGTGGAGATCACAAGCCAGAACCATGGCTTCGCGATTGATCCGGCGTCCCTCTCCGCCGAGCGGGTGACGATCACCCACCACAATCTCAACGACGGAACCGTGGCCGCCCTTGCCCTGCGCGACCAGCCCGTGTTCGGCGTTCAATACCACCCGGAGGCCAGCCCTGGCCCCCATGACGCGGATCACCACTTCCACCGCTTCACCGCGTTGATGGCCGAGCGGCGGGCGGGTGGTTGATCCGAACGAATTACAGCAAATTTTTTTCCATTCCCACCCGGACACGCCAACCCCAACTACACTTCCGCCGACATCTGACTCCAGGAGCTCGACCAATCGCCGACTTGCACCGACTGACCGTCTCCCTGCGGGGCGGCTGCGAGCGCCAGAGCCAGTGCCTGATGTTCCGCTTCACGGGTCAGCTCGACGCTTACTCCGACAAGCAGTTCATGGAGTTTGTTCAAAAGGAGATGGCAGGGGTCAAGCTGCCCTTGGTGATCGATCTGAGCAAGATCGACTTCATCGACTCCTCAGGCCTCGGCGCCCTTGTGCAGCTGGCCAAGGAGTGCAAGCAGACGAAAAATCAATTCCTCGTGGTGGGGAACGCTCGCGTCGTGCAGACCGTCAAGCTGGTGCGGCTGGAGGAGTTTCTCCACCTCCAGCCCGATCTTCCCACCGCCCTTGACCAGCTCGCGTCCTGAGGCCTCTTCCGGAGCGGGGGAACGGGAACCCCGGTCGAGCCAGTGGCTGGCCTCTCTGCCCCACCTGGCCGGTGATGAGGATCTCAACATCTTGCAGCTGGCCTGGCTGGGGGATGCGGTCTGGGAATTGCACCAGCGGTTGCAGCGCTGCCGGGTCCCCGGCCGCCCTGTTGACCTCCACAATGCCGTGGTGGCCAGGGTGCGGGCGGAAGCGCAAGCCCTGGCCCTGGAGCGGCTCAAGCCCCATCTCCGCCCCGGGGAGGAGAGCCTGGTGCGACGCGGTCGCAATCGAGCGGGGCGTGGATCCCGCCACCAGGACGCCTCCCTTCACGGACAGGCCACAGGATTTGAGACGATGGTGGGCTGGCTCTTTCTTCGCGATCCGCGCCGTTTGGCTGAACTTCTGGATCACCTTGAGGAACCCGCCCCCTCACTCCCCCCTGCAGACCATGGGCCCATCCTCGAATGACTTTTCCAATCGCCGGCGTCCCGGCCGCCGGGGCGATGGCCCAGCTCGGGGGCCCGGCGGCGGGCCGCCCCGGGATGGCGCCCGAGGCCGCGCCGGTCGGGGCCTGAACGAA
>JBKDSZ010000192.1:0-5388 GCA_046340375.1 Cyanobacteriota bacterium | reverse complement strand
GGCGCGCAAGAAACTGATCAGGTCAAGATCGGTTGCGGCAGAAAGGGATTCAGACAAGGGGACACAGCAATCCCGCCAAGGACACCGTAAACGGAGCCTCTTGGCGAGCCCGCCTGGGACAGACTTTTAATCAGCCCTGGGCTGAGCAGACGCGGCGCCACGGGATCACTCCACCCAGTTCTCGATCCTCAGGTCCGGGTAGGAAGCGAAGTCGCGGGGGTTGTTGGTCACCAGGGTGACATCCAGCGCCAGGGCATGAGCAGCAATCAGCTTGTCGCGTGCATCGCGGCGGCGCTCACGGCTGGCCCAGCGCACAGCGCCGTAGACCCTGGCTGCTGCGCCATCAAAGGGCGCCACGGGCACCTCCACCAGAAAGCGGGCCAGCGCAGCTTCGCCGCAGTGATCGCCGAGATCAGCACCTCTCCGACCCGGCAGGCCGAGAAGCGTTCCGCCACCTGCGGAGGCTGGTGCTTCATCAGGTAGATGCAGATGTTGGTGTCGAGCCGGTAGAGGGGCCTGAGGCTCAGAGCGACTCCCGGTCCTGCTGCTCGTCCTGCTCACGCCCGTCCGCCAGAAAGGACGGCGAAAAAGAGGCCAGAGCCTCCAGGGTTCCGGTGATCGGGCGTCCGGCGGGCCAGATGCGGAGCTCATCGCCGCAGCGCTCGATCTCCAGCTCCAGATCACTGCGCTCATAGGCCAGCTCGGCGGGGATGCGCACGGCCTGTGAGTTGCCGTTGCGGAAGAGCCGCGTCGTCGTCATGACCAGCCGGGATGTACCAGTACATCCTAGGCATGCTGATTGGCGCAGTCCTGATTCAGGGAAAAGGGGCGACCGTTAAACAAGCCTGGTCCTTTCCGGGGCCGGTCTGGGCGTGGCGGGCAGAGCTGCTCTCCCGCGGTTGCGGTGCCGGGGCGGTTGCCCCGTGCATGGGGCTGGGGTGATGCCTCCGGTTTCCTCGCGCGGCTGCGCGGCCGGTTGGGCATTCAGGGCTGAATCTGCCGCGGTTGCTTATCTGTCTCCAGGCCCGCCAGCGCATGGCGCCGATCTGCGTAGATCCATCGCGCCGCAGCGGCTTAGCCAGTCCCGGAGTGCGTTTGCACTGGTAGAATGAAGGCTGCGCCAAGGGCCACGAGCCCATCGCCTGCGGCACCTGAATGAATCAGGAATCCCCGGACAACTTGCCCCGTTCGTTTGCTCTGTAGCCCGTGAGCTTGTCCTCTGCTGCCGCCATTGCTGGCCCATCGCTCTGTCGTCATCGTCGTGGCCGGTGGTCGTGATCACGTCTGGCCTCAGGAGCGCATCGCCTCTGCCCTGCTCCAGCGCAGCGGTGGCCGCAACCATGCTCGGCAATGCTGTGCAGGATGCACAGGCAGCAGCAGCGGCCACCTCTGACCGGCTCGATGCGGCCCGGCTCCAGCTGCAACAGCTCGATGCACAGCCCGATGGTGACGCCATGGCGGCACAGATCGCCGCAAGGTTGGAGGCGCTCATGGCGGCAGATCTCACCGATCCCGCCATCCTGCGGCGCTTCAACTCCTGGCTCTCCACCCTCGGGGTGGTGGTCACCCTCCAGCTCCAGCAGCCTGGCCAGCCCCAGCTGATGATCATTCGGCCCACTGACGGCAGCGACGTGATCGAGCTGCACCAGGCCAGAGCCGACGCCGATCCGGTGCACGTCCGGGCACAACCTGATGTATTGCACCCACTATGGGCGGAGCATGGCCTGCTTAAGGCCTTAAATAATTATAGCCAGGCGCTGGTGATCGACGGGGGTGCTATCTAGCCTCTTCTGGAAGAGACCATCCCTGCATCTCTTCATCTAGAACAAAACGCAGATCTTCATAAGACATTGATTTGACATCTCTGGGAAGCCAGTTGTGTTTGTGAATCAAATAAAAATAAACTGCATCCATTTTTTGCAAATTATCGGATTTGTAACCTTCTCTTCTTGCGATGTGATCTCCAAATATGGCAAGGCAATAGGCAAGCCTGCCTTCAGTTTTGTAATAGCATTCGAGGTTTTCGTTTCGTTCGTTCATTTGCCTAGGACCTGGTCACCGATACAAATTATAGCACTTTAGCCCCTTTAGTTTCCCCTCTCGACCCACCCCCCTGCGGGCACCTCGCTCCAGATTTCTCGCCAGAGCCAGGGCACCGGGCATCCCGGACAATAGCCCGGTCTCCCGCGAGACCAACGGCCGAGAGCTGTTGCAGCGAAACGGTTCGCACGGCCTCGGCGCTGCGTAGGTGTGGGGCGTGGATCGCCAGCTGGCGGCCGGTCTGGCCCCACGCGGCGCGTTTCTGGAGCCCCTCCGCGAAAAACCGATCACGGACGGCGCGAGCCTCGGCCAGATCCCCCCGCTGGAGCTGCAGCTGGAGCAGCGCCTGGCGGCCTCGGGTTTCTTCGATGGCGGCCTTTACGGCCCACAGGGAGGGCGGCGGCGAGGGAAACGCGATCGAGGCGAGCGGTTCGGCTGGTGGCCGTGGGGCGTCAGCGCGAGCAGCGAGCGCGAGCAGTGCGGCATTGATCGAGCGATCGAGCAGCAGACCGGCATCGGCAGCGGACAGCCCCGCAAGGTCGGGGGCGATCCGATCCACCCATGCCACGGCGGCAGCGGCGAGGATGGCGCGGGCCTCGGCGCCTGCGGCCTCGGCCTCGGCAGCATCCACCAGGCCGGCCTCCAGTTCGCCCACGGCCACCTCCAGCGCCTGCAGCTCCCACCAGAGGCGCCGGACGCGGGCCAGGTTGTAGCGGGCACGGATCGCTGAGCCCCTCGGCCTCTGGCCCCTGCAGGGCACCCCAGGCAGCCCGCAGGCGCGGCAGATCGAGCAGCAGCGACCCACGGGGCCGGGGCCGGTGATGGCGGCTGCCAGGGAGTGCTCCCGTTTCAGCAGCGCCGAGAGAGTCGAGCGCCCCACCCCCAGCTCAATGGCGGCAGCTCTGAGGCTCATCAGGCGATCAGCAGCCATCGCCCCCACCATCCAGCGGTTCAGGGGTCGGCAGCACCGGCAGACCATCGACCAAGCTCACCCGCCGCCGAAAGCAGGAGCGACGGGAGGAACGACAAAAGTGCAGGCTGTAGGCGGTCGGGTGGAGCGCCTTGTTCTGTTACGGTTGGAACGCTGACTTACACTTTGATGTCAACGCCAAGTACATTATCGGCTACATCTGTGACGATGATATAAATATCGCTGCGGATGAACTTTTCGCTTCCTCGCCCATCTTGCGAGTTATTTGTGAAGTTCGGCCTATGACTTGAAATGATTTGAAGTTGCCTGCTAGTTCACCTTGAAACTCACGCAGAGTGGAAGCAAGCTGAAGAGTGACTATATCGCCGATGCTTGGCACCGCCGAACCAGCGGCGAGAGGCGATAGAACATCAGTCAAGGTAATGTCATCAGGCATTTTGCTTTCTGGCTTGTACTGAAATACAATGTTGGTTTCCATTCGTTCTCCTGCTGATGGATTATAGTGTATCAGATGCATCACAACCGCGCGCCGCGACAGAACGCGGGCCTCGGCAGCGGCGAGACGGCGACCCTGTGTGACGCCCTTGCGGGCGCCGAGCAGCCACGCTGAGCGCTGCTCTGGTGTGAGCCAGCCGGGCGGCACCGGGAGGGGATCAGGGCGGATGCCACGGCGGAAGGCGGTATCAATCCGTCGGAGAGCTTCGCGGTTGCTTGCGGTCATGGCTGGGGGCTCCGGTTGAGGATTCGCAGGATGGTGTCGGCGCGAGAGCAGCAGCGCTCCAGCGCTGCCAGGGCAGCCGCCAGATCGAGGAGTGCAGCCGGTGCCGGCCGGGCTGGTGTTGGGTGGTTCATGGCCTGTTGCGGGGGGTGTTCGGTGTTTCGCTTGTTTCGGTTGGAATAGGTGGGAAGTAGGAGAGCTGCTGAGGGTGCGAGGGTGGCTCTCTGGTGGCCCTCTCCATAGGGGGGTGTGGTGTGTGGGAGCGAAACACCGCAACACCGCCACAAACTCAGGCGCTGCGGTGGGTTTGCCGTTTCGCCTCAATCCGGGAGCGAAACAATCCCTGGCGCCACGGTGCCCCGCTGGTGTTTCGGTCGGGGTGTTGCGCTTCACGTCAGCAGCTCCCATGGGAGCTTTCAGGCGCTACGCACCGAGCTCCGGTAACCGCGTCATCCCGGCGGCATAGGCGCCGGGCAGATCGAGCAGCCGGGCACGGTGCCCCCCGTCGCGCCATTTCGTGCGGCTGTAGATCGGCGCCAGGGCCTCGGCGGTGTTGGCCACCTCCAGCCTGCAATCCGAGGACCGGATGCCATGGCGCCCGAGCGCGTGCTGGTGTTCATGGAGGCCCTGGGGCTGGAGCCGCCGCTGACCCTGGTCTGCAGCGATCTGCACCTGCAGATGGAGGGCTACCCGATCGAGCAGGGGGCGGAGATCGAGATCCCGCTGCTGCCGCCAGGCTCCCGCGGCCCGGCCAAGGGATTCGGCTGAAGGCTCTGGGGGCCGGCACGCAGCCGCCGACACCGTGGGGGCTCCCCTGCTCTCCTCTCGGCCTGGCGATGGCGGTGGCGCAGCAGAGCGACCTGAGCCCCCTGGCCACACCGCGGCCAGCGACGCCAGAGCACCAGGCGCATCTGATCGCCTACCGCGATGCCGATGAGGCCAGCAGCTACCACGTGGCCTTTGAGGCCGCCCTGCTGCTGCGCATCGTGCAGGTGCCGGCCGAGCAGCGGGTGAATCTCACCGAGAAGCGCGAGGCCAGGGAGAAGGTGGTGGCCCAGGCACGGCAGGCGGGGCTGCGCTTCTACGACGGGCTGATGGCGGGGCCACGGCGTTGGTGCTGCCGCCGCTCGGTCCGATGACCACAGCCCAGATGCCCTCCGTCCCCACCCCTTTTCAGCCATGAGCAGGAGGGTCCCGGCAGCGAGGGATGCACCCTGGCCCTGATCAGTAAGGACGGCCTGTTCCGCCTTCTGCTGAAGAGCGAGAGCCCGACCGCTGGCGCTCAATGCCGAGCGGTATGCGGAGGGGGCGGCCGGCGAAGGCCAGCCTGTCGGGCGAGGCTCAGGGGCAACGCAGTGAGCAGATGGGGTTGTGACGACGGGACAGTCCGGCAGCAGATCTGCGCATCAAGTAGAAGCGCAGGCACTGGTGAAGCCTGGCACTGGGCGTTTGATGTTAAAATTGCTCATATCAGACACAGAAGATGCCTGCAAAATGAAAACTAAATTAAATATCAATAGTCAGAAGACAGACTTGTGCTCGCACACCCTTCAATGAGGTACGACTCTTCAAACTACAGAAAGCACAAAGATCCTGGGGGATGGGGGTCGATATGCCCTTATATGACCCAAGAGGAAGCGCAGCAGCTTCTGAACGAAAGTGTCGAGGCAGGCAGATCTCGATTCAATGTGCTTGGCGA
>JBKDSZ010000191.1:0-2600 GCA_046340375.1 Cyanobacteriota bacterium | reverse complement strand
CCAGGGCATGCTCGGCGTCCACGAAGGCGGCGACGCCCCCGCGCCGCTGCACCTCCGCGATGGCATGGAGGGTGAGGGTGGTTTTGCCCGAGCTTTCCGGGCCATAGACCTCCACCACCCGGCCCTTGGGAGAGCCGCCGCCGAGGGCCAGGTCGAGGGTGAGGGCGCCGGTGGAGATGGTTTCGACACGCATGCGGGAGGCATCCCCCAGGCGCATGATCGATCCCTTGCCGAAGTTGCGCTCGATCTGGTTGAGCACCAGACCCAGCGCCTTGTCGCGCTCGGGATTGGAGGCGGAACTGTCGGGGGAGGTGATGCCGTTGGAGGCGGCGGCCTTGCTGTCAGCTGGCATGGTTCGTGAGGTTGAGGGGAAAAGGCCGCGTTGGCGTGAGGTCAGGGGGTGGCTGTGGAAAGGGAAGGGTGGCGGTCAGACGGTCCTTCCGGGCCATGGTGCGGTCTCATGGAAGCCAGTGCCACCGACTGGGGCCAGCGTCTCAGGGGTGGCGAAAAACTTAGTACGCTCGTACTGTACTGGAAGGAGGCCATTCCGCCAAGGGGGCCTCGAAGGCGTCCGGCGTCAGCCAGTCGATTCCCCGCGCCGCCAGGCCCTGCCCATCGCCCGGCGCCAAGTAGCCCCAGGAGGCCAGCAGGCAGCGCACCGACTCCAACCCCGGCGTCCGGCGCACCAGTTCCAATGTCGGCCGCCGGTCCTCCACGAACCACAGGGGGCGCGGCTCCGTTTCCGGCGAAGGCTGCAGGAGGCGCCCCAGCACCTCCGGCTTGGCACCCGCCTCATGCCCGTAGAGGGCGGCCGGATGAAGGTTGGCGGCGGCGAGCAGCTCAGCGGTGAAGGCGCCGCCCTTGGTGGTCAGCACCACCCAGGGGGCCCCTTCCCCCTCCAGGCGCCGCAGTCGTTCCGGCACGCCTGGATAGAAGCGATGCCGCGCCAGCCAGGCCGTCCGATCGCTCGCCAGGGCCTCCCGTCGCACCGCCTCCAGCAGCTCCTGAATCGCCGTCGGGCTCCAGCCCCACCGCTCCTCCGCCCTGGCCAGGGCTCGGGGGTAGTCACCCGCGATGGCCTCCCCATCGGCGTCCGCGCGGCCCAGCTCCGCCGCCATCAACACCATCTCCCAGCCCTTGTGGATCCAGGGCCGCAGGCGGGCGAAGGCCGGCGGCGCCTCTTCCGGCAAAGCGAGGGGTGGCCCGGCGACCGCCGCCTCCCGGTCCAGCCGCCAGGCCGCCCGCCGCGCCGACCACCAGTATTCCGCCATGCCATCCACCAGCACGCCATCGAAATCGAAGACCAGCAGGGGGGGCAGGGGCACCCGCAGGAAGGGCTGTTGGAACTGGGCCGCTAGGATTCGAACCTAGGACTGGCGGGACCAAAACCCGCTGCCTTACCGCTTGGCGACGGCCCATCGTCTGGCTGAAACGCTTCAGCCTGAGGTGGCTCAGCTCCTGGAGAAGGCGCTGATCCAGCCCTCAGCCAGTAACCCACAGCGGCAGGCGCTTCGTCAACTCATCCCCGGCGGTCGTTCCCGCTGAGGCTCCGCCTCCGACCCCTCAGGCCGGGAACACCCGCAGCCGCTGCTGTTCCCCTTGGCCGAACACGGCGCTGCGCAGGCGGTAGCGGCTCACAAGCTCGGCCTGCATCGCCCGCACCCGCTCGCTGCGGGGCAGCAGCTCGACGGGCCGTCCCTGGGGCAGCACCACCTGCTCCACGGCGAGGCGGCACTCCTCCATGGCGGCGTGGCTGTCATCCAACCGGCGGGGCAGGCCGGGATCGGGCTGGGCCGGCTCCGTGGTCTCCTCCTCCGAACGGCGGGCGACGAGCCGTTCCATGGCGCGCTGGAGCTGGTGGGGGTTGTCGGTCTTGATGACGAGGATCGGCAGGCCGAGGGACTGGGCCCGGCGTCGGAGGGCGGGGTCCTGCCCCAGCTGGCCGCGCACGCTGAGCACGGCGTCCGCCTGCTCGGGCTCCGCCACCACCTCCACCGGCAGGTGCCCCGCCCGCACGGCCTCCTCCAGTTGGCCCGCGCTCACGCCCACGCCGCAGAGCCGCAGAGGCGGCAGGGGGGAGACGGCGCGGTGGTGGGTGGAGGGCGCGGCGGGATCGGGCAGGGGTTTGGGAGCCAGGCCGCGGGCTCGGGGCGGCCGCGGCGTGTCCAGGGGGGGAGCGAGGGGGTTGGTGCGGGTCGGGGGCGGCGCCTCGCGGATCTGCACCTGGCCGTCGGGGCCCACCTCGCGAATCTGGGGGCGTCCCGCCTGGCCCCGCAGAAGCAGGTCCACGGTGGAGGCCACGTCGCGATGCACAAGCCAGCGGTGGCGGCTGTGCATCTCCACCGCCAGGGGGAAGGTGGGATCGGCGGCGCGCTCGAGCACGGTTTTCTGGCTGTGGCGGCGGCGGGCCTCCTCATCCCCGAGGGTGACCGACTGGATGCCTCCCACCAGATCGCTGAGGGTGGGGTTCTTGATCAGTTTGGCCAGCTCGTTGCCATGGGCCGTGGCGACGAGCATCACACCCCGTTCGGCGATGGTGCGGGCGGCCTGTGCCTCCAGCTCCGTGCCGATCTCGTCGATCACGATCACTTCGGGCATGT
>JBKDSZ010000190.1:0-16727 GCA_046340375.1 Cyanobacteriota bacterium | reverse complement strand
GATGGCGTCCGATCTCACCGAGGAAGGCACTCAGGGAACTGGCCATCGTTCAAAAACAGCACGGGTTTGAATCAGGCATAATCACGCTGAGAGCGAGACCAGTGGAAGCAACCGAAAGGCTTCGGTTTTCATTATTTTTTTCTTATTCAACATATCTTTTACTTTTTATCCGATTTGCCGTCTGCCTGGCGTCTCTTCTCGTCGCTGTTCCTTTCCGCCCCGCACCGTCCATCACCCCCCCCACCAGCCGCTCGCCCGGCCGGTGGCTAGCCTGTTGCGGATTGTGCATGCCCGATGGCCGTCCTCCCAGCCTCCCCTCAGGTGATCACCAGCGCGGCCGTGGCCTACACGCACTACCTGAGCTTCATGGTGTGCTTTGCCGCCCTCGTGCTCGAGCGTCGCCTCATCCGCCCCAATCCCGAGCGCTCGGACGCAGTGCTGATGGTGATCACCGATGTGGTGTACGGTATCGCGGCCCTGGCCCTGCTGGGAAGCGGCATTCTGCGGGTTTTGCATTTCGGTCAGGGCAGCGCTTTCTACACGGAAAATCCCCTCTTCTGGTGGAAGGTCGGCCTCTACCTCAGCGTTGGCGGCCTCTCCCTCTATCCCACGGTCACTTACATCCTGTGGGCGATCCCCCTGCGCAAGGGAGAACTGCCCCAGGTGAGCGAGGCCCTGGCCCAGCGGCTTCGCTGGATTCTCAACATCGAGATCGCCGGCTTTGCCCTCATCCCCTTCCTGGCCACCCTGATGGCGCGCGGAGTCGGACTGGAGACGCCCTAATCGGAGCCCCGGAGCCTCATGGCGGCTCGGATTCCGCTCCACTGGGTCCTTGCCGCTGGACTGCTGGTCCCCCCGCTGCCCGCGGCGGCTGACGCCTGCTCCCGAGTCCGTCAGGGAGACCCTCTGCGCCTCAGCGCCCCTCTCCTTCAACCCGCCGGCTCTCCCGCCGCCGATCCTCCTCTCGACTACCGCCATCGCCTGCAGACCACGCCCCTTGGCTGGCCACTCCAATCCACCTGGTGCGTCTGGGTCGAGCCGGCCGATCCTGCCGCCCCGTCCGATGCCACACAGCTGCGCTGGCGTCGGGCTGTGACCTCGGCGCTGGCGGAGTGGTCCACCCTCCTGCCGATCCAGCTCGTGCCCGTGGCGGACCGCGCTCACGTCACCCTCTGGCGTCGCCGCCCCCCCCTCGCCATGGACGCCAGCGGTCGGTCCCGAGCCAGCCATGGCCGCGCCATCCTCGCGCTGGTCCGCACGGGCTCCGATGGCGCCACACGGGTGGAACCAGGGGTGCGGGTGTTCATCAGCCCCGGTCAGCGGCTGGAGGGCATCCAGGCGACGGCGCTCCATGAACTCGGCCATGCCTTCGGGCTTTGGGGCCACAGCGACGACCCGGCGGATGCCATGGCCCCGTCCCCCGGTCGCGCCCCCATCCTGCGCCTCAGTGCCCGCGACCGGGCCACCGTGCGCTGGCTCTACGCCCAGCCGACTCCCCTGCGCTCAGACCCCTGAGAGCGGGTGATGGTGGTGATAGGGCACGAACCCCGGCCCGTAGACCAGCGCCAGTTGGCTGGGGCTGAGGGCATGGTCGGGCGTGCCGCAGCAGCGCAGGCGCCGATTGAGACACAGCACCCGATCGCAGCTGCGCCGAACCATCTCCAGGTCATGGGAGACCTGCAGGATCGTCCATCCCTCACTGCGGCGCAACTGATCGATGAGGGCATGAAAGGCCTCGCTCGCCCGAGCATCCAGGCCGCTCTGGGCCTCATCCAGCAGGAGCAGACGGCGGGGACGGACGACGCAGAACGCCAGGAGGACCCGTTTCAGCTGGCCGCCGGAGAGTTCGCTGAGAAGTCGGGAGGGCAGGGCGGAACAACCCGTTTTGGTCAGGGCCTGCTCCACGGCCGCGCGCCGGGCGGCGCCCCCCCAGCCGGGCAGGCGGGGTCCGGGCGGGTCCCAGCCCAGAGCCACGAATTCCCGCACGCTCAGGGGCAAGGCCTCCTGGAGGGGGAGACTCTGGGGCAGGTAGGCGATCTGCTGCCGGATGGCGGCGGGCAGCTGGCCGCGGGGTCCAAGACGATGGCCAAGCAGACGCACCTCGCCGCCGGCGCTGGGCAGCACGCCGAGCAGCGCCTTCACCAGGCTGCTCTTGCCCGCCCCGTTGGGTCCCACCAGGGCCGTGTCCGTGCCCGCCGGGAGGGCAAAGGACACGTCCTCCACCACGGTGGTTCCCCGCCGACAGACGGAAAGGTGACTGACTTCGAGAATCATTTCCACCATCAATGCAGCTTAATCAACCCGGGACCGCTCGACACTCCATAGGCTTGGGTCCTTGGCCCGCAGGGGGACGACACCGCCATGACTCGACTCGCTGTGACGGGCGCCTCGGGCAAGACCGGTTGGCGCGTGGTGCAGGAGGCCCTGGCCCGCGGCTATCAGGTGCGGGCCCTGTTGCGACCGGGTTCCGAGGTGCCGGAAGGGCTGGCCGGCGCGGACATCCTGCGGCTGGAGCTGGGGGACGCCCCGGCCCTGCGGCAGGCCCTCGACGGCTGTGATGCCCTGGTGATCGCCACCGGTGCTCGCCCGTCGGTGGATCTTTTCGGACCGATGAAGGTGGAGGCCCTGGCCATCCGCTCCCAGATCGCCGCCTGCCAGGCGGTCGGACCGCGGCGGGTGGTGCTGGTGAGCTCCCTCTGCAGCGGTCGCTGGATCCACCCCCTCAATCTCTTCGGTCTGATCCTGGTGTGGAAACGGGTGGGTGAGCGTTGGTTGGAGCAGAGCGGCCTTCGCTGGACCGTGGTCCGCCCCGGGGGCCTGCGGGAATCCGAAGACGGGGTGGAGCGCGAAGGCGTGATTTTCAGTGGTCCCGACGGGCAGGACAGCCAGAGCATCCCCCGCCGCCTGGTGGCCCGGGTGTGTTTGGACGCCCTGGAGACGCCGGCGGCGGAAGGTCGCCGCATCGAGATCACCTCCCGGCCCGACCAGCCGCGCCAATCCCTCGACGAGTGGTTGAACGCCCATCCCCACTCGGCCTGAGGCGAGATCGGACGGGGTGGAGCGGTGAAAGAGGAAGATGGGGGACGACGAGCCCCTTCGGCGGATGCCCTCCAGAGACGTTCCCACCTACACGATCAACGTTGAAATCGACGGCGCTCGCCACACCTTTGCCTGCCAGGCGAATCAGACCGTGCTCTCCGCTGCTGAGGCCGCCGGCGTCCGCCTGCCCAACTCCTGCTGCTCCGGGGTCTGCACCACCTGCGCCGCCCTCCTTCGCCAGGGCCAGGTGGACCAACCCGATGCCATGGGGGTGAAGGCGGAGCTGCGGGAGCAGGGCTAGGCCTTGCTCTGCGTGTCCTTCCCCCGCGCGGATCTGGACGTGTTGGCCGGTCAGGAGGACGCCCTCTACGAAGCCCAGTTCGGCCAGTACCAGAAGTGAGCGCAGCGTTGGAGCACCTGGAGCACCTGGAGCACCTGGAGCTGACGCTGGAGGCCGCTCCAGGGCCCTTGCTGCCCCAGATCCGCTGGTTGCTGGCCGAACGGCTCGGAGCCGACGGCGAGGCCCTGCGCTGGGCCATCACCAGCGTCGCCTCTCCCGCCACTCCCTCGGGACCGGTGTGCCTCACCCTGGAGGCCGTGGTGCTGCGGTCGCCGCCGTGACCGCCAGCCAGGCCCTGCCTCCCCTGCCCACGCTGATGGTCGTGCCCACCGGGCTGGGCTGCCGCGTCGGGGGGTATGCCGGCGATGCCCTGCCCGCAGCCCGACTGCTCGCCGCCGCCAGCGGTTGTCTGATCACCCATCCCAACGTGCTCAACGCCGCAGCGCTGTATTGGAGTGATCCGCAGCTGCACTATGTGGAGGGCTGGGCTCTCAATCGCTTCGCCGCAGGGGAGCTGGCCCTGGCGCCGGCGCGGCGGCAGCGGGTGGGGATGGTGCTTGACGCGGCCGTGGAAGAGCCCCTGCGCCTGCGGCACCTCCAGGTGGCCCAGGCCTGCGCCGCCAGCCTGGGGCTGGCCATCGGCCCGGTGATCACCACGGAGGAGCCCCTCGGCGTGCGGCTGGCCCGGGGATCCAGCGGGGCCAGTTGGGGCACCATCGCGGCGGTGGGGGCTCTCCTGCGGGCGGGAGAGCGGGCCGTGGCGGGAGGGGCGACGGCGGTGGCCGTGGTGGCCCGTTTCCCCGATGATCCGGACGACGCGGCCCTGGAGGCCTACCGCCACGGGGACGGCGTTGATGGGCTGGCCGGGGCGGAGGCGGTGATCTCGCACCTGCTGAGCCGCCACCTGCGGGTGCCCTGCGCCCATGCCCCCGCCCTCGCTCCCCTGCCCCCCGACCCCTTGGTGGATCCGCGGGCCGCTGCGGAAGACCTGGCGCACACCTTCCTGCCCTGCGTGCTGGTGGGGCTGAGCCGCGCCCCCGATCTGGTGTCGCTCCCGGCGCCGGCCCGCCACGGGGGGCCTCCCCTGCTGGGGGCTGATCAACTGGGGGCGGTGGGGGCCCCTGCGGGCGCCCTGGGCGGAGAAGCGGTGTTGGCCTGCGCGGAACGGGGGGTGCCGCTGATCTGCGTTCGCGGCAATCCCTGCGTTCTCCAGGTGGATGGGGCCGCCCTCGGCCTGCCGGTGGTGGAGACCGTCAGCTACGCGGAGGCGGCTGGTCTGGTGCTGGCCCTGCGGGAAGGGTTGGCGCTGGACACGCCCGCCCTTCAGGGGATTCAGCGCAAACAGGCCATGGGATGACGGGGGGCCACCCCCAGCGCCTTGGCCACCCCCGGATGACAGATGGACCCATCCACGGTGTTGAGTCCGGACAACAATTCCGGGCGGTCGGTGACCGCTTCGATCAGGCCCCGACCCGCCATGACCAGGATGTAGGGCAGGGTGACGCTCACCAGGGCTTCGGTGGAGGTGAAGGGAACCGCTCCCGGCATGTTTCCCACCGCGTAGTGCTGCACCCCGTGGATCGTCACCACGGGTTGGGTGTGGGTGGTCTCTCGGCTGGTGGCGATGCAGCCGCCCTGGTCGATGGCCACATCCACGATCACCGAGCCGGGCCGCATGCGCTGCACCCAGGACTCCTCCACCAGGGTGGGGGCCCGCCCCCCCGGCAGCAGCACCGCGCCGATCAACAGATCCGCCTCCGGCACCAGGCGCTCGATCAGACCCCGGCTGCTCACCAAGGTGATCAGCCGTCCGCGCCGTTCACTCTCCAGCTGGCGCAGCCGCTGGGGGGAGCGATCCAGCAAAATCACCTCCGCGTCCATGGCGGCCGCCAGCCTGGCGGCGTTCCAACCCACGGTGCCCGCGCCCAGGACGACCACGCGGGCCGGGCGCACGCCCGTGCAGCCCCCGATCAACACACCCCGTCCACCCTGGGGTTTCTCCAGCAGCCGGGCGCCCACCTGGGCGGCAAGCCGTCCGGCCACCTCGCTCATCGGGGCCAGCAGGGGGAGGCTGCCATCCTCCAGTTGCACCGTCTCGTAGGCCACGCCGGTGGTTCCCGCCTCCAGCAGGGCACGGCCCACCTCTGTGTAAGCAGCCAGGTGAAGGTAGGTGAAGAGCACGAGATCACGCCGCAAGAAGCAGAGCTCCTCCCGTTGCGGCTCCTTCACCTTCACGACCAGATGGGCGGCCCAGGCCTCCTCCCGATCCACCAGGCGCGCTCCGGCCACCCGGTAGGCCTCATCACTGATGCCGGCCCCCAGGCCCGCCCCCTCCTGCACCCGCACCTCCATCCCCTGCGCCACCAGCTCCCGCACCCCATCCGTGGTGAGCGCCACCCGCTGTTCATCCGCCTTGATCTCGGTCGGCACGCCGATCGTGGCCATGGGGGCCGCCAGGTCGGGAAGGGCCATGGGCCGGCTCGCTACCGATGGATCCCTCCACTGTGGCCGCTGACGCCCCAGCCCGCCAAGACACAGCCGTGAAATGTCAAAACTCCATCCTCCAGAGGAAACTGGACAGACCCCAACCGCGTCGTGCGTGCTCACTCTCTCCAGCCAGTCGCCCGGCCATGTGCTTCCCCTGCTGTTGATGGCCCATTTCCTGTGCGATTTCGGGCTGCAGAGCGATCGCATGGCCCGGGAGAAATGTCCGGGGTGTGACTCCACCCTGCCCTGGGGCTGGTGGTTGACCGCCCATGCGGCGATCCATGGCCTGGCGGTGGCGCTGCTCACGGGCCTGTCTCCGCTGGGTCTGGCGGAGATGGCCCTTCATGCCGTGATCGACCACAACAAATGCGCCGGCCGGATCAGCTTGGGCGTGGATCAGACCCTCCACCTGCTGTGCAAGGGCCTCTGGGTGGTGGTGCTGGCTGCGGTCTGACGGCGTCGGATCATGGAGAGGCCGAAGAGAACCATGGCCTCCCTCCTTCCTCCCCTGCAGGCAGACCTGACGCGCCAACTTCAGGCCTGGCTGGCGGAGGATCTGGGGCGGGGGGATCTCACCCGCCCCGCCCTGATCGAGCGACAGGGCCGGGCGGAGTGGGTCGCCAGGGGGGATGGCGTGTTCTGCGGGGGCGTCCTGGTGGAGCCCCTGTTTCGCTTGTTGGATGCCGATGTTCGCGTGGAGGGCCTCGTGGCCGACGGGCAGCGGGTGCGGGCGGGCCAGCGCCTGCTGACCGTGGCGGGCGAGGCGGCCGCGTTGGTGGCTGGAGAGCGCACGGCGCTCAACCTCGCCATGCGTCTCTCCGGGGTCGCCACGATGACGGCCGCCCTGGTGGCGGAGCTGGAGGGAACGGGCGTCGCACTGGTGGACACCCGCAAGACAACTCCGGGCCTGAGGGTCTGGGAAAAGTACGCCGTGCGCTGCGGCGGAGGGGTCAACCATCGCTTCGGCCTGGATGACGCGGCGATGTTGAAGGAAAATCACCTGGCCTGGGGCTTCGGCATCGGCCCGGCGGTGGCGGCAGTGCGCGCCTCAGCACCCTGGCCGGCCAAGGTGATTGTCGAGGCCGAAACCGAGGCCGAGGCCCGGGCCGCCCTGCGGGCCGGGGTGGACGGGGTTCTGCTGGATGGCTTCTCGCCCGAGGACCTGGGGGCCCTGGTGCCGCGTCTGCGGCGGCTCAGCGCCGACCTCGGGCTTCGGACGGTGCTGGAGGCTTCGGGTGTGGCCCCGGAGGCCCTGCGCGCCACTGCGGCCAGTGGCGTGGATCTGATCTCGACCAGCGCGCCGGTCACCCGTGCCCGCTGGTTGGATCTCTCGATGCGCTTCCTTCCCCACCTGGCCTGATCCGGGGTCAGCCGGCCGGGAGGGCCGCGGCGGCCACAGCCGCCGGGTTGGTGGGCGGATTTTCCATGGAACCCACCACCTGGAAGCCCTGACGACGCAGCAGCGCCTCCTTGGCGGCTTCCTCCTTGTCGGCGGCGACCATCTCCGCCACCAGTTGCTCCAGGGTGGTGGTGGGCGTCCAGCCGAGCTTCTCCCGCGCCTTGGTGGGATCTCCCAGAAGGGTCTCCACCTCGGCGGGGCGGAAATAGCGGGGATCAATTCTCACGACGACCTCGCCCGTTTCGCGGCGAGTGCCGGTTTCCGCCACGCCGCTTCCCTCCCAGCGCAACGGCTCCCAGCCGAGCCGCTCGGCCGTGAGCTCGAGGAAGCGCCGCACGCTTTCCTGCCGTCCCGTGGCGATCACAAAGTCTTCCGGCTTCTCCTGCTGCAACATCAGCCACTGCATCTCCACGTAGTCACGGGCGTGGCCCCAATCGCGCAGGGAGTCGAGATTGCCCATGAAGAGGCATTGATCCAGACCCGCGTCAATGCGCGACAGGCCACGGGTGATCTTGCGGGTGACGAAGGTCTCGCCTCGCCGTGGCGATTCATGGTTGAAGAGGATGCCGTTGCAGGCATACATGCCATAGGCCTCTCGATAATTGACGGTGATCCAATAGCCATACATCTTCGCGACAGCATAAGGACTGCGCGGATAGAAGGGAGTGGTTTCCTTCTGAGGTATTTCCTGCACCAGGCCATAGAGTTCACTGGTGCTGGCTTGATAAATGCGGGTCTTGTCCGTCAACCCCAACATCCGCACGGCTTCCAGGATGCGAAGCGTGCCCAGGGCATCGCTGTTGGCGGTGTACTCGGGGGCCTCGAAGCTCACCGCCACATGGCTCTGAGCGCCCAGGTTGTAAATCTCGTCCGGCTGCACCTGTTGGATGATGCGAATCAGATTGGTGCTGTCCGTCAGATCGCCATAATGAAGCACAAGCCGGGGATTGGCTTCGTGGGGGTCCTGATAGAGGTGATCGATGCGGGAGGTGTTGAAACTGCTGGCTCGGCGCTTGATCCCGTGCACCACATACCCCTTTTCAAGCAGCAATTCGGCCAGGTAGCTGCCGTCTTGACCGGTGATGCCAGTGATGATTGCGGTTTTCGCCATGGAGGGGATGGAGGGACAGTGAAACGAGGACGAGAGAAGGGCAGGGTAGGACTCAATCAGTCGGGAAAGAGTGCTCCATAAGCCATCCGTTTCGCCCGATCCCGTGCCGAGGGCAGCATGGGATGTTGAACGCCGGGGACGGCCCTTGTTCTGATCGGGGAAAAAGGATGCAGGGTGTCTCCATGACGCCTGAAAGTGATGGCCCAGAGTGTTATGGAGTAGTGGCAAAGATTATCGTTCAACTGTCTTGGATTCCCCGGTAATCGCAACGACAAGGTTCATGGATTCACTTTAGCATGAGAAGTTATGCCGATCCAAGCGCGCTGCGTGTCCCAGGCCTTCCCGCCGGACCCAACCGCGTCCGATGGTCCCGGAGCGTCACTCTTCAGCCCTCCCGTCGAGCGATCACCGCTTCATCCAGCAAGCGTCCGTCCCGGTCCCGGGCCCACAGCCGCAGCTCCTTGGGGGTGGCCTCGATCTCGGCGAAACTGAAGACGCTGGCCACGCGGGCGCTCTGATCCGTGGGCAGCACCGGCCTCAGGCTGGCGCCGCCACCGCCAACCACCAGATAGGTGATCCCCTGAAGGGGTTTGCTGCGTTCGTAGTTGTGCTCATGGCCATTGATGTAGAGACGCACCCCATGACGCTGCATCAGGCTGGTGAGCTTGGCGGCCAGCTGCGGATCATTGCCATAGAAGCCCGAGGAATAGATCGGGTGGTGTCCCACCACCACCTTCCAAGGAGCGCGGCTTTGGGCGAGCACGGCCCGCAGCCAGCTGATCTGGCGTTGCCAATCCGTGTTGGCATTGGTGTCGAGCATGAAGAACTCCACCGGCCCCTTCCGGAGGGTGTAGTACCGACCTTTCATGCCGAACGGTTTGTAGGCCACCTGGGGGTCACCGTTGGCCGTTCGGATGTCGTGGTTTCCCAGCACGGCGTGGAAGGGCACGCCTGCCCGCAGCAGTTCCGCGTAAGGACGCCGGAAGGTGCTCTCGACCAGGGCCAGATCGCCGGACGGATAGATGTTGTCTCCGCCCAGCACCACCAGATCCACAGGTCGGCGCTGATGCGCCAGGGCCATCTGTTGTCCGACGGCCCGTTGGTTGGCATCACCGCTGCCAGTGTCCGCCACCGCCAGGAACCGCAGGCTGTCTTTCGCTCCCTCTCCGGAGGAGGGTTGGGCCAGGGTGGGGAGCAGGCCACCGGCCAGCAGGGCGGCAGGCAGGAGACGCAACAGAGAGCGGCGATGCACGGCGGAACGGCCATCAGCGGCCTCCAGCTTGCCGAAGATCGGTCCGGTGCGAGCGAGCCGGGGCGCCGCCTTCCGTTCAGACCACCGCCGAGGCGACGGATCCGCCGGGGGGCAGGGTCGCCCCTTCCGGCGGAATGGCTTCCGTGATCACCTCCATCGTCAGCAGTTGATGGGAGCCGAAGCTGCGCAGAAACGGCACATCCCCAGCGTCCCGCCCGCGACCGATGAGCACCCGACCGCACCGGGGGAAGTTGTGCCGCGCATCGAACACGTACCAGCGATCCCCGAGGAACGCCTCAAACCAGGCAGAGAAATCCACCGGGGCCTCCCCCCGTGGAATTCCCGTGTAGCCCAAGTACCCCGTGCAGTAGCGGGCCGGAATGTTCAGGCAGCGGCAGAGGGTGATCGCCAGATGGGCGAAGTCACGACAGACGCCCGCCCCGTCGCTCAGGGTGTGGCTGGCGGTCTTGTCCGTGCGCACGGCCTGGTAGTCAAAGCGGATTTGCCCGTGCACCCAGTCGCAGATGTCCTGCACCAGAGCCCAGCCCCCCCGCCGCGGGTTGAAGGTGCGCCAGGCCAGGTCCATCAGGGCGAAGGTGTCGCAATAGGTGCTGGCGTTCAGATGGGCATAGGTGTCGATCGGAAGGGCTTCCACCGGGCAGAGGGGGGCTCTCGGCACCACCACATCCGAGTGGTCGGGACGGATCACGCTGGCGTCGAAGCGGAAGTGGCTGACACCCCCTGGCGCCACCCAACGGCACCAGCGGTTGTCCTGCCGGTCGGTCAGCAGTTCGAAGCTCCAATCGGGCTCCAGGGTGGTGCACTCAGGTCCGACCCCATCCTCTCGCAGGCTGGGATGGGGATGGACCAGGGCCAAGAAAGACGTGGGCTCCTCGCAACGCAAGGCCAGCCGGCAACCGATCTGAAGAAGCACGGGAGACGGGCGATCGGAAGGCCATTCAAATCTTGACAGCTGAACCCTCCGCCTGCCGGCGGGATGGGTGAGATGCGAGCAAGCGCTGATCATCGGCCCCCGCCACGCCTCAGACCGGGCGCGCTTCTTCAGCCGGGGGGCGATGGGGTGGTGGTCAGCGCCGGCCCAGCAAATCTTCCCAGGTGGGTTCCCGAGAGGGCGCGGGGACGACGGCGTGCTGAGACTCCGGCGTGGAACCCTGAGGGGCGACAACGGAAGGGGAGGACAAGCTGAAACCAGCCCGGACGGTGAAACGACGGCTCATGGACAGAAAGCGTGGACGGAGTATGGAGATCGCGGCTCCAGCGCCGAGGCGCAGAGCTTGAGATGGAAACCAATGAACGGACCATACTCCAAACGGTCCCGAGGACCGGCTGGGCCTGCTCCCCGTCCACAAAAGCCAGTCCCGTTCTCGGCTTGGATCGAAGCGGAGCCCGTGCCCGAATGAACCGTGCATCGGGAGCCCCTCTTTAGGCTGAATCCCGCGTCACTGAGGTTTGGCCATGGCGCCGGGATACCGGATCGGCCTGACCGGTGGGATCGCCACCGGCAAAAGCAGCGTGGCCCGTTGCTTGATAGAGCGCCACGGGGTCCCTGTTCTGGATGCGGATCGTTTCGCGCGGGACGCCCTGGCACCGGGCACGGCAGCCAGCGGCGAGGTCCTGCGTCGTTATGGCGCGGCCATCGCCCTTCCCGCCGGGCCGGGTGATCCTGCCGCGATCGATCGGGCCGCCCTCGCCCGCATCGTGTTCGCTGACGCGGGCGAGCGTCAGTGGCTGGAGCAACGGGTGCACCCCTTGGTGAGAGAGGCCTTTGCCGACGCCCTGGAACGCCTGAGCGCGGCACCAGTGGTGGTGCTGATGATTCCGCTTCTCTTTGAGGCCGGTCTGGACCGCCTCTGCGAAGAGATCTGGGTGGTGGACTGCGGTGGTGAAGCGGAGCAGATCCAGCGCTTGCGGTCGCGGAACCCCATGTCCCTGGAGGACGCGCGGGCCAGGGTGACCGCCCAGTGGCCCATGGCGGCCAAGATCGCGCGGGCCGACGTGGTCATCGACAACAGCAGTTCCCCGGAGGCCCTGGCCGATCAGGTGGCGCTCGCTCTGGCCCGCTCGGCAGCCTGATCCCTCAGGGCCGGTGTTCCGCCAGCCGTTGCACGAGACGCTCCCGGTGATCCTCGAGCTGCTTGATGGCAAAGAGCATCCACTCCAACTCGATGCGCACGTGCACCGGAAGGTCGGCGTCGAGATAGGCGCGGAGGGAATCCAGGCTCAGACTGCCCCGGCGCAATTCCCCTTCCAGCGCTTCCAGGGGGTTGGGTCCTGCGGGAGAGCTGCTCATCCCTCGAGGCTCTCCGAGAGGAGTTGGTTGGCCAGTTGGGGATCGGCGCGACCGCCGGTGCGCTTCATGAGCAGGCCGACGAAGAATCCGCGCAATTTGGTTTTGCCCCCGCGGAAGGCCTCCACCTCCGCGGGATGGGCCCGCAAAATCTCGTCCACGATCGCCTGGATCGCGGCCGGGTCGCTGATCATGCCGAGACCCTTGGCCTCCACGAGAGCCTTGGCCGATCCGCCCTTCTCCAGCAGCGCGGGAAGGATCTCCTTGGCGATCTTGCCGCTGATCGTGCCGGCGGCGATGAGCGCCACGAGTTCCGCCAGATCGGCGGGGCGCAGGGGCCGGGTGTCGTAGGAGAGCCGCTGGGCGTTGACGTGGGCGGCGATGTCACCGGTGATCCAATTCGCCGCCGCCTTCGGATCCGCTCCGGCGGCCACGGTGGCCTCGAAATACTCCGCCATCGGCCGTTCATCGGTGAGCACCCGCGCGTCGTAAGGCGAAAGAGAGAGGGATTCGGTGTAGCGATGGCGCTTGCTGGCCGGACCCTCGGGCAACTCCGATCGCCAGCGTTCACGCAGGGCTTCGCTCACCTCAATGGGTCCGAGGTCGGGCTCAGGGAAATAGCGATAGTCACTGCTGCCTTCCTTGCTGCGCATCGCCTTGGTCTGCTGTTTGCTCTCATCCCAGAGGCGCGTTTCCTGGTGGATGGGATCTCCCGCTCCGATCGCTTTGATCTGGCGCTGGATCTCATGTTCGCAGGCCTTTTGAATGGCGCTGAGGGAATTCATGTTCTTGATTTCCACCTTCACACCGAAGGGGGCATCAGGGCCAGGACGAACGGAGATGTTGACATCGCAGCGCAGGGATCCTTCCTGCATGTTGCCGTCACTGACGCCGAGATAGCGCATGATCCGCCGCACCTCCGCCGCATATTCCGCCGCTTCGCGGCCCGTGCGCAGATCCGGCTTGCTGACGATCTCCGCCAAGGCCACCCCAGCCCGGTTGTAATCCACCAGGGAATGGCTGCTGCCGGCTAGCCGATCGCTGCCCGCATGTACCAGCTTGCCGGCGTCCTCCTCCATGTGCAGACGCTCGATGCCGATGACCTTGCGATAGGTTTCCTTACCCTTTTCCGCGACTTCCACCTCGATGCGTCCATCGAAGCCAATCGGTTCGTCGTATTGGGAGATCTGGTAGTTCTTGGGGAGATCGGGATAGAAGTATTGCTTGCGATCGAATTTGCTGTGGGGCGCGATCTGCATGTTGAGCGCCAGGGCCGCCTTCACCGCATATTCGAGCACTTTCTCATTGAGCACGGGCAGGGTGCCCGGCAGCCCGCAGACCAGGGGATCGATGTGGCTGTTGGGAACGTCCCCGAAGCTGGTGGCGGCGGGGCTGAAGATCTTGCTGGCGGTCGCCAGTTGCACATGGATCTCCAAACCGATGACCGCCTCCCAGGCCGGGGCGGCGGGCGCTGCGGCAGTGGCGGTTGAGGCGGCGGAAGCGGCGGCGCGGGCCATGGAGGGCTCTGTCGGGGCGGCGGGGCCGCAAAAGCTCCAGCGATCATACGGAGAGCCACCCTGCCGCCCCTCCCATGGCCTCCACCGACAGCGATCCGGTGCTGATTCTTGGTGGAGGCTTGATGGGCCTGACGATCGCCCATGGGCTGGCGCGGCGGGGACTGGCCGTGACCGTGCTCAGCCGCTGCCGCGGGGAGGCCGCCGGATTTGTGGCGGCGGGCATGCTCGCGCCCCACGCGGAGGGCCTGAGCGGGGCTCTGCTGGCCCTCGGTCAGGCCAGCCTCGCCCGCATTCCTGGCTGGGTGGAACACATCGAGGCGGACAGCGGCCTCCCTTGCGGTCTGCGCCTCACGGGCATCGTCGTGCCCTTTGCCCACCCCGCTGAGCGGGAGGCCTTCCCCACCGCTTCCTTCGGCGCGCCTCTGGAGCGGGAGGACCTGGAGCGCGAGGTGCCAGGCATCGGCTGGCGCTGGCGGTGCGGCCTGCTCTTTCGGCAGGACGGTCAAATCGACAATCGCCGCTGCCTCATGCGGGCTTTGGAGGCGGCCTGCGTCCGGCGCGGCGTGGCCTTTGAGGAGGGCGTCGCGGTGCTGGAGCTGCTCTCCTCTTCCGGAGTGGGAGCCGCTCTCGAGGGGGTGCGTGTGCGGCGGGCGAGCGGCGAAGAGTGCACCCTTCCCGCCTCCCGCGCCGTGCTGACCTGCGGCGCCTGGACGACCCAGCTGTGTCCCGGACTGCCGATCCAACCCGTGAAGGGCCAGATGCTCTCGTTGCAGGGTCCCAAGGGGGCCTTGGGCCGGGTGTTGTTCGGACCGGGCACCTATCTGGTGCCCAGGGAGGACGGTCTGGTGGTGGTGGGAGCCACCTCGGAGCCGGAGGCCGCCTTCAGCGCGGGCCTCACCCCCGCGGGGCAGCGACAGCTGGAGGAGGGCGTGGCCTCCCTGTTGCCTGAGGCCAGCGGCTGGCCGCCGATGGAGCGCTGGTGGGGGTTCCGCCCCTGCACCCCCGATGGAGCGCCGCTCCTTGGACCCGGTGCCGTCCGCGGGGTCTGGCTGGCCGCCGGCCATCACCGCAACGGGGTCCTGCTGGCCGCCATCACCAGGGATCTGCTGGTGAGCGCCCTCACCCGGCCGGGGCGGGACGCGGAGGCGGAGCGCTGGCTGGGGATGTTTCGACCCGATCGCTTTTCTGCAACCAGCGGGACAAGAGAGCCTTGAACAGCGGCCTGGCGCTGGCGTTTGGTTCAGGGAACCAACGGCACGGCATCGGCCCTGGTCGCTCGCACCTGCTGTTGCCAGAGCACGGCGTAGCGGCCCCCTTGACGGAGCAGCTCGTGATGATTGCCCTGCTCCAGAATGCGCCCCTGATCCAGCACGTAGATGTGATCCGCGTTGATGATCGTGCTCAGCCTGTGGGCGATCACGAGAATGGTGTGTTTTCTGTCAAAGCGATCAATGGCCTCCTGAACCAAGCGCTCACTTTCGGTGTCGAGAGCGCTGGTGGCTTCATCGAGGATGAGCAGATCCGGATTGCGGAGGATGGCGCGCGCCAGCGACAGGCGCTGCCGTTGGCCGCCGCTGAGCCTGTAGCCCCGTTCCCCGACTAGCGTGTCATAGCCATCGGGCAAGCGTTCAATGAATCCCGCCGCTTGCGCCTGACGGGCCGCCCGTTGAACGTCCGCCAGGGAGGCCCGGGGACAGCCGAAGGAGATGTTGGCCGCGATCGTGGCATTGAACAAAAAGGTGTCCTGGCTGACAACGCCGATCCGGCGCTGCCAACTGGTGAGATCGAACGCCCGCATGTCGACACCATCGATGAGAATCTGGCCTTCGTTAGGCTCGTAAAGACCAGCCAGCAGATCAGCAATCGAACTTTTGCCCGCACCACTTTTGCCCACGAGCGCAATGGTGTGGCCATGGGGAAGCCGCAGAGAGATGTCGATCAGGGCCGGGGGGGAATCGGGAGCATAGTTGAGGCTGACGTTCTTGAAGGCAATCTCCTTGGAAAAGCCCGCGTAGGTCGCCCCGGTGCGACGGCGAAACTCCTTGTTGTTCTCCAGAAGAAAGCTGTTGAGAAGACTCAGATTAGCTGAATTACTCTTGAACTTCATCAGCATCTCAGACAGCGAGCCGATGGAGCCATTGAGCCGTTGGAGCGCCACCACGAACGTGACCAGACTGGGAAGCACGCCGGAGGTCTTCTGGCCGAAGACCACCAGACTGAGCCAGGCGATCACGGCAATCATGATCATCGGCAGCACAATCGTGACTGGACCGTTGACGGAATTCAGCCGGGTTTGGCCTCGCAGATTGTGTTCGAGGATATGGGACTGTCGATCGACTTCTGTCGCCGACTCATCGAGATGGCCAGTGGTGTGCAACAAGCGCAACCCCTGAATGTTCTCCGTCATGCGACTGGTGAGCTCCTTGGAGAGCTCCGTGGTGAGAAAGGCCCGCTCCGTGACCCTCGGCAGGAGATTGCGCTGGATGGCCGTGGCCGCCAGCCCCATGCCCACGGCGGCGATCAGAAGCCAGGGAGAGAGCTTGACAAGGACCACCAGGTAGGTGATCAACATCAAGATCGTGACAAACAATCCGTTATAGGTAATGATTTCGGTGATGACGCTAGAGGGCCCCGAGCTGTTGATGTATTGGAGCTCGCCGATGCGGTAGCGACTGGCGCAGGGGAAGCTGAAGCTAAGAACTTGGGAATGAAGAAGAGAGGTCAACTTTCTCGATACCCTGTTGGCGAAATATCCCATTGAAACGGAACCGAGATAAAGCACAAACCCTTGAATGAGTTTGAGGATGACCGCGGAAGCAATCAGCAACGAGAAGGCATGAAAAACTGAAATGTGGTTCAGCGAGCGAACCAGTCCAGGCAGCCACCGAATGACCGTTTCGTTGGCGATGCCCAAGGTGCCCCCATCGGTTTTGGAGAGCACCTTCACCGCCAGGAAAACGAGGCCGAAGCTGAGACCTTCAATGGCCGCATTCAAGAGGGAACAGAAGATATTGACAACGATCAGCAAACCGTCCTGTCGGGCCGTTTCCCGGATCAGGCGGGAGACAGGCCGTTGATCGCGCACGGGGCCTAGAATCTTAGCGCCGAGACGACGCAACGGAACGGACGGGGAGGCCAACTGGTTGAAAGGATTCCGAAGCGGCCCGGATCAGGCCATGAGCCGCTTGATTAAAGCGCATCAATCCTTGTCAAAGCATCCGCAGGGACACTCTGTTCAAGCGACATCGTTGCGGAAACGTTCCCCTGGTCTCAA
>JBKDSZ010000189.1:0-29099 GCA_046340375.1 Cyanobacteriota bacterium | reverse complement strand
CTGGTGGTGGTCGTGTCCGCCATGGGGCACACCACCGACGGCCTGACGGCGATGGCGCAGGCCATCAACGCGGATCCCCCCCAGCGGGAGATGGACATGCTGCTCGCCACCGGCGAGCAGGTGTCGATCGCTCTGCTCGCCATGGCGCTCCATCGGCTCGGCGTGCCAGCGGTGTCGCTCACGGGCACCCAGGCCGGCATCATCACCGAATCAGCCCACGGGCGGGCCCGCATCCTGGAGATCCGCACGGAGCGGTTGTGGCGACGCCTGGAGGAGGGCCACGTGGTGATCGTCGCTGGATTTCAGGGCACCAGTGGCGGTCCTGCGGGCATCCCGGAGATCACCACCCTGGGGCGCGGCGGATCGGATACCTCCGCCGTGGCCCTAGCCGCCGCCCTGGGCGCCACAGCCTGTGAGATCTACACCGATGTGCCGGGCGTGCTCACCACCGATCCGCGCAAGGTGCCCGACGCCCAGTTGATGGAGCGCGTGTCCTGCGACGAGATGCTGGAGCTGGCCAGCCTGGGGGCCTCCGTGCTCCATCCCCGCGCCGTGGAGATCGCCCGCAACTACGGCGTCCCCCTACGGGTGCGCTCCAGTTGGACGGATGAGCCGGGCACGGCGCTCACCAGCGGCGTCAGCCGGCCCGTGGGCAGTGAGGGGCTGGAGCTGGGCAAGCCTGTGGATGGGGCTGAGCTGGAGCGGGAGCAGGCCGTGCTGGCCCTCTCCCACCTTCCCGATCAGCCGGGAGTGGCGGCCCGGCTGTTTGAGGCCCTCGGCGCCGCGGGGCTGAACGTCGATCTGATCGTCCAATCCACCCACGAGGGCACCAGCAATGACATCGCCTTCACCGTGGCGGAGGCGGAACGGGAGAGCGCCAGCCAGATCTGTCGCCACCTGCTGAAGGATCTGGAGGCCGAGGGGGCCCGACTGACGATGGATGGGGGGATGGCCAAGATCAGCATCTCCGGCGCGGGCATCCTCGGCCGCCCGTCGGTGGCGGCGCGCCTGTTCGACACCCTGGCCCGCCTGGGCATCAACCTGCGGTTGATTGCCACCAGCGAGGTGAAGGTGAGCTGCGTGGTGGATGGCCGCCAGGCCACCAAGGCCCTGCGCGCTGCGGCGGCGGCCTTCGAGCTGGGGGAGAACCAGCTGCGGGAAGGCCCCCTGCCCACCGACCCCGAGGCCCCGGCCGTGCGGGGCGTGGCGCTGGACCTCAATCAAGTGCAGGTGACCGTGAAGGGGGTGCCGGATCTGCCGGGATCCGCAGCCGCGATCTGCCGGGCGCTGGCCGATGCCGGGATGAGCCTGGATGCCATCGTGCAGGCCGAGCGGCTGCACCCCGCCCCGGCCGGGGGGGGCACCGGCAGTCGCGACATGAGTTTTGTCCTGCGGCGCGGTGACCGGCCCGGCGCCCAGGGCGCCCTGACGCCCCTGCTGCGGCAGTGGCCCGGCGCCAGCTTTGAAGAGGGTTCCGCCATCGCCCGAGTCAGCGCCGTGGGCATGGGCATGGCCTGCACCCCCGGCACGGCGGCCCGCATGTTTCGCGCCCTGGCCGACGTGGCCATCAACATCGAGATGATCGCCACCAGTGAGATCCGCACGAGCTGTGTGGTGGCGGAGGCGGACGGCATGCGGGCCCTGCAGGCGGTGCATGACGCCTTCGGGCTGGGTGGCGCGACCAACCACCGGGTGGAGGGCACGGAAGCGCCCGCCACACCGTGATGGCCTCAGCGCCTCACCCCTTGCCGACCAGCTTCTGCCGCAGGCCCTTGATGCGGTCGCGCAGGTTGGCCGCCTCCTCGAAATCCAGGTTTTTCGCCGCAGCCTTCATCTTGTCCTCCAGCTGCTGGATCAGCTCCGGGAGGGAATCGAGCGGCACCGCGTTGTGCACCGCCTGCTCCGTGGCCTCCTCCAGCTGTTCGTCGTTGAGGCGGCGCGACACCTCCAGAAAAGCGAGAATCGCATTGCCCGCCCGCTTGCCGGCGGGCTGCGGCGTGATGCCGTGGCGGGTGTTGTAGGCCTCCTGGATGGTGCGGCGACGGGCTGTCTCGGAGATCGCCTTCTCCATGCTTTCGGTGAAGTTGTCGGCATAGAGCAGGGCGACGCCCTCCACATGGCGGGCAGCGCGGCCGATGGTCTGAATCAGGGAACGCTCGGCCCGCAGGAAGCCCTCCTTGTCGGCGTCGAGGATCGCCACCAGCGACACCTCCGGCAGGTCGAGACCCTCCCGCAGGAGGTTCACCCCCACGAGCACGTCGTACTCCCCGTTGCGCAGATCCTGAATGATCTCGATCCGCTCGATGGAGTGAATCTCGGAGTGGAGGTAGCGCACGCGCACGCCGTGCTCCGCCAGGTAGTCGGTCAGATCCTCGGCCATGCGTTTGGTGAGGGTGGTCACCAGCACACGCTCCTGCCGGGCGGCCCGCAGGCGAATCTCCCCGAGCAGGTCGTCCACCTGGCCCTCGGTGGGCCGCACCTCCACCACGGGATCGAGAACACCGGTGGGACGAATCACCTGCTCGACGATGTCGCCATGGCTCTGGCTGAGTTCCCAGTTGCCGGGAGTGGCGCTGACGAAAATCGTCTGGTGGGCCTTCTGCCAGAACTCCTCGCCCTTCAACGGGCGGTTGTCCGCCGCGCTGGGGAGGCGGAAGCCATGCTCGATCAACACCTGCTTGCGGCTCTGGTCGCCGTTGTACATCGCCTGGAGCTGACTGCAGGTGACATGGCTCTCATCCACCACCAGCAGCCAGTCCCGAGGGAAATAGTCGATCAGACACTCGGGTGGTGAACCGGCCGGCCGCCCGGCCAGATGGCGCGCATAGTTCTCCACCCCATTGCAATAGCCCACCTGCTCCAGCATCTCCAAGTCATATCCCGTGCGTTGCTCCAAGCGCTGGGCCTCCAGCAGGCGCCCCTGGCCATGGAGCACGCTGAGACGGTCCGCCAATTCCTGGCGGATGGCCTGAATCGCCGCCTGCAGGCGCTCCTTGGGTGTGACGAAGTGCTTGGCGGGATAGATGTTGATCGCCTCCAGACTTTGCAGGATTTCACCCGTGGTGGGATCCACATAGCGGATGGCCTCCACCTGATCACCGAAGAGTTCCACCCGCACCAGGCGATCCTCATAGGCGGGTCCGATTTCCAACACGTCTCCGCGAACCCGAAAGCGACCGCGGCTGATCTCCACATCGTTGCGAGAATATTGATTATTCACCAGCTCCCGCAGAGATCCGCGCAGGTTGAGCGTGTCGCCCACTTCAAATTTCACTGCGGCCTTCAGATATTCCGAAGGAATTCCCAGGCCATAGATGCAGCTGATGGAGGCCACGACAATCACATCGCGCCGTTCAAAAAGCGAGCGGGTGGCGGAGTGACGCAGCATGTCGATCTCTTCATTGATCGAAGCCGTTTTTGCGATATAGGTGTCCGAGACAGGCACATAGGCCTCCGGCTGATAATAATCATAATAAGAGATGAAGTATTCAACCGCATTGCGTGGAAAGAACTCCCGCAATTCATTGCACAATTGCGCAGCCAGCGTCTGGTTGTGCGCCAGGACGAGGGTGGGGCGGCCTGTGCGTTCGATGACGTTGGCGATCGTGAAGGTCTTGCCCGTGCCGGTCGCTCCGAGCAAGGTCTGATAGCGACGGCCCCCGTCCACCCCTTTCACCAACGCCTCAATGGCGCTGGGTTGATCCCCGCGGGGGGTGTAAGGAGCCTGTAAGTGAAACGCCATCACCCCATTCTGGCCTGCCTGGACCCGGGACGCGGGCGAGTCGTCAGGCGATGGAAAGACCGGTGATCAGGGCCATGGCACGGGTCAGGGGCACCTGCAGGCCCAAGGCTCGCAAGATGAAGTAGCTGAACAGGCTGTAGGCCAGGGCACCCAGCACAGCGCTGAGGAGTCCGTTGCGCAGGCGAAACCCTTGAATCAGCCAGGCCGCCAGCCCGAAGAGGATGACGGCGATCAGCCACTCGAAGAGAAAGCTGATCGGGCTGATCAGGCCCCCCAGGGAGGCGACCGCCCAAAAGGGACCGAGGATGAGCTTCAGCGGGATCATCAACAAGGTTCCCAAGAAGCCGATCACCACAGCTGAAAGCAGAGCCACCTGGAAACTGGCCATCTCCACCCCCAGCGGCAGCTTGGCGACCAACAGCAGGACGACCGCGCGAATGGGCCACTGCAGCAGCCAGAGGAGAGAACTGACCATGCGGTTCAGCGGTTGCTTTCGACACCATAGGCAGTGCGTCCCGAGGGAGCAACGACCTGAAGGGTGGCCTCCCGCAGGGCCCGCACGACCGCGACCATGGCCACCTCATCCCGAAGACGGTTGACGGCGGAACCCACGCCCACGCCCGCGGCGCCGGCCGCCAAGGCCATCGGCACCGTGACCGCCGACAGCCCGGAGGCACACAGCACGGGCAGGGGCATCTCAGCCGCCGCCAGGGCCCGGCTGATGGCATGGGTGGCCGCCAGGGTGGGAGCAGCCTTCTCGATCAAGCCCAACACGCCGGCGCTCACAGGTCGCGCACTGGTGCCGCCTTCGGTCTGGATCCAATCCGCGCCGGCGTGGGCCAGTGCCACGGCCAACTGCTCCTGCTGGTCCAGCGGCAGCACGTGAGGAACGGTGACGGAGAGCACCACATCCGGCAGCAGCTCCCGAGTGCGCTGGGTGAGGCGCAACACGTCGTCCGCCTCGAAACGCAGGCCCAGGGGGTAGAAGGCGTCAAAGTTGCCGATCTCCACCATCGTTGCTCCCGCCGCCACAGCGGCGGGGAAGAGGGTGGGATCCACCGCGGAAACGCAGAGGGGCAGCCCGGGAGCGATGGCGCGGATGGCCTCCACCAAAGCCGGATCACAGGCCAGGTCGAGCAGATCGGCGCCTCCCGCCGCGGCGGCCCGGGCGATCCGCGCCACGGCGATCGGATCCCGGTTCGTGAGGCCGGCGATCACCTTCAAGAGCCGCTGCTGTTGGATCCCCTCCAGAACCGGGGCAGGCAGGCTGGAGTGACGCGACATCGGAACGGTTCGACAAGGTGAACCAGATTCTCCCATCCGAAGCCTCGGGCGCCCCCCGCGCCTGGGGCCCCGACCAGGACCGCCTGCACAGGCACCTGCTGCGCCATCCCGCCCTGCTCCCCCGGGGCGTCCGCCTGCTGGTGGCCGTCTCCGGCGGCCAGGACTCCATGGCTCTGACGGCCCTCCTGGCCGACCTGTCGACGCTCCATGGCTGGGAGCTGCTCCTCTGGCACGGCGACCATGGCTGGCGCGCCGAGTCCGCCGCCCAGGCGGACGGCCTGGCGGCCTGGGCGAACCTGCGGGGGCTTCCCCTCCAGCGCCAACGGGCGGACCCGGTGCCGCCATCGGAAGCGGCGGCGCGACAGTGGCGTTACGGCTGCCTGCGGCGGGAGGCGGCAGCGATCAGCTGCCACCATGTGATCACGGGGCACACCGCCAGCGATCGGGCCGAAACGCTGCTGCACCACCTCGCGCGCGGCAGCCATCGACGGGGTCTGGCCTCGCTGCGCGCGTCACGGCCGTTGGCAGAGGGGTGCTGGCTGGTGCGTCCCCTGCTGCTCTTCAGCCGAGAGGACACGGAACGGATCTGCCGGACGCGGTCCCTGCCCGTCTGGATCGACGCCAGCAACGCCGATCCACGCTTCAGCCGCAATCGCCTGCGGGCGGAGGTGCTCCCCGTTCTTGAAGACCTGCACCCCGGGGCCACGCGGCGCATCGCCGCCACAGCGGAGAATCTGGCCGAGGAGGAGGACCAGCGGGACGAGTTTGTGGCCCTGGCCCTGCAAGCCCTCATCTCGCCCGCGGACAGCCGCGTCAGCGAGCAGGTGGAGCCAACCCTGGCACGACGAAAATTGCTTGCCTTGCATCCAGCCAACCAGCGCTGCCTTCTCCAGGCTTGGCTTCGGCAAAACTGGGGCTCCACTCTAAACAATAGCAACCTCGATCGGCTGCTTGCACGGATACGGCTGGAACGGGGGTCGGGCAGGCAAACTCTGGCCAATGGCTGGCACCTGCGTTGGGATGGGTGCGGCCTCACTCTTTCTCACCCCAGCCCCTTGGCACCCTGATCATGGAGAGCTCCCCAACCGGCGGTGATCCCTTCCGTCGCTATGAGGCCATCGAGGACGCCTATCGCGAAGGTCGCTGGGCCACGGTGCTGGAGGCCGGGACCGTACTGCTGAGGGAGCTGCCGGAAAACGGGGATCCGCTGGAGATCAAGGGGCTGCGCCACCGCCTGCATCTCTTGATGGCTCACACCCTGTTCCATGGGTACGGCGATCGAGACGCGGCGGAAGATCTGTACACCTTGGTTCACCAAAGAGACGCGGAATCCGCCTTGAGTCAGATGGCGGAAGACGGTCTGGATCAGTGTCATCGGCCGCTCTCCTCAACGTGTGTGGCTGAGGAGGAGGAGGAAGAGGACATGGAGAACGGAGACCAGCCGAGGCTGTTCCTTCCCGAGAGCTACAACGGGGCGGCGGACGCGCTGGCCAAACCCTCCGATCGACCCAAGCCTGATCCTGTCATCGCCATCCATGCACTCGCGGCGCCGCTCTCCGAGCCGAAGCCCGCCGTGGAACCCGAGCCCCCGGCAGAGGCTCCCGTGATGCGCGGGGTCCGCCGGCGTGACGCGGGGGAATCCGATGATCCCGGACTGGCGATGGATCCGTTCCGTCCCTATACGGACGCGCCTTTGCCCGAAACCCTGATCGTCGGTCTGCCGGTGATGCCCTGGTTGCGGAGCACGGAAGCAGGCGCCGAGGCAGAACCTGCACCCAGAGAGCCGTTGGTGTTTCAGGAGGCGGAGGAGGAAGAGGAGCGACTGTCGCCACCGAGCGCGGAGGTTGCGCTTGCGCCCCCGCCAACGAACGGCCATAGCCTTCACGCTGGCTCGCTCACGCTCCAGCCCCTGATCCCGGAGGTGGTGGAGGAGCCCGAACTGATCGAAATCCACCAAGCCACTCCTTCCCTCGCCGAGGAGGTGGATCTGATGACCAGCCTCGGCAAACGCCCCTCGGCAGCGGCCCCGGAAGGGGGCCAGCCGCCGGAGGCGACCCCCGAGGATGACCTGGAGGACCTGCGCTCCTCCTTGTTGCTGGTCAGGTTGGGCTGAGGGGGGCTCAGCCGGCCAGGGCAGCCGAGCGGCGGCGCCGGGTGCGACCGCTCTCCAGTTCGGGCTCTTCCGGGGCGGCGGCAGGTTTGGCGGTGGTCATGGCCGGTTCCGGCCGGGGACGCGCCTCGGAGGACCCAACCTCCCGGCCCCGGTCGCGTGAGCCGTGGCGTGGCTTGGGAGCGGGACGGTTGTCGGACTCCGCCTCCGACGATCCCTTGTAGGCCGGGCTTCCGGCGGGGGCCGGCTGCACCAGGCAGATGATCAGGGGGTCCACCTGCAGCTCCCGACGCAAACGCCGCTGGAGGCCCACCTCCACCTCCCGTTGCACACCGACCCAATCCACATCCGGCGCCTTGCCGCCACTCTGGCGGCAGAGTTGATTCCAGCGGTTTTCAAGCACCCAGCGAATCTCCCGCTCCGCCCAGATCGAGAGCTTGCGGGGGTCGGCGGTGGTCACCACCCCGCGCAGGTTCACCCGAGGCGGAGCGGCCATCACGCCGTCGGTGCTGATGACGGCCAACAGGGTGATCACACCATCCTCCGCCAGTTGCTGGCGCTCCTTGAGGACGCGAGCGTCGACGATGCCGTTGCGAGAGGCGTCCAGCAGTTCAATTCCCGCTTTGACAGCATCGCCGCGGCGGATCGATTCAGGCGTGAGTTCAACAACATCTCCGTTGTCAATGATCAGGATGTTGTCTGCTGGCACTCCCATGGACTGAGCGGTCTGCGAGTGGCAGACGAGCATGCGATGCTCCCCGTGCACAGGCACAAAAAACTTGGGTCGGGTCAGGGCCAGCATGAGTTTCTGATCTTCCTGGCTGCCATGCCCGGAAACATGGATTCCCTCTCCTTTGCCATACACCACCTTGGCGCCCAACATCATCAAGCGGTCGATGGTGTTGACCACAGAAATTGTGTTGCCGGGGATGGGGCTGGCTGAGAAAATGATCGTGTCGCTGGATTTGACCTGCACCTGTGGATGCTCACCGCGGGAAATGCGGCTCAGGGCGGCCAGCGGCTCTCCCTGGCTTCCGGTCATGAGGAGAACGGTCTCCCGATCGGGCAAGTCGCGAATTTGCTTGATGGGCACGAACAACTCATCCGGACAGCGCATGTAACCAAGCTCACGGGCCTTGGCGATCACGTTGAGCATCGAACGGCCCAACAGACCCACCTTGCGCCCGTGCTTCATGGCCAGTTCGAGGACCAACGAGACCCGATGGACGGAGCTGGCGAACGTGGTCACGATCACCCGCCCTTCCGACTTGGCGAAGTGGCGGTCAAGATTCGGGAAAACGGCCCGCTCCGGTGGGGTGAAGCCGGGCAGCTCGGCATTGGTGGAATCGCTGAAGAGGCAGAGCACACCCTGCTCTCCGTAGTGGGCCAGGCGCTGCATGTCAAACACTTCCCCATCGACAGGGGTGTGGTCGAACTTGAAATCTCCCGTGAACACCACAACGCCGACCGGTGTGGTGATGGCCAAGGTGAAACTATCTGCAATGGAGTGGGTGTTGCGGATGAATTCCACCTTGAAATGCTGGCCCACCTGCACCACATCCCTGGGAGAGACGGTTTGCAGCGTGGTGCGATCCATCACCCCCGCCTCCTCCATCTTGCCCGTCAGCATGGAGAGGGCAAGCCTGGGGCCATAGATGACCGGGATATTGAAGTTCTTCAGGTGGTAAGGGATGCCACCGATATGATCTTCATGGCCATGGGTGACGATCATGCCACGGATGCGCTTGTGATTTTCCCGCAGATAGCTGGTATCCGGCAAAACCACATTCACACCATGCATGCCATCACTCGGGAATGCCAGCCCGGCATCCACGAGCATGAGATCGTCGCCATATTCAAAGACACAGGTATTTTTGCCGATCTCATGCAATCCCCCCAGGGGGATCACGCGCAGGGATGGCTGCTTGCCATCTTTCGAGACTGATTTGGACATGTGGCCGTTGGGACTGGTCATGAAAACAAGAGGATCGAGTAAAGACTTGATTGTTGCGAAGCCTTGGCGTCAGGTGGGACGCAGGGCAGCAAGGATGGAGGAGAGTCGTTCACGCACCTGACTGTCAGCGGGCAAAAGCGGCAGGCGCGGGGCCCCCACGGGCCAGCCGCGAAGCTCAAGAGCGGCCTTCACGGGGATGGGATTCGTGGTGCAGAACAGGGCTTTGAACAGGGGGAGAAGCCGCAGATGGAGAGCCAGGGCTTCATCGTTTTGGCCCGCCAGAAAGGCTCGCACCATCGCCTGAATGGTCTCGCCAACCAGGTGGCTGGCCACGCTCACCACCCCGACGGCCCCCACGGACAACATCGGGAGGGTGAGGGAATCATCGCCGCTGTAGATCGCCAAGCGGTCACCGCAGTGGATCCGAAGCTGCTGCACCTCTTCCGTGGTGCCGCTGGCGGCCTTGAAGGCCATCACGTTGGGGCAATCCAGCAGCCGCTCCACCGTCTCCGGCTCAAGCTGACAGGCCGTTCGTCCTGGAATGTTGTACAGCATCAGCGGCAGATCCGGTGCCGCCCTGGCGATGGCACGGAAATGGGCTTCCAGGCCCGATTGGGGAGGTTTGTTGTAGTAAGGCACCACCACCAGCGCGCCATCGGCGCCCAGGGTGGCGGCGGCACGGGTGGCCTCCACAGCCTCCGCCGTGCAATTGCTGCCACTGCCTGCCAGGATCACTGCCCTCCCGGCCACCGCGTTTTTCACGGCCTGGAAGAGGGTATGTTGCTCTTCCCAGCTGAGGGTGGGCGATTCCCCGGTGGTCCCGCACACCACCAGCCCATCCGAGCCGTGGCCCACCAGGTGGTCGGCCAGGCGCTCGGCCAAGGGCAGATCCACCGTCCCATCGGGGCCGAAGGGGGTGACCATCGCGGTCAGCACGCGACCGAATCGGGGGGATGGCGCCACGGGGAGGCCTGTCAACGCATACCTCCCGGGCCCCGCATGAGGAGTTCGGCAATCTGAATCGCGTTGAGGGCCGCTCCTTTGCGGATCTGATCGCCGCAGAGCCAGAGCTCCAGGGCGCAGGGGTGGCTGATGTCCTGCCGGAGTCGCCCGATGGCCACCGGGTCCTGCCCCGTCACATCCGTCGGCATGGGAAAGCGATTGGAGGCCGGGTCGTCAATGATCGTCACGCCCGGGGCCTCAGCCAGCAGGGCACGGGCTTCCTCCACCGCGAGTGGAGCCTCGAACTCGATGTTCACCGCCTCCGAATGGGCCCGCAACACCGGCACCCGCACACAGGTGGCGCTGAGCAGCAGATCGGGACGCGCCATTATCTTGCGCGTCTCCCGCACCATCTTCAGCTCCTCTTCGCAGTAGCCGTTGGCTTCCAGGGGGGAGTTGTGCAGGAAGAGGTTGAAGGCCAGGGAATGGGGCAACACCTCGCTGTGGGCAGTGCCCCCATCCAACACAACCCGCGTGAGCTGACGCAGCTCCTCCATCGCCCGGGCGCCAGCGCCGCTGGCCGATTGATAGGTGCTCACCACCACCCGGCGGATGCGGCGGCGGGCTTCCAGCGGCGCCAGCGCAAGGCAGAGCAGGATCGTGGTGCAATTCGGGTTGGCGATGATGCCCTGATGGGTGAAGGCCGCGCCGGGATTGACTTCCGGCACCACCAGGGGCACCTCGGGATCCATGCGGAAGGCGCTGGAGTTGTCGATCACCACCGCCCCATGGGCCACAGCCCGCGGCGCCCACCGCCGGGACACCGATCCTCCGGCGGATGCCAGCACAAGATCGAGGTCCTGAAGGCTGGCCTCGTCCACCTCCCGCACGGTGAGGGACTCCTCGCCCCACATCAGGCGCTGTCCGGCGGAGCGGGCCGACGCCAGGGGACGCAACTCGCGCACCGGGAAACGCCGCTCCTGGAGAAGCTGAAGAATTTCCTGACCGACGGCGCCCGTGGCACCGAGAAGTCCGATCCGCAGAGGGCGAGAGGGCAGGCCGCCCGGAACCGGGCTGGTGGGCTGGGAATCAGGGGCGGAACTGAAGAGGGTGGTCACCGAAGGGGGAGACGGGAGTGAGGCCTGGAGGGCAAGGACAGGGAGTGGGTCGAACGCGGGCGGGCACAGGGGGGATGGAGGATGCGCCGATTGGGCCGGCATGGGCCGGAACAACCACTGGCGAGATGTCGTTCTGGAGATGGCAGGCCCTAAAACAGCTGGCCGGGTCGCCACGAAGGCCAGCTCGGACAACTGGGTATATCGACTCGACTGAGCGTCGAACTCACAATACGCTCTCGGGAGGTCAGGGGCCACTTTCTAGGATCAGGGATTGCCCGTGCTCCGGACCCGTCCATGACCCCATCCGCCAGCCCCTCCACCGGACAGGCCTCCGGCCTGAAAGTGAGCAGTCAATCCCGCCCGGGCTGCCGTGTGGCTCTGGAAGTGGCCATCCCCGGGGGGCGCTGTCAGGCCAGCTATGACGCCGCCTTGGACAAGCTGAGCCGCAGCGTGAAACTGCCTGGTTTTCGCAAGGGAAAGGTGCCGCGGTCGATCCTCATCCAACAGCTGGGGCCCCTGCGCATCCGGGCCACCGCCCTGGAAGACCTGGTCGAAAGCGTTTGCCGCGACGCCCTGGAGCAGGAGCGGATCTCCGCCTTGGGACGGGCGGAACTGAAGGAGGGATTCGAAGCGATCCTGGATCGCTTCACCCCCGGGGCCGAGCTGGTGGTCACCCTGGAGATGGACGTGGAACCCACCCCCACGCTCCGGGCCACGAAGGGGCTGAAAGCGGAAGCCGTTTCCGTGGCCTTTGACCCCGAACGGGTGGACGAGCTCCTGGAGCAGTCCCGCCGGCAGCTCGCCGCTCTGGTGCCTGTGGAGGGGCGACCCGCCGCCATGGGTGATGTGGCGCGGGTCCGCTTCAGCGGGGTGTTCGCCGACAGCGGCGCGGCCATCGAGGGAGGCAGCAGCGAGGGCATGGACGTGGAGCTGGAGGACGGACGGATGATTGCCGGCTTCGTCGAGGGGATCGTCGGCCTGGAGGTGGGCGCCAGCCGAGATGTCACCTGCACCTTCCCCGACAGCTATCCGCAAGCGGAGGCCGCCGGCCGCGAGGCCACCTTCGCGATCACCCTTCTGGATTTGAAGACCCGCGAACTCCCCGCCCTGGATGATGCCTTTGCCCAGCAGGCCAGCGACAAAACCAGCCTGGCGGACTTGAAGGCCGACCTGGAGGAACGGCTGAAGGCCGATGCGGAACAACGCCACCGCGCCAACCGACAGGAGGCTCTTCTGGAGGCCCTGGTGGCCGAGCTGGAGGTGGAACTCCCGGAAACCATGGTGCGCCAGGAGATGGCCCGGATTGTGGAGCAGACGGCGAGCCAGATGGCCCAGCAGGGGATGGACGTGAAGAAGGTCTTCACAGACGATGTGGTGCGGAGCCTGATGGACACCTCCCGGCCGGAAGCGGAAAAACGCCTGCGGAGGAGCCTTGCCCTGGGGGCTCTGGCCGATGCCGAGACCATCGCGGTCTCCGAGGAGGAGATCACAGCCAAGACGGCGCAGGTGATTCAGGAGCTGGGTCGCCGCTCCGACATCGACGCGGACCGAATCCAGGCGGTTGTGGCCGACGACCTGCTGCGGGAGAAGCTCCTGAACTGGCTGGAGGAGAACGCCACCATCACCGAGAAGGCTGCGGGGGAGGGCGACGCCCCGTCCGAGCCCCCGGCCGGGGAGGGGGCTGGCGCGGCGGGCCAGGCCGAGACAGGGGCCAAGGCGCCAGCGAGCCAGGCCGAGGCCGAGGTGGAAGGACAGGCAGCTGGCCAGGCGGACGGTTGACCCGCAGCGGCATCCCGCCGCACCCCATAGATTGCGTTATCCCCGTCTCCTACCAGATCCCCGCGCGTGACCCTGGCCCATCCCGCTTCCGTCCCGACCCCGCCTGAAGCTGACGGAGTCCTTCCCCATCCCGTGCGGAACCTCTGGCAAGGCCCCCTCCCCTGGGCGGCCCTCACCCCCCCCGGCGCCTCGCCGGGGGTCTTGCCGACGGTCGTGGAACAGTCCGGTCGCGGCGAACGGGCATTTGACATTTATTCGCGCCTGTTGCGCGAGCGGATCATCTTCCTGGGCACCGGCATCGACGACCAATTAGCCGACTCCCTCGTGGCCCAGCTGCTGTTCCTCGAAGCGGAGGATCCAGAGAAAGACATCCAGATTTACATCAATTCCCCAGGCGGATCAGTGACAGCTGGGCTGGCGATCTACGACACGATGCAACAGGTCAGCCCCGATATCGTAACAATTTGCTACGGCCTGGCCGCCAGCATGGGCGCCTTTCTCCTCTCTGGCGGTAGCAAGGGCAAGCGTCTGGCCCTCCCCAACGCGCGAATCATGATCCATCAACCCCTGGGCGGCGCGCAGGGGCAAGCCGTGGACATTGAAATCCAGGCCAAGGAGATTCTCTATCTCAAAGACACCCTCAACACCCTGCTGGCGGAGCACACCGGCCAACCTTTGGCAAAGATCGCTGAAGATACTGACCGCGATTATTTCCTTTCTCCGCCAGAGGCGGTTGAATATGGCTTGATTGACAGGGTCGTGGAAGGGATTCCCTCCCCCTCCCCGGTTTGATCCTTAAGGACCGCCGATCAGCGGGCGCCTGAGGGCATCCTTAAAGCGGGGCCGCCCCGTACGCTCCCCCCCCACCTCGTCCATGGCCAAGTTCGACGCCCATCTCAAGTGCTCCTTTTGCGGCAAGTCGCAGGACCAAGTCCGCAAACTGATCGCCGGGCCTGGTGTCTACATCTGCGACGAGTGCATCGATCTCTGCAACGAGATCCTTGATGAGGAGCTGGTCGAAGGCCATGGCCAAAGCGGTGGCCGTCCCTCGGCGGAGGCCAACCGCAAGACCGCCCAGAGGAAAACGCCCAAGCCAGCTCCCACCCTGGCCTCCATTCCCAAGCCCCAGCAGATCAAGACGTTTCTCGATCAGCAGGTGGTGGGACAGGACGAGGCAAAAAAAGTTCTGGCGGTCGCGGTCTACAACCACTACAAGCGCCTGGCCTGGCAGGGGGATGGGCAGGGAGAAACCGATCGCAGCGCCACCCGGCTGCACAAGTCGAACATCCTCCTGATCGGCCCCACGGGCTGCGGCAAGACCTTGCTGGCCCAGTCCCTGGCCGAGCTGCTGGATGTGCCCTTTGCCGTGGCTGACGCCACCACCCTCACCGAGGCGGGCTACGTCGGCGAGGATGTTGAAAACATTCTGCTGCGCCTGTTGCAAAAGTCCGAATTGGATGTGGAGCAGGCGCAACGAGGCATTGTCTATATCGACGAAATTGACAAGATTGCCCGGAAAAGTGAAAATCCTTCCATCACCCGCGACGTCTCAGGTGAGGGGGTGCAGCAGGCGCTGCTGAAAATGTTGGAGGGCACGGTGGCCAACGTGCCCCCCCAGGGAGGTCGCAAACATCCCTATCAAGACTGCATTCAAATTGATACCAGCCAGATTCTTTTCATCTGCGGCGGAGCCTTTGTTGGTTTGGAGGATGTGGTGCAGAAGCGGATGGGACGCAATGCCATTGGCTTCGTGCCGGCAGACGGTCAGAGCCGCCCGAAAACAGGCAAAGATCGTCACGCCGCCGAAGCGCTGCGTCATCTTCAACCCGATGATCTGGTGCGTTATGGCCTGATCCCGGAATTCATCGGTCGACTGCCGGTAACAGCGGTGCTGGAGCCTTTGGATGCGTCCGCCCTGGAAGCCATTCTCACGGAACCCCGGGATGCCCTGGTCAAACAGTTCCAGACCCTGTTGAGCATGGACAACGTGCGGTTGGATTTCGAGCCCGGGGCTGTGGAAGCCATCGCGGCCGAAGCCCATCGCCGCAAGACCGGGGCCCGGGCCCTGCGGGGCATCGTGGAAGAGCTGATGCTCGAAGTGATGTACGACCTGCCCAGCAGGCGGGATGTGAAAACCTTCACCGTCACGCGGGATCTGGTGGAGCAACGCAGTCGCTCCAATGTCCTGCCGATCCCGAGTGCGACCGGGAGAACGGATCATCGCGATCACGGTAGCCAAGCCACAGCGTAATCAACAGGATTAAGCGTTCAACCTCGGCCCAGATCACGTTACACGCAGGAATGCCTTGGCGAGCTTTAATTTTGGGTGGCGACGGTGCCTCCCAACAACGGCTGACTAATCTCCACAACTGATCGTCTCTTTCTTCAGCCATTCCTCTCCTGCTGCCATGCCTACTAGGTCGTCCCGTGGCAGCGCCTCAATCTTCAAATCAAGGATCCGATGTTCCTCGGCATCCACAACGAAACCAGGCGGAAGCAGGGATCTCCGCCCAAAAGACTCCGTCGCTGAATTGCCCGCGCGATGCAGATCAGCCTTGAGCCTGGAGAGGACCACGCTTGCCCTGCCACAAGACACAGTCGCTTCACGGCAGGGGGCACCGGGCGTCGAGCCATGGGAGGAAAAGGAGAACAGAATTACAAGCAAAGCCCCATCAAAAGCAAACATTATCGCCACTGGGGCTCACCAGGCAGACAGCAAAGCCGTAAGGGTGGAAGATTGGCTTCCCGCCGCTGCACTGACCGACAGTCCATAAGCTGGTTGAGCAAGCGACAAAAATAGAGCGTCAAGCAAACATTTGATCCGCTACTGACAGGCCGATCCGCCTCACCTTCTCCGCGGTCCCAGAGGGAGGGGGGGGCTCCAACGCGTCAACGCGCGTCGGGTGGTGCAATCCTCACCCGCCCACGAGAGCAGGCCTGCCTGCGCCAGGCGAAGCTGAGAAGGTCACCCTTCCCTGCGCCCGCACAAGCCTTGGCCCTCGCCGACCACCTGCAGGCCCCGCGCCAGCACAGCCTGTTCAACCATCACGGGATTGACCTCGGCGACGGCACAGTGGCCCATTACCTGGAGGGCCGGGAGATTCGGCGCAGTCCGAGGGAGGAATTCAGCCGTGGCCAGATCATCACGGTGACAGCCTACCCAGAGGGCAGTTGCTCGGCGCCAGGCGTCACGGCGCGGCGAGCGATGAGCAGGCTGGGCGAGCAGAACTACAACCTTCTGTTCAACAACTGCGAGCACTTCGCACACTGGTGCAAAACCGGCCGCCACCGCAGTGCCCAAGTGGAGGACTGGCTCCACACTGGCAGCCTCGGCGCCCTGGCCTTCGGCCAGATCCTGCCGGCGGCGCTGTTGACGGCAGTGCGGATGCTGCTGCGTCATGGCATCACGATCGACCCTAGCCACGTCGAGAGAGGCCGCGATCTGGCGCTGAAAAGCCTCGAGCAACTCGATGGCCTGCGACAGGGTCTGCAGAACCGGCTGGAACAGGAGCTCGCCAGGGCCGAGAGCCGCTGGGGCAACCGCGAACAACCCAGAGACCAGTTCATGCGCTTTCGCCTCGCCGCCCAGCAGCTGGCGGATCAGCTCAGCGAAGTCGAGGAGCTGGAGGCGCGGTTGGAAGGGATGCTGGAGCGAGGGGGGACCATGGGAGGGCACTCCCAGGCGCCTGAATCCCTGCGACTGCCCCAGAGCTGAAAGCCGTGAGAGGACCCAGCACGGACCGAACGGCACCACCTTCGGCGCAGGCCATGGTCTCAGGCAGCGGCAGGGACGCAGACTGGCGACTGACAGCATGCGGGTGGTCATCATGATCGCCAGCTTGCGCAAATCACGGGCAAGGCATCAGGCAAGCGTGCTTTAAAGAAGCTTTTTAACAAGGTATTGACACAAAGCGTCTGTCGATATTGCTGGGAGGTGCAACCGGCTGATCGCAAGGCGAAACTTCAACTTTGGCGATGGCACCTAGCCCGTGAGGACAGGCTGGTTAGTGTTGCTTCAAAAATCCAGTCTTTCTGAGTTCTACCAGGACAAGGTGTTATTATAAAAGAACCACAGCGTCGGTACCTAATGCAAGGCAACCCTGACGAGCAAGAGCCACTCTTTTCGATAAAAACTCCAGCCCTGATTGAAGCTTACAAGCATTTAGGCGTTGATATTACAAGCCTTGTCGGCACGATTCCAGAGTTTCTTCTCTATAGAAATGCCGACGGCTTGTTGCACTGGCATCCTCCGGTTACGGGGGACTCAAACTTCTACGAGATGCTGGCTAGCGCCAATGACTGGTACTACGCAAGACAAAAAGCTGAATACGAATATGCATCTACATGGATTTCCAAAGAAGGGATTAATCTTGAAGTTGGCTGCGGTGAGGGACATTTTGCCGATATTTATAACATTCCAAATTATACCGGGCTAGAGATCAATGAAACCGCCGTCAAAAAAGCTCAGCATCGAGGCCTTAATGTTCTAAAGAAAGACTTTCATGAGTTTGCTTGCCGGCATCCCCAATCCGCCCATCGCCTGTTTTCCTTTCAAGTTGTTGAACACCTAATCGATCCATATGTATACTTTGCATCCTCACATCTCGCCTTGGCAGAAGGTGGCCTTCTAATTACATCAGTCCCAGCAGAAGATTCCTTCCTCTCCCTTCATCCAGATGATCCTTTAAATTGTCCGCCACACCATATCACCAAATGGACGGATCGATGCCTGAGGAATATTCCTGAATCATTGGGATTCCAATTCATTAACCTATATCACGTTCCACTCGAACAGGTCCACCAGCAGTGGTTTCTCCAAACATTCCTTGAACACGTATTCCTAAAAAATACCTCCTCGCCAGCTAAAAATAGCCTTAGCAAGAAGCAGCGTCTGGCCATCGCTCTTTTCAAGAGGATTAAAGGACTTCTGTTGTCAGCTGCTCAGATGCCTCCTGGGGAGTTTCATATACCTGGCCATACAGTCGTCGCGGTCCACAAAAAGATTTGATCTCCAAATGACGGTCGTACATCTTCAGACGAATCCTTTTGTTCCAATGGATCGATTCAGAGGCTTTCATCAACTCACTTCTCCACTATTGCCATGTTGACTTTACATGTTAGTACATCGGACCTGAGAGGTGGTGCCTGCCGAGCTGCCTACCGCATCCATCGCTGCATCCGAGAACATTCAAATGAAAATGAGATAGATTCTCGCATGCGAGTTATTGAAAAGCTCTCTGATGATGGAAGTGTTGTTGGGGGGCCTCCGTTGATTGCCAATCCAATCTACAGGCTCCTCCAAAAGCGACTTGCAATTCGTAATCGCTATGGTATCAAATTTCAAACAAAGAATTCGGTCCATCATTCCTTTGCCTGGCCAAGCACTGGATTAGGCCAAGAATTGAACCAGATGGCCTGCGACATTATTCATCTTCACTGGGTGGGGCACATGGAGGGACATGACACTCTCTCTGTTAGAGAAATCGGAATGCTGTCCAAGCCTGTCGTTTGGACATTACATGATCAATGGCCGTTTTGTGGTGCAGAGCACTATGTTTCACCACCACCTCAAGTCGATGATAGATTTATAGCTGGCTATCTTGATAGTAACCGACCTATTGGAGAAACTGGCAAAGACCGCAACCAAGCCGTGTGGATGTCCAAGCTGAAGTACTGGAAAACACCTTTCAATATCGTCTGCCCGAGTCGTTGGATGGCGGAGTGTGCAGCCGCGAGTCGGTTAATGGCCAGATGGCCTGTGACGGTCATTCCTTATCCGATTGATCTTGAACGGTGGGCTCCTCTCGAGCAAGGCCTGGCAAGGCAAGTGCTGAATTTACCCATGGACAGGCAAATTATCTTACTTTGTGCAGATGGTGGGGCAAGAGATCCACGCAAGGGAGCCCACCTGCTGGCAGAGGCGCTGCAAAAAGTTGATGAGTGGCACACAGAAATTGCAGACTCCTGCCTGCTGCTCATTTTAGGTCAGGAAGAAAACCCTACATTCAAGACCACAATACCAACACGATTTGCAGGAAGACTAACAAGTGATCTAGAACTACGCCTTCACTATGCGGCAGCAGATGTGGTGGTTATTCCCTCTATCCAGGATAACCTGCCCTTGGTTGGCATCGAGGCACACGCCTGCGGCACGCCTGTTGTGGGATTCAACATCGGCGGATTACCTGACATTATCAGTCATGAATACACAGGAGCTTTGGCGGAACCTCTGGATCCCGCTTCGCTAGCAAAAGCTTTAATCTGGGTGTTACAGGATAAGGATAGACACCATGAACTTTCTACCAACGCCCGGAACAAGGCTGAAGATTTATGGTCACCTGGTGTGGTTTCAAAACAGTACTGCAAGCTATATGAACAGATCATCCCAGACAAACAGCTTTCTGGCACCCAAGAGGACTTGCCTCACTCAAAAGGTGGCATCATTGGATCATAATTTAGGCAATCCAACCTATTAACATTCCAAGATGAAGCAAATTACTAGGTTGCTGCTCAACAAATTTGGTTATGACTTTGTAAGGTTGACAGATGAAAGTCCAGTCATCACAGAGACGGCGCCTGAAGTTCCAATCATCCAAACAGATGACGATTTGATTTTAAGCAAGGTTAGGCCTTTCACGATGACCAGCGATACCAGAATCTTGGCACTCGTGGATTCGATTCGCCATTTGACCAAGAATGGAATCGTTGGCTCTGTTGTTGAATGTGGAGTGTGGCGGGGTGGCAGCTCCATGGCGGCAGCGCTGACTTTACTTCAAGAAAAAGATGTGTCTAGAGACATCTATCTTTTTGATACGTTCACTGGCATGACTCAACCATCTGAAAATGATGTCTCTTTTGATGGAGTTCCTGCTAAAGATCAGTTTCCGATCAGCGGAGAAGCCTGGTGCGAGGCAGACATTTCGGATGTAAAGGCCAATATGGAATCCACGTCCTATCCGAGTGCCCTATTGCATTATGTTCCTGGGCCTGTTGAAGAGACGATTACCAGTGATTGCTCTCCCCATCAGATAGCACTTCTACGACTAGATACCGATTGGTACGAATCAACTCTTCATGAATTGCATCACCTCTTCCCCAGGCTGGTTAAGGGAGGCATCTTGATCATTGATGATTATGGGCATTGGCAAGGCGCAAGAAAGGCTGTCGATGAATACTTCTCCCAGAACAATTTGCCCTACTTCAAGCATAGAATAGATTACACTGGAAGACTGATTATCAAACATGATTAAGAATTCTGCCTCACGGCCTAGCTTGACGAACCTTTGATTCATGAAAAGATCAGCATTTGCCCCCGGATCAATTCCAAGCGTTCGCTTTGTTAACTTGGGATGTGGTCCAGTATTTGTGGCTGAACCTGAATGGATTAATTTTGATTTTGTTAGCCGTTCGCGTCATGTCCTCAGCGCGGACCTGCTACAGCCACTACCTCTTGAATCGCGAAGTGTGGATGCTGTATATTCTTCTCATTTTATTGAGCATATTCCTAGGGATAATGTTCACACTGTGCTCAATGAATGCGCTCGCGTTCTCAAACCAGGCGGGATTTTGCGACTTGTCATGCCCGATTTTGAGGAAATGTGTGCCGCGTATTTAATGTATCGCCAGAAAGGTGATCATGAAAAAGCTGACTTTCTAGTGATAGAGATTATTGACCAATCTGTGCGCAGATATCCTGGTGGAGAGCTTGGCAAATACTATCACAAGTTGGCTGGTGACAAGAAAAGCTCTGGCGACATGATTGATTTTCTCGGATTTCGCAATGGACATCTACTGCATAGCGATAGCTTTTCTCATGACATCTCTACTCTTGAGATTACCCAGAAAAACGTTACGATTAAGAAAAGAATTCGTCAGTCACTTCTTGCGACAAGGTCGTTGCTTGAAGATTTTCTATTTCAAGTTGGAATAAGACTGTTGCCGCGCCCGTTTGTCCGACAAAATGTGAGTTTTGCATCCCTGGGCGAATTGCACCATTGGTTATGGGATTTTCATCAACTAAAGCATGAATTAATCGCGGCGGGCTTTCAAGATGTAGTCAGAATGAATCCCAGCGAAAGTAATATCCCTAATTTCCCTTATCATCCACTTGATATTTATCCAGACGGTCGCCCGCGCAAAGGCGCTGAGTCAATGTATGTTGAAGCTTTCATGCCCTGACACCCTGACCCACAAGCCAGGCAAGCCCATTCCCAGACACGAGAAAGTATTTCAAGAGGGTCGCCACGATCCGCTTGTAGTCACATCCGGATCACAGTCAGTGAAGCGAGAATAAACGCTGACTTGCGGATCTGGAAAACTGAGACTTGAAATTCATCTCTTGTGTTGTGATGATGAGCTAAAATATGGCATGACTCCTGCATGCAATTCATGTATTTCATGCAAGCGTTTTAATAATTAACGACAATCCCAACAGCCCACTAACTTTTTGACCAGGTAACTATTGTATCAATGCTGGAAATCTGGCCTTGTCCAGGATGTAACCATGCTACTTGGCAATAACTCTCTATGCATAAAACCTTCATCCAGTGCCAAAGTTCCAGATGTCTTGCGGCTAATTCAAAACCCTTGACCCCGCAGCTCTTGCTGAAGCTTGAATGAAGCATAACGCATCATTTGTTCGGTGAACATAGAATCAATGAATTCGGCAATTCTTTCTTCTGCTTGCGCTCAACGACCAGGATTAGCGTGACAACGCAACCAAGCGGAAGCTCTTTGGGCTATGCAAAGGTGCTTGAAAAAAGTTCTTTCCCTCCACTGTTTAGCAACTCTCGTTCCGCATCCGGATCATGCGTCGCTCTCGGATGTGCTCCGAGGGCCAGCTTTTGTAGCGCCCACTGCATCAATCCCAGCTTGTCGGAACCGCAAGCCATGCAGATTGGGTGTATCCCAAAGCGCTTGAAGACCTCCAAAATGGTCACTTCTTCTCATTAATGGAGGGTGATGTCCTTAGCCTTCCACTGGGGGATGTATTGGCTGCGAATTGGGTCATGCTGTTCATGATGCGACTTCATAATGGCGGTTCGGGCTGCCAAGCTTCGATCCAACGCCGGTCGAGAGACCAACCAGTTTCACAGACGATAGCTTCTGTCATGCGCAAAACATCAAGAAGATAGACAGGGCAATGACGCCTGTGCAGCAATTGGTGCAAGCTCTGTTTAAGTCTGGAATACATAATACGGGGCGGCTGAAATGGAGATGTTAGCCTTTGGTAAGCGAGAGCCCATAAGAATGCCGAAGAAGGTGAACGATAGCCTTTAATTGAATGGTTAAGATGACGTGTGGCCGATTCACCAATACGGTCGAGCCAATTCGAATTCCACCTATCAGAATGGCGTATATGTAAAAAACAATAGTTGTTGAGATGACTCTTGGATGCCCCTGCTGCTAACAACGCCATCGGCAATAACAAGTCCCACCATGGCAGTCCAATCGTAAGTTCGTCTCCCAAAAACGGCAGCGCTCTAAACAGTGCTTCAGGTCGAGCTGCCAAGAAGTCGATTCCAGGGAGGAAAGAAGATCCGGCAATGATTTTCGATCGCTCTGGGAGCTCGACATTGAAAGCAGATGGGCTATCAACGTCTATCCTATGTGAAAGCAAAAAACAACTTGGAGCCAAGGAGTGCAGCTGTTTCGAGGTATTCTTGTCGAGCGTGATATGAATATCAGCATTGGTTAGCGCGATAGTTTTGTCCGGAAAGGCCTTAATTATGTATTTTAGACTTTGTACAAGGTTGGGAAGGTAGTCAGGAAAGCCTTGCCTCGAAGGAACTTCAAGTACATCTACTCCCGCATCTTCCAAGGCATGTCGGTGATCAGGGTTAAGCTTCAGCTCACTGAAAGTGTTGATCGACACTGGGGTGAAGCCAGCATTGAACCAAGATTGAAGGATTTGTCGCTGAACTGAGTCATTGGCTGATTCGGAAAACTTAATGCCCCTTAGCGAGGGCGGGATGGAGGCAATTAGAAGCATACAAAAATTCTACACGCCGGGACAACCCAAGTTCAACTTTACCAGCGACATGGGGACAGATGCCATCAGCTTCAAATGGCTGTAGGCATTGATTACTGGGAGAGGATTATGCAGCCCTATAGTCATGACCAGATGAGATTGATTCAATCGTCATCTGGAGACAAGCAGCGTCCAAATTGCATCACGATGCCGATGGTTGCTCAACAAAAGGACGGCCTGCGTTTGCTTCAGGCACTCCAAATCTTCTGCCCAATAAAGTTCGCCCAACAGCGTAGAACAGTCGATTAATCATGAGAAAGATACGTCTTGAAGTACTAGGCCTTAGAGAACCAGCAATGGAGAGCCAAGCAGATGTCAGCAACCAAAAAGCTCGCCAACCGAAATAGCCAATCATCTTGCCCTGTAAGTCGTCAAGAGATGGGGTATCTTTTTCGCGATCAGATAATCGCATAGCATTATAGCGGGCATCGAATATTGGTAGGTGCTCGAATCACGATTGCGCCAAAAGCCTGAAGTAGATTCTAGTCGGCTAAGATCCCATGGTGTCCGTCGCAGCGAGATTCAACACTTGAATTGCCTTTTACCGACAATGAACTGCCTGATGATAGATGTTCAAGGCATTCGGCATAATCAGGCTATTCAGGCTATTCAGCCAGAAGCAGCCGACATTCACATCGCCTTCGCAGCTCTTGCGCCAAACACTTCCATAAACGGCCGCTGCTTCTGTCGTCTTCAAATGTCGAGAAACGTGTTCTAAAACGTAAAGTTCATACAAGCGGTTGTCAGAGCCTGCAATATAAAGCCATTCGCCCCTGGCGGGCTCAGGGGCTTGATTGATGGCCCCGTAAATAGGCGACCCTGCGCTGTCGATAATGGAAAGATATTCTCCCTCGTTAAAAAGCGGCTGCCTGGCAAGATCGACAGTTCCATCTGTTGTACTCCCATCCGAAATCAGAATCTCTAGATCTTTATCGGATTGACTGGCAGTTGATTTCAGGTAGTCGTCAATTACGCAGCTGCTATTTAGGGTTGAGATGATGATCAAACAAAGTGGTGTCATCGCTCCGCTTCATCCAAAAGCTAAAAACCTGCTGCTCGCCTGCGGGTTTGAATTTTGTTAAAAATAATTGTATCTTACGAAGCCCGGGAACAGGTCCTTGTTTTCGACAGCGTCAATCATGGGGGAGAATGCAGGCATGACCAAGGCCTACCAACCTCTCCACCACAAATACCGCCCTCAGAAGCTCTCGGAGCTGGTGGGACAGGAGGCCATTGCCGCCACCCTGGGTAACGCTCTGCGCACGGGGCGGATTGCGCCGGCCTATCTTTTCAGCGGGCCGCGCGGCACCGGCAAGACCTCCAGCGCTCGCATCCTGGCCCGCTCGCTCAACTGCATCGGTTCCGAGGGCCCCACGCCGGAGCCCTGCGGGGTCTGTGAGCTGTGCACCGCGATCGCGGCTGGCAACGCCCTCGACGTGATCGAGATCGATGCCGCCTCCAACACCGGTGTGGACAACATCCGCGAACTGATCGAGCGCTCGCGCTTCGCCCCGGTGCAGGCCCGATGGAAGGTGTATGTGGTCGATGAGTGCCACATGCTCTCCACGGCGGCCTTCAACGCCCTGTTGAAAACCCTGGAGGAACCCCCTCCCCAGGTGGTCTTTGTTCTGGCCACCACCGATCCCCAGAGGGTTCTCGCCACCATTCTCTCCCGCTGCCAGCGCTTCGATTTCCGGCGCATCCCGCTGGAGGCCCTCGAACAGCACCTGGGTTGGATTGCGGAGCGGGAGGCGATCGCCATCACACCGGAGGCCCTGCATCTGGTCGCCCAGAGGGCCCAGGGTGGCCTGCGGGATGCGGAAAGCCTGCTCGACCAGCTCAGCCTCCTGCCTCCCCCCATCGAGGCTGCGGCTGTCTGGGATCTGATCGGGGCCGTGCCGGAAGAGGAGCTGCTCACCGTTGCGAAGGCCATGGCCGCAGGGGAACCGCTGACCGTGGTGGAAACCGCTCGGCAGCTTCTGGAGCGGGGGCGCGACCCGAACGCTGTGCTGCAGGGGTTCGTCGCGCTGCTGCGGGATCTGCTGCTGGCGGGGGTGGCGCCGGAGCGCCTGGAGCTGACCAGCGTGTCGCCCCCGTTGCGAAGCCAACTCCCCCCCCTGGCACGGGAGCTGGGCAAGGATCGCCTGCTCCGCTGGCATGCCGCCCTGAAGGGGAGTGAGCAGCAGTTGCGCCACAGCGTGCAACCCCGGCTCTGGCTGGAGGTGCTCCTGCTCGGGCTCCTGGCGGAACCCGCGCCTGCCGCGTCAGCGGGAGCCCGCGAGATGCCCGCACCAACCGCCACCAGAGGAGCCTCGCTTCCCCCCGACGCCCCCGTCCACGCTCCTCGCGCCAAACCGGAGTCCCCGACGCCCGCGCCCGCGCCCGGCTCCGGAACCGTCTCGGCGCCCGCGCCACCCGAGCCGGCCACCGCGGGCCTGGATGAGCTGTGGCAAAGGATCCTCGCCGGGCTGCAGCTTCCCTCGACCCGCATGTTGCTGTCCCAACAGGCCCGCCTGCAGCGCTTGGATGAGCGGCGCGCGGTGGTGCGCGTGGCCAACACCTGGATCGGGATGGTGCAAAGCCGGAAACCCCTGCTCGAAAAGGCGATGGAGGCTGCCCTGGGCAGCCCGCGGCAGATCGACCTGGAACCCAGCGAGCGTGACGACCGCTCGGAGCCTTTGCTTCGAGATGCGCCCGGCGGCAGGACAATGGAATCCGCTCCGCCTCCGCCCCCGCCCGCGTCTCCGCCTCCGCCCTCGTCCCCGCCCGCGTCCCCGCCCGCGCCTGCGCCACCAGAGCCCTCCCCCATCGGCGTGCGCAGGCCAATCCCGGAACAGAGCATGGCTGATCCGGACTCGGGCGAGACGCCCCCTCCCCGACCACGGCAGGTTCAGGAGGCCGAGGAAACGCTCCCCGCGACGGGAGAGAAGGCCGCGGCCTCCGCTTCGGGGCAGGCTGCGGTGCCCCCCCCGCCGCTGGAGGGAGCGCAGGAGCGTTTGTTGGAGGAATCAACAACGCTGTTGGCTGATTTTTTCAATGGGCAGGTGATCGCCCTTTCGCCTCAGGAGGAGGGCTGAGCCTGCCAACGCAGGCGTCTGAGTGCCCAAAAGCAACGGTTGAGCAGCAACTGCAGGCGAAAAAGAATTCCGGAATTGGGTTCCGCAGCACGGGAGAGGCCATGGGGGGGCAAGAGAAACACACTGCGCCATCCGAGGTAGCGGCGGGCATTTCTTTCCTTCTGGGCAAGGAAGAGCTCGTCAATTCGACAGGAGGATGCACCCGTGCAAGCAAAGGAGGCGATAAGGAGCGGAATATACTGAAAGTCTCCCCGAGCAAAGAGCTTCAGATTGTAGTCCCAGTCGGCATAAAGGGCATAGCTTTCATCATACGTTATCCCCAATGCTGCAATGGGCCGGCGCCGGTAGAAGGCGGACTGATGGCTGATGTTGCGATCCAGAAAGCGAGGCCAATTCCAGGGCTGGCCATAGCGGTATCCGGGGTCCTCAATCCAAACATCTCCATGCACAACCAGAATCCGCGGTTCGGCCGATTGCAGGACAGGGAACAGCTCTTCCAAGACGCCGTCCGCGATCAATCGATCATCGGCTCCCAACACATAGATCCATTCTCCCTCCGCCTCCCTGCAGCCACGATTGATGGCCGCGTAAATGCCAGAGCCTGGACAAACGAGGATGCGGTGTCGGATGCCAGCGGCCTGGAGCAGGCCGCTGGCTTGCTGACAGGTTTCATCGCTGGAGCCGCCATCCACCAGCACGACCTCAAAATCCCGTGTGTGTTGAGCTGCCAGCGATCCAAGGGACGCGGGCAGCTCAGGAGCGGCATTCAGTGTGGCCATCACAACGGTCAGCAAGGGCGCTGGGGCTCGCTGCTGACCGTTCCGGCGGTTCCGCCCTGGCACGCGAGTGGGGCCCTCAGTCGATCGCATGACCAAACGCTTCAGGGAAAGACATCAGCCAGACGCTGCGACGCGCCTTTCGCAAGCATGGCCACCCACGGCAACCGCAGCGTCAGACAAGATCAAAGCTAGGGCGCACATGGAAAGATTCAGCCTTCAGTTGAAACCACAACATCATCATCCAGATCTAAAGATTGAGTGGGATTATTCATGCCGAAATCCGCATAGGCCAGCCCATGGGCTGCAGGGTCTGAGCCTGCATGAATGGTTTTCTGCCAAACCAGCGTCTTTGGCAACAGCGCCATCTTGAGCATCACCCAGGGAATCACCACAAACCAATGCAGCAGGTAGGCCACTGTCAATCCGACATTGGCTGGGGTCGGTGCAGGCAGGGGAGGTCCCTCCCCGCCCCGCCTGCAGCCCGCTGTGAGGGAGACTCCCGACAGGGTGAGCATGATCAATGGAAAGGGCCACATCCCGGGCCATGTGCGGGTGAGCAGGGCCGCGCACAGGTCGGCGGCGACCATCACAGGAAGCAGATACTGAAGGATGAAGAACGACCCCAGATCCCATCGCTGGGAGTCGCTGAGACGACCGGACAACAGCTGGTCGCCGTAATCAAGAAAACGCTGCAATCCCCCTTCCGCCCAGCGCTGCCGCTGACGCCAAAGGGCAGGCAAGGTGGCCACCGCCTCCTCGCTGACAGGAGGATCCCAGAGCACGCCTATCGGCAGCCCAGCCAACAGAAAACGGAAGCTGAGATCCAGATCGTCGGTGATCGTGGCCTCGTTGAATCCGCCTGCGGTCTTCACCGCATCCAGGCGCAACAGCTGGCCATTGCCGCGCAGCTCGGCCACACCGCCCCGAGCAAGCCTGCCCTCCTGGATGTAAGCGTCGAAGGCCATCTCCATGGCCTGGGCCCGGGTGAGCCAGTTGTGTTCGGCGTTGACTTCCGCCTTGCGCAACTGCACCGCCCCCCAGCCCCCGTTCTCAGCAAATGGAATCGCCCGTTCCAGAAAATCCGCCGGCAGATCGGCGTCCGCATCCAGCACCAACATCCAACGCCCCCCCAACTGCCCGAGCACGGCATTGAGGGCTCCTGACTTGCCACCGCCTGAATCGCGGGAACGCCGCAACACCCGCAGCTGGGGGTGGCGGGCCTGAAGGTCCGCCAGGCGTTGGGGGGTCCGGTCCTCGCTGCCGTCATCCACCACCCAGAGCCGCAGCTGGTCAGCGGGCCAGCGCAGCCGCAACACCCGCTCCACCAGGGAACCGATCACCGCCTCCTCATCCCGAGCCGCCACCACCACATCCACCGAGGGGTTCGGCACACGGTCGGTGAGACCGGTTGGGGGACCGGGATCGGAGGGAGCCGCATCGGGACGGAAGAAGATCACCCGGCTCACTTGGCCCGCGAGCACGCCCGCGAGTGCGAGGCCCGGCACCGCCCTGGCCACGGGACTCAACCAGTGGGGCAAGGCTCCGGCGACAAGACACCCAAGAAGCAGGAGAGCAGCCTTGGGGCGGCGATTGTCCGCGTTGTCGCCGCCCATGCCCCTGCCCAACGCTCCTGGCAGCTTAAGGGGCTGGAATCCGGTTCTGGCCGGCGGGACGGCTTCGGGCGCAGCGGCCAGCCCTCACTCCGGCCCCGCAAGCACCGCGCCAAGGCCCCCTAGGGGCTTCAGATCGGCACCGGGGTAGTAGTGCCTGAGGATGCGTTCGGAGCTCCAGCCTTGTCGCGCCAGATCGATGGCCCCTGCCTGGGAGAGGCCGGCGCCATGGCCAAACCCGCCCCCCCGGACCTGCCAGACACCCGTTCCGGAGGGGGTGAGGATGAAGAGAGTGCTCGGCAGCTCCCGCAGGGTGCGGCGGATGGCATCCAGACGCAGCACGACAGTTTTGTTCGTCTCGCCGACGATCTCCAGAGCCAGGGCGCGGCCACTGGCCCCCCGCTCCAGCACCTTCAGGGCGGTGGGGCGCCCCACCGCCAGCCCCCGCACCGCTCCGACCCCCTGCCCCCGGGCCGCCAGGGCCTCGGCCAGCCGGGCGGCACTCAGCTGGCGGCGCCAGCGAAAGCGCGGATGGTCGGCGCCATAGGCCCCGCTGCCATCAGCCAGCAGGCGCGGCAGGCTGGCCGCCGGCAGCGGCAGCGGGGTGCGGGCAGCGAAGGCGGCGTCGCCGTCGGCGAAGGCGGTCAGGTAGGGCAGGGGGGCCGCCTCCCAGG
>JBKDSZ010000188.1:0-13163 GCA_046340375.1 Cyanobacteriota bacterium | reverse complement strand
CAGGCCCGGCGGCATCATGTAGCCCTTCTGCGAACCGGAGCCGATCACGTCGATGCCCCAGGCATCCATCGGCACATCGGTGGCCCCCAGGCTGGTGACGCAGTCCGCGATCGTCAGGGCGGTGCCGTGGGCCGTCGCATGCTGGGCGATGGTCCGCAGATCGTTGATCACCCCGGTGGAGGTTTCCGAGTGGGTGAGGATCACCGCCTTGATGGCCTTCTCCCCATCCGCCTCCAGGGCGGTCCGGAAGGCCTCCGGATCGAGGGGTTGGCCCCAGGGCGCCGCGATCTCCTCCACCTGGAGGCCATAGGCCTGGGCCACCTTCACCCACCGCTCGCCGAACTTGCCGTTGTTGCCGCAAAGCACCCGCTCGCCCTTGCTGAGCGTGTTGATGATCCCCGCTTCCATGGCGGCGGTGCCGCTGCCGGTGATGACCAGCACGTCGTTCTTCGTCTGGTGCAACCACTGCAGCTGCTCGGTGGTGTGTTTGACGATCTTCTGAAAGTCGGCGCTGCGGTGGCCGATCGGATGGCGCCCGAGGGCCTGCAGAACCGTTTCCGGCACGGGCGTCGGACCCGGAATCATCAGAGTGAGCTTGTCCTGCATGGGGCGGGGAGGGGCGATCGGAGCCGCGCGGCAATCCCCCAACATAAAAAATGGCCCTCCGCCCCCCTCCCAGGCCTCCCGTCTCCCGTGGCTACACCCTGCCGGTGTGGGTGGCGGCGGCCGCGCGGGCGTCCCTGGCCATGCTCCTGGGGGAGCCTCCCCGCCAGGCCTGGCCCCTCGACCTGCTTCAGGGGGAAGGGACTCCCCCGCAGCCGGTGCCCGTGGGCGCCGCGGCGCCCCTCGGGGAGGGCTGGGCCCTGGCGGAGGCGGTCTGTGATCCGGGGGATGGCCTGGATCTCACCCGCGGCCTGCGGGTGTGGGCCCTCACCCGCTGGGAGGAGGCGCCCCCCCCACCGCCGGCGACACCGAACGGGTTGGGCGGCGAGGACGACTGGCTCCACTTGGAGGCGGGCGCGGGGGTGGGGGTGCATGCCGCCAGCGGCGAGATGTGCGTGTCGGCCTACGCCCGCGCCTTGCTGGCGACCAACCTCCGCCCACGGGTGCCGCCGGGGCGGCGGTTGCGGCTGCGGCTCGTGCTCCCGGAAGGGCGCCAGCTGGCGGAGCACACCAGCAACGCCGCCTTTGGCGTGGTGGAGGGCCTGGCCCTGATCGGCACCCGGGCCGAAGCCCAGGCCAGCGCCGACCCCCGCCAGCTCGACCACACCCTGGAGGCCCTGGCGACCCGCCTGCGCGCCCCCGCCTTCCGCGGCGACCTGGTGCTGGTGATCGGCGAGAACGGCCTGGATCTGGCGCCTCGCCTCGGGTTGCCCCCCGCGCTGCTCCTCAAGACGGGCAACTGGCTGGGGCCGGTGCTGGTGGCGGCCAGCCAGGGGGGCGCCCGCCGGCTGCTGCTCTTCGGCTATCAGGGGAAGCTGATCAAGCTGGCGGGGGGCATTTTTCACACCCACCACCACCTGGCGGATGGCCGCGCCGCGGTGCTCACCGCCCTGGCAGCCCTGGAGGGTCTCACCGGACCGCCCCTGGCCGCTCTCCACGGGGCCCCCACCGTCGAGGAGGCCCTGGCCCGGCTCCAGACCCTGGACCCCGCCCTGGCCACCCGCCTGCGCCTGCGCCTCGCCGCCACCATCGAGGAGCGCACGTCCTGCTATCTGGAGCGCCACGGCGCCGCTGGGGCGTCGGTGGGGGCCGCCCTCTTCGATCGCGGCCGGCGACTCTGTGCGATCGGTCCCGTGGGGGAGGCGTTGCTGGCGGCCTTTCGCGGCCCGCAGCGGAGGGACGCCTAGGGTTGGAGGGGTGGCCCCTTCAGGCCCAGGAGCCTGGTCTGGCGCGTTTTCCCCATCCATGTTGTCTTCCCCCTCCCCCGCCACCGACTCCCCGAGCACGGGCCCCCTGGCGGAAGCCCTCAACGGCAGCCGCAGGCCGGGCATCGTGATCCTGGATTTCGGCTCCCAGTATTCCGAGTTGATCGCCCGGCGCGTGCGGGAGACCGAGGTGTATTCCCTCGTCCTGCCCTGCACCACCTCCGCCGAGGAGCTGCGCCAGCTCGGCCCCCGCGGCGTCATCCTCGGCGGTGGGCCGAGCTCGGTCTACGAGGAGGGCGCGCCCGGGTGTGATCCAGCGATCTGGGAGCTGGGCCTGCCTGTGTTGGGCGTCTGCTACGGCATGCAGCTGATGGTGCAGCAGCTCGGCGGCCGGGTGGTGGCCGCTGGCCGGGCGGAGTATGGCAAGGCCCCGTTCCATGTCGACGACCCCACTGATCTGCTCACGAATGTGGAGAGTGGCTCCACGATGTGGATGAGCCACGGCGATTCCGTCGAACGCCTGCCCGAGGGTTTCGTCCGGCTGGGGCACACGGAAAACACGCCGGATGCGGCGGTGGCCCATCACGGTCGCCGGCTCTATGGCGTGCAGTTCCACCCGGAGGTGGTGCACTCCACCGCCGGCATGGCCCTGATTCGCAATTTTGTCTATCACATTTGCAAATGCGCGCCCGACTGGACCACCGCCGCCTTCATCGACGAGTCGATCGCCGATGTGCGCGCTCAGGTGGGCGACAAGCGGGTGCTGCTGGCTCTTTCCGGCGGCGTGGATTCCTCCACCCTGGCCTTCCTTCTGCACCGAGCGATCGGTGATCAGCTCACCTGCATGTTCATTGATCAGGGCTTCATGCGGAAGGGGGAGCCGGAATTCCTGGTCGATTTCTTCGACCGTCGTTTCCACATCCAGGTGGAATACATCAATGCCCGTCAGCGGTTCATTTCACGTCTTGATGGCATCACGGACCCGGAGGAGAAGCGCAAGATCATCGGCGCGGAATTCATCCGGGTCTTTGAGGAGGAAAGCAAGCGTCTAGGCCCCTTCGACTACCTCGCCCAGGGCACGCTCTACCCCGATGTGATCGAATCCGCCGGCACCAACATCGACCCGAAAACCGGGGAGCGGGTGGCGGTGAAGATCAAGAGCCACCACAACGTGGGCGGCCTGCCCAAGGATTTGCAGTTCAAGCTGGTGGAGCCCCTGCGCCGCCTGTTCAAGGATGAGGTGAGAAAGGTGGGTCGCAGCCTTGGCCTTCCCGAGGAGATCGTGGGTCGCCATCCCTTCCCCGGCCCCGGTCTGGCCATTCGCATCCTCGGCGAGGTGACGGCGGAGAAGCTCAACATCCTCCGCGACGCCGACCTCATCGTGCGGGAGGAGGTGCGCGACGCCGGGTTGTACGACACCATCTGGCAGGCCTTCGCGGTGCTCCTGCCCGTGCGCAGCGTCGGGGTGATGGGCGACAAGCGCACCTACGCCTTCCCCGTCGTGCTGCGCTTTGTCTCCTCGGAGGATGGCATGACCGCCGACTGGTCCCGCTTGCCCTATGACCTGCTGGAACGGATGTCCAACCGGATCGTCAATGAGGTCAAGGGGGTGAACCGGGTGGTGTTGGACATCACCAGCAAGCCTCCCGGCACGATCGAGTGGGAGTGAGTGGTCGGCCGGGGCTGGCCAGCCCCCCCGATGCTCGATACCATCGGCGCTGTCGATCAGGCCCGCAGCATCGTGACCCCCCTTGTTGCTGGCAGCCAGGATTCCCAGCTGCAGCGCCGCCTCCAGCGCGACACCATTCAGTTCGGTTCCAAGACCGTCTACCTCAACCCCTTCCTCTATTGGCGACGCTTTGACGCCAACACCGATCGCTGGCTGCGGGAACCCGGCCAGCTGCCGGAGGAGCAGATCCTCTCCAACCGTCGGCGGTTTTATCCAGAACTCGACTGGGACGGCCTGGAGCCGGAGGAGCGCCAGGTGCGCGAGGGTGCCGTGGAGATGTTCCTCAAGAGCCTGGAGCTGATCACCACCTTCAATCCGGAACTCACTGCGGGGCAGCTGCTGGAGGTGGAGCGCAAGATGGCCGTCACCAAGAAACAGGCCTTCGAGCGCTGGGTGGAGCGGGCCCTGCGGCGCCGCGAGCAGGTGGTGTCGCGCGATCGCCGACGGTTTGATCGGGAGCGCTGGCTGCGGGGCTGGCTGGAATGGTTCGCCCTGCCCTCCACTCGCGCCGCCCTGCTCCCCCTGACGGGTCTGCTGGTGCTTGCCGTGGCGGGCGGTTGGTGGCTGGGAAGCCACCGGTTCTGCTCGGCGACGCAGGCTCAGCCGGCTCTGGAGGCGCCCGCCCCCTGATCCCTTCCCCGCCAGGGGGTGATCGCGCCAGACTGAAGTCCATCTCTGCTCGCTCCCGCTGATGGCCGCCGATCCCCTCGACGCCTTGCGCCTCACCCTGATGCAGGACGTGCTGCCGGTTGGTCTGGCCGTTGTCGAGCGGGCGCGCAAGGGCGGGCCGAAGGAGGTTCTGGCGGCCTTTGATGGCCGCAGCGCTGATCCCCTGGGCAGCTTGCGGGAGGAAGGGGAGCCCGCCGCCCGCAGCGTTCGCGACAATCTCGATCGCCTTCAGCCCGGATTGGGCAATCCCGTGGTGAAGGTCGAGGTGCGTGATGTGCCCCCGGAGCCTTCGTCCGCCCCCGCGACTGCCGGGGAGGAACCAGAAGAGGATGATCCCCGGGAGCTTCAGATTGCCCTGCGCCGCATCGCGGAGCGGCTGGATCAACTCGAACGCCACCTGCAGGCGCGCTAACTGCCGGCATGCCACCGCTCGTCTTTCCGGGCACCGCCCGCCGCACGGGTCTCGCCCGGCAGTCCGTCTGGCTGCTGGCCGTGGCCCTGGTGTTCGGCGGCGCCATCCTGAGCCGCCTCGCCTGGCTGCAGCTGCTCCCCGGCGCGGAGTACCGGCTGATGGCCGATGAAAACCGGATTCGCCTGATACCCCGCCATCCCGTCCGCGGGCGCCTGCTGGATCGCCATGGCCGTGTGCTGGCCACGAATCGCCTCACCTACACGCTCACCCTGCAGCCCCGCCGCGTGATGGAGGGCCACTGGCCCGAGCTGCGGGATCGGCTGGCCCGCCTGCTCGACATCCCCGCCAGCGTGCTGCAGAGCCGCCAGGTCGCCGGACTGCGTGCGGAGGATGTACAGATTGTGCTCGCCGGCCCCCTGACCACGGCCCAGGTGTTGCGTTTCCGGGAGCAGGCCGGCTCGCTCTACGGCGCCGAGGTGGCCGTCAACGTGCTGCGCCACTACCCCCACGGCCCCCTCGCGGCCCATGTGCTGGGCACCACCAGCAGCATCACGGAAGAGGAATACGAGCGGTTGCAGCCCCAGGGCTACCGCATCAATGACCGCATCGGCCGCAGCGGCATGGAGCGGGCCTATGAACCGACGCTCCGGGGGGAATGGGGGGGGCAGCAACTGGAGGTGAACGCCGCCGGTCAGGTGCAGCGGGTGCTGGGCGACAAGCCGGCCCGGCCTGGCAAGGACCTGCGGCTCACCCTGGATCTCGACCTGCAGCAGGCCGCGGAGCGGGCGCTCGACACGGTGCGCAAGGGGGCGATCGTCGCCCTGGATCCCCGCACCGGCGCCATCCGGGCCCTGGCGAGTCGGCCCAACTTCGACCCCAATGTCTTTGCCGATGGTCCGACCCAGCGCCAGTGGAACGCGCTCAATCGTCCGGAGGCGCCGATGCTCAACCGGGCCTTTCAGGGCTTCCCCCCCGCCAGCACGTTCAAGATCATCACCACGATCGCCGCCCTCGAATCCGGCCGCTTCAAGGAATCCTCCACCCTCCCCACCATGGGCAGCTTTTGCTACGCGGGCCAGTGCTATGCCGACCATGGCGCCTTCGGCAGCATCGGTTTTCCCACCGCCCTGGCGGTGAGCAGCAACAGCTTCTACTACCAGGTGGGGCTGGCGGTCGGTCCGGAGCAGCTGTTCAAGGCGGCCCGGCGCATGGGCTACGGCAGCCTCACCGGCATTGAGATCCGCGATGAGGAGACGCCGGGCCTGCTGGGGGATCCGGCCTGGAAGGAGAAGGTTCTCGGCGAACCCTGGACCCCGGTGGACACGATCACCTCCGCCATTGGCCAGGGGGCCGTGACCGTCACGCCCCTGCAGATGGCGCGGCTCTACGCGGCGGTGGCCAACGGGGGCTGGCTCGTCACCCCCCATCTGGTGGAGCAGCCCCCGACCCGTCGCCGGATCGGTTTGCTCCCGGAGACGTTGCGCATCCTTCACCAGGGGCTGCGGCAGGTGGTGACCGAGGGCACGGGCCGGCTTCTCGATGACCCCACCCTTCCTCCCGTGGCGGGCAAGACCGGCACCGGCGAGGATCCGCCCCGCCCCGATCACGCCTGGTTCGGCGGCTATGCCCCGGCGGATGCCCCGGAACTGGTGATCGTGGCCTTCGGGGAAAACAGCGGCGGCTATGGCGGCACGGTGGCGGCGCCGATGGTGAAGGCGCTGATGACCACCTGGTTCCGCGAGCAGCCCCGACCCCTCGCTCCCGCCGGGCCCGCCGCCGCCCTCCCCTGAGCGCTTCGCTCCTTCAGGCTGCGGGGGCCACGGCGCGGGGCGTCAACACGGAGGCGTAGTAGCCCTGCAACTGCGCGGTGGCACTGGCCCAGTTCCAGCGCTCCGCCTCCGCCCGCGCGGAGGCCCGCAGGGTGCAACGCGCCTCCGGATCGCCCAACAGGGTGTGCACCGCCTCGATCAGGGAGGGCGGGTCATCAGGGTCGTAGAGGCAGCCGTTCTCCCCGTGGCTCACGATGTCTGGAATGCCACCGCGATTGGCCCCCACCACCGGGCAGCCGGCCGCCATGGCTTCCAGGAGCACCAGGCCAAGGGTTTCGGTGGAGGAGGGGAAGAGGAAGGCGTCGCCGCTGGCGTAGGCGGAGGCCAGATCCTCCCCGGCCAGGTAGCCCACGAAGGTGGTGGCGGTGCCCTCGAAGAGCCGCTCCAGCTGGCTGCGGTAGGGGCCATCGCCCACCAGGGCCAGTCGGGTCTGGGGAAGGGCGGCCAGCACGGGCCGGATGCGCTCGATCTGCTTCTCCGCTGAGAGGCGACCGATGTAGAGCAGCAGGTTGCCGGTGTCGTCGTGGGTGCCGTGCAGCCGAGCCCGCATGGCCTCGGAGCGCAGGGAAGGCCGGAAGAGATCGGTGTCCACGCCCCGCTGCCAGAGGGCGGTGTGTTGAATCCCTTTGGCGGCCAGCTCGCTCACCATCGCGCTGGAGGTGCAGAGGTTGAGCTGGGCCTGGTTGTGGGCGGTCTTGAGGAGTTCCCAGAGCAGCGGCTCCAGCATCCCCATGCCGTAGTGCTCCAGATACTTGGGCAGGTGGGTGTGGTAGCTGGCCACCAGCGGCAGGCCGCGGGTGCGGGCCAGCCAGATGCCCCCCAGCCCCAGCACGGCGGGATTGACCACATGCACCAGGTCCGGCCGGAACCGCTCCAGGGCGTCCGACACCGCAGGCCGAGGCAGAGCCAGCTTCAGCTCCGGATAGAGGGGCAGGGGCAGGGCCGGCACCCCCACCACCCGGGCTCCGAGGAAGGTTTCCGGTGCCCCTTCGGGACAGAAGATGAGCACCTCGTCTCCGGATGCCACCAGATGCTCCACCGTTTTGGTGAGGCGGGTGACGATGCCGTCGACCTTGGGGAGGAAGGTTTCGGTGAAAAAGGCGATCCGCACTGCGCGACCTGTTCAGCCTGGCGAGGCGATGGCGGCGGCCTGCCGTCGGGTCCAGGCCGAAAGGCAGGGGATGCGCGAGCGATCACAGCGATCGGCCCAGCGGCGCGCCACGTCCACCACTTCCGTGAGCAGTCCGTCATCCAAGGTGGTGGGGTTGAGGCCCAGCTCGATGAAACAACGGTTGTCAACGATCAGATCGTTTTCGATGGCTTCGTTGCGTGGATTGGAGAGGTAATTGATCTGGGCTCCGGTGAGGGCGGCCACCTTCTCCGCCAGGTCGGCCACGCGATGGCTTTCCGTCATCTGGTTGAAGATCTTCACCCGGTCGCCATGGCTGGGCGGATTCTCCAGGGCCAGCTGCACGCAACGCACAGAGTCGCGGATGTGGATGAAAGCGCGCGTCTGCCCCCCCGTGCCATGCACAGTCAGGGGATAGCCGATGGCGGCCTGCATCAGAAAGCGGTTCAGAACCGTGCCGTAATCCCCGTCGTAGTCAAAGCGGTTGGTCAGGCGGGGATCTTTTTCCGTCAGGCTGGTGTTAGTGCCCCAGACGATGCCTTGATGCAGGTCCGTGATGCGAACGTTGTCGTTTTTATTGTAATAAAAGAAGAGGAGTTGGTCCAGGGTTTTCGTCATGTGATAAACGCTGCCTGGATTGGCCGGATGGAGAATCTTTTCCGTGAAGCGCGTGCCATCGGGCTGGGGCACCTCCACCGTCAAATACCCCTCTGGAATGGTGGCGCCACGGTGGGATCCGTATCCATACACACCCATTGTTCCCAGGTGGACGATATGAATGTCTTGCCCGCTTTCGACAATCGCTGCCAGCAGATTGTGGGTGCCGTTGACATTGTTGTCCACGGTGTAGCGCTTCGTGACGCTGGATTTCATCGAATAGGGTGCGGCCCGCTGCTCGGCGAAATGCACCACCGCTTCGGGCCGTTCCTGGCGCAGAAGGGCCAGGAACGGCTCGTAATCCTTCGCGATGTCCAGCTGCTCGAACCGGATCGGCCGCCCGCCAACCTGTTCCCAGGCCGTGAGCCGGTCGCGGATGGTGGCGATGGGGGTCAAAGACTCCACGCCCAGATCGATGTCGATCTTGCGGCGGCTGAGGTTGTCCACGATGACGACATCGTGGCCGACGTCGGCCAAATTCGTCGCGCAGGGCCAGCCGCAGAAACCGTCGCCGCCCAGAACTAGGACCTTCACGCCGAGACTCCTGAATGCGCGGTGCCTGACCAAGGAAGCTACTACAGGCCTCAGGCCTGGCCCCCATCCCTCAGCTGATGCGGCTGGCCACGGCCAGGAGCACCAGCACCAGCACCAGGCCGCCGATCAGCAGGGGGCGGTTGGCATCGGCCCCTTCCCCCGCCTCCATCACGACCATCCGCGGCTCCTTGGCAAAGGCGTTCAGCTTGCCGCCGTCTTCCTGTGTGACCTGCATGGTGCGTTTGTCAAGGTTGGTCAACCCTATGGGGGATGACCCGATCCGCCACGGAGCCGGCATGGATCGTCACAGACAGGTCGCTCCGCCGGGGTCCCCTCAGGAGGTCACCCGCCCCTGAAGGGGAGAGCTGGCCACCGCCTCCGCCCGCATCGGCAATCGACCCGCCTGGTGGGCCAGGCGGCCCGCCCGCGTGGCCAGCGCCATGGCCCGGGCCATGGCCGCCGGATCCCCCGCTTGGGCGATGGCACTGTTGATCAGCAGGGCGTCCGCTCCCATCTCCATCGCCTGGGCCGCCTCGCTCGGCACCCCGATGCCGGCGTCCACCACCACGGGCACCGTCGCGTTCTCGATGATCAGGCCGATGTTGGCGGCATTGCGAATGCCCTGGGCGGAGCCGATCGGGGAACCCAGGGGCATCACCGTGGCACATCCCGCCTCTTCCAACCGCTTGGCCAGCAGGGGATCCGCGTTGATGTAAGGCAGCACGGTGAACCCCTCCCGCACGAGCTGCTCGGCCGCCGCGAGGGTGCCGAAGGGATCGGGAAGCAGATGGCGGGAATCCGGTATCACTTCCAGTTTCACGAAGGTGTTGTCCTCCTGGCCCGCCAGCTTGGCCAGTTCCCGCCCCAGGCGGGCCACCCGGATGGCCTCCTCTGCCGTGGCGCAGCCCGCCGTGTTGGGAAGCATCCAGATCCGTCGCCAGTCGATGGCCTCCATCAGGCCAATGTGGCCCTGGGCCTGGCTCTGCACACGCCGCACGGCCACGGTGACGATCGCGCAGCCGCTGGCCTCCAGGCTGGCTTGCATCACGGCCAGGGAGGGGTATTTGCCCGTGCCGGTCATCAGTCGGCTGGAAAACCGTCGGCCGCCGATCACCAGGTCATCCCCGGCGTTGTCCGCAGCAGGGCCTGGCCGGGGCTCGGCCGGAGCGGTTGGGGATGGCAAGGGGCACATGGGAGGGAGTCGTTCCCGTCTGAGCCTCCTAGTGTGCGCTGGCAGCCGCTCCGACCGTGATGCCTCTGCCGATGGCCCTGGCTCCCCTCCTCCTGGCGGCCAGCCCCGCTCCGGCCCCGGCCCCCAACCCCATCGGCGAGATGGTCTTCCCCTTCTCGTCGCCGATCGCGGCTCCCGACGTCGCACCCGTCCTGGGCGTGGAGTCCTATGACCCGGTGGGCCGTGCCCAGCTGATCGCCGAGCGCATTCCCCGCACCTGGCGGGGCACTTACCGCCCGTTCGGCGGAGGGGCCCCCCTCCCCGCCGAGCTCCAGATTCAGCGCGTGACCCCCTTGGGGCAGATGGTGGATCTCCGTGGCGAACTGAGCCTGGCGGGCCAGAAGAGCCCGGTCCAGGGCAACATCAACGCCAAATCCAATCAGCTTGATCTGCTCGTCCTGGGGACCAGCCTGGAGGCCGTTCTGGAGCCTGGCGGTGAGTTTCAGGGCCAGCAGGGACTGTCCCTGAGCGGCTGGCTCCCCGACCGCCTGACCGTGCTGGGGGGCCGCTTGCAGCTCAGCCCGGGCCCGGGCCCAGCACCGCTGGCACCGGCTGGAGGCGTGGTGCGCGGCCTCTGGTGAAGGCTGCGGCGCCCCCCGACTTGACGGCGGGCGGCTCCTTTCAGGCGGCGGGCTTGCCGCTGGAGACGCCGGCTCGGCGATCGAGCGACTTCAGCCGCCGGACCGCTGTCTTGTTGCCCGGATCAAGGGCCAACGCCGCGTTGTAGGTCTGGCGGGCGTCTTCTTCCTTGCCCTGTTTTTCCAGGGCGAAGGCGAGGTTGTTCAGGGCCACGGGATAGTTCGGCTGGGCCTTGATGGCCGCGCGGTAGTGGCGAATGGCGGCCGGATACTTGCCCTGGGCGGACAGGGCAAAACCCATCGCGTTTTCCATCAGGGCAGCCGCCTCCGGCGGGCATTCCTCCGCTTCGGCTTGCCGCAGGGCGGCCTTGAGCGTGTCCGTGGCCTGGCCGTAGAGCCGCTTGCGCAGTTGCACGGAAGCCAATTCATAGCGGCTGGCGGCATCCTGAGAATGGCCATCGGCTTTCTTGGTGCCTCCCAGGCGGGAGAGGATCACCTCGTCACGGCGCACATTGAGAATTTGCCTGGCCACCACCACGGCGGCGATGGCCAGAAGCCCGATCAGGCCAAGCAGGTAGGCATCGGGCAGAAAGTCGACCATGGGGGAGACGGGCGCCCTCAGGGAAGGGCGGTGGTCACGACGGTGGCGAAGGTGGAGGGGTCTGCGATGGCCAGCTGAGCCAGCATCTTCCGGTTCAGACGGATATCGGCCTTCTTCATGCCACCGATCAGTCGGCTGTAGGTCGTCTGGTTCTGACGGGCCGCGGCGTTGATGCGGGCAATCCAGAGGCGACGGAAGTCGCGCTTGCGGCGGCGACGGTCGCGGTAGGCATTGCAGAGGGCTTTCATCACCCGCTGATTGGCCGTTCGGAAGAGGCTGCCGCTGCCGGCACGGAACCCCCGGGCCAGGCGAAGGATCTTGTTGCGGCGTTTGCGGGCGACGTTGCCTCTTTTGACGCGGGTCATGGGTCAGGGGGTGGGGAAGGGTCGGGAAGGGGAAGCGGGGCGGCCTGGTACGGATCAGGCGTAGGGGAGCATCAGGGCGACGTTGTCGCTGTCCCGTTCGTCCACCACGGCCATGGTGCCCAGATGGCGCTTGCGCTTGGGGCTCTTGTGATCGAGGAGGTGGTTGCGGAAGGCGCGCCGACGCACGAACTTGCCGCTGCCGGTGGCCCGAAACCGCTTGGCGGCCGACTTACGGGTTTTCAGTTTCGGCATCTCAGCCCAACGCACACAAACGAGCAGAGTACGACGCGACTTCACCCCATTCCAAGCCCCCCGCCCATGCTTCCCCGCGTTCGCTGCCTCTCGGGCGCCGCCGCACTGGCTTTCTCCCGGCGGTCGATGCCGTCCGGGCTCCTGGGTGTCCTTCTTCTCCTCAACGGGGGCTGCCGCGCCGCGGACCAGATCTCCCTGCGGTGGCCCGTTGACCCGCCGCCCCCCCCGCAGGGGGAACAGCCCGTGATCTGGGTGGCGCTGGCGGCTCGGCTGGGCCCGGCGGTGGGGGCTCCCCCGGTTCTGCGCGCCGCCAGCGGATCCCTCACCCTGGAGGATGGAAGCGGCCAGCGCCTGACAGCGACGACGATCCCCCTGCGCTGGCGATGGGAGCCTCTGCCCCGCCCCTTTCTGGTGCGTCGCCGCGTGTTGGGTCCCTTCGCCAGCCACGAAAGCGCCCGGGCCGCGGCCCGCCCCTGGGAGGCCCTCGGCCTGCGGCCCGTCATTGCCCGTCCCCTCGACTGGGAGGTGTGGGCTCCCGCAGACGCCCCCGATCCCCCCGGGCGCGCCTCCAGGCTGGTGGAGCGTCGGGAGGTGCGACGGCTGACGCTGGCGTCGGCTGGGCCCTAGGGCTCGATGGTCTGGCGGGGGCCCCTCCGCCTGCGGGCCCCCGGGGGCCTGCGGTGGGGAACCGGGGTCCACAACGGGCCCTTTCGCCTGCTCCCCGATGCCCATGGCGGTTGGAGCCTCGTGGAGGAAGCGCCACTGGAGCGCTACCTGGAAGGCGTTGTGCCCCATGAGATCGGGGCCGGCTCTCCCCCCGCCGCCCTGGCGGCCCAGGCCGTGCTGGCGCGGACCTGGGCGCTGCGCAACCGCGATCGCTTCCAGGCGGATGGCTATCACCTCTGCGCCGACACCCAGTGCCAGGTCTACAGCGACCCCAGCCAGGCGAGCCCGGCGGTGCGGCAGGCCATCGCTTCCAGCCGGGGCCAGGTGCTGGCCGCGGCCGGGCAGCCGATCCATGCCGTTTATCACGCCAGCAATGGCGGCGTGGCGGCCGGCCTGGAGGAGGCCTGGGCCGTGGATCCCGTGCCCTACCTGCGACCCTTCGCCGACGGTGACCCCCCCTTTGTGGCGCGCACCCGCCGCCCGGTGACGGCCGCGGGCCTGCCGGCGCTGTTGCGCCAGGGCGAGGGGGCCCATGGAGCGGACCATCCCCTCTTCCGCTGGCAGCGCTCTCTCCCGGCCGCGGGCGTGGTCGCCGCCCTGGCCGCCAGGGGGCTGGCGGTGGGGCGCCCCACCGCCCTGAACG
>JBKDSZ010000187.1:0-2359 GCA_046340375.1 Cyanobacteriota bacterium | reverse complement strand
GGAAGCCGTGGCCTTCTCCCGCACCGCGGCCCGGGCGGTGCTCAACCAGGATGGGCGCGAAACCTGCCTGCGGGGCAAGCTCACCAAAGCCCTGCTCAAGCTCTCCGACAGCTGCGACGCCAGCGGCCAGAGCAACCCCCTTTGCACCCTGGCAAGCAAGGCGGTGGTGGAAACGCCGATGAGCCTCACCTTCATGGAGGACACCTCCCGCAAGCTGCTGGAGCTGAGCGGCGGAGAGGCAGGGAGCTGATCGGAGGCGAGATGGGGAGCCGAGGGGGAGAACTCGGGCGGATGAAGGCGGACTCTGCCCTGCTGCTTGTGGATCGATCTGTGCAAGCGAAATCGTTTTCCCGCATCCGTCCAGCGCATCGCTCCCTGGCAGCCAGGATGCCGGCCTCTCCTGGCGAGGGAAGGCGTCTCTGGCAAGGCCGTTTGCTTGCGCTGCGCGCTGATGTTGAGAGTTGCGGCATGCGGGAAGAAAGCCAGATCACCCGTTCTTGCTGATGCAAAGGGCGATTGGTTCGTGATCGAGATCTCCAGTCGGCGCTGGGCCAGATGATCAACGATGCAATGCCTGGGTCAACGGAACGACGCAGAGGGCAATGATGGGATGCCAGGAGCAATGATGAAGCGGGAAAGTCAACAATGGCGCCTGAAGCGCAAGCCGTCCCATCCTTCCGCGCCCCCGTCTAGGTGCCCGCCGGACGCCCACCACCACCCTCCCCGGCAGGGGCTTGCGGCTTGCTCTCCGGCTTCACTCTGAGCGTCTGCCGACAAGCGATCGTCACCTCATTGGCGACCTGATCCATCGGCTCGCGCCGCTCCTGTGAGTTGGCGGGGGCGTCCACCGCCAGATTGCGAATGCTCCAGAGCACGTCCTTGCACCGTGCCGGCAGACGCGGATGATCCATCAACGCATCCGCCACCCGGCGCGATTCGGCGCACTTGTCGGCGCTGTTGTCGCGCGCGCAGGCCAAGGTGGAGAGCTGAAGGGCGCGGAAGAGGGTGGTGGGAGGAAAAACATCCGGCGGGACCATGGGCGCGGGTGCCGCCTCCAACGGCCGGCTCACCAGAGCGGTGAGGAGCCCCAGGGCCATCCCCAACGCCATGGGCCGGGCCCAACGGCGCCTTGCCAACCGTGCCTTTCCCATCGGCCCAACGCGGACTTTCACCCTCACTCTGGGAGCGTCAACGCCCCGGGGAGCCCCTGGCGCAGACGGTGTTGCTGCTGGATCCAGCGCCGCTGGGCGAGCGGACCGCTCCAGGGGGCGGAGAGGGCCAGGGTGCGGCGCAGCCAGCCCAGTTGCCGCAAGTGCGCGCCCAGACCCGCTTCCCGCGCCTGCAACGCCTGAAGGTGGCGGATCTCCGGCAGGCGCCGCTCCGCGACGCCGGCCAGCAGGGCATCGATTCGGGTCCGGGGGGGAAGCCCCTCGCAGGTCCCGAGCGGCCCCAGCAGCCTCCCCGCCACGAGGGCATCCCGCAGGGCCATGTTGATCCCCTGGGCCCGCACCGGGCTCATGGGGTGGGCCGCGTCCCCCAACAGGAGCAGGCCGGGACCATGCCAGAGCGGCGCCCAACCCACGCGCACCGGGAACCGCTGGGGCCCCTCGATCGCCGCAGGGGAGAGCGCCCCCAGCAGCGCCGCCCCCTCCTCCGGCAAAACGCCCGCCCAACACTCCCGCCACCCCGCCGGATCGGCGGGCAGCGCGACGCCGGGCTCCGCCACCCACCCCAGCCGCAACGCCTCACCCCCGGCCTCCGCAAACAGGGCAAAACTCACGCCCGCTCCCACCACGGTCAGAAACCGCCCCCCCAGCCACCGCTCCAGCGGCGCCACGCCGGGCCCCGCCAGGCGAAACCACAACACCTGTTCCCGCTCCCGGTCCTCCCGCAGCTCCAGCCCCGCCAACCGCCGCAGAACCGACTGCCGTCCATCACAGGCCACCACCAGATCCGCCGCCAGCGCCCGGCCATCCGCCACCCCCACGCCCAACACCCGGTCCGGCTCCCCCTCCGCAACAGCCGCCCGCGTCAGCTCCCGCACCCCCACCCCCTCCAACACCCGCACCCCCGGCCGCCCCACCAGCTCCTGCCGCAGATGCGCCAACAACGACGCCTGATCCACCAGCCAGCAGCCCCGATCCCCCGCCAGCGGTTCAGCCACCGAGAAGACAGAGCGGCCCTCCAGCGTCACCGCCCAGCCCGCCAGGGGGCGATGGCGCACGTCCGACGGCAGCGGCCAGAGCCCCATCGCGTCCAGGGCGGCAAGGCCGCTGGGCATCAGCCCCTCGCCGCGATACGGGCGCGGTGCCCCGGCGGCCGCCTGCTCCACCACGGTGACGGCCCAGCCGGCCCGGGC
>JBKDSZ010000186.1:0-28517 GCA_046340375.1 Cyanobacteriota bacterium | reverse complement strand
TCCATAGCTCCGGGGCCTGGGTCTGCGTCAGCCCTTTTGAACGATCAGGGTCTCGGGCTGGCCCCAGTCCCCGGTGGCGGTGTAGCCCCGGTTGTTGAAGCAGAGGTGGCGGAGGATCCAGAAGAGCGGTTCGGGACTCTCCAGGTCCAGGGCGTCGCCAAGCTCCTTCAGGGTGTGGGGGGCGCCATCGCTCAGGGCCCCCTCCAGGCGCTGCTGGAGGGCGAGGATCTGGGCCGCCGCCGTCTTGCCCGCTTCCACCCCGGGCTGGTGGTAAGCGTTCACATTGATCCATTCGCCGTAGAGGCCCACGGCCCGCTCGAACAGGGCGATCAGGGCCCCCAGGGATCGGGCGTCGAACCGTTCCAGGGTGAGCGTGAGCGACTGGCGGCCGCCTTCGCAGAGGGCGGAACGGGTGCCCTGCAGGAAGCCCGCGAGGAAATCCGCCGGGTTCTCCCCGTCCACCGGCTGGATGTCGGCGGGCTCATCGAGGGCCTCGATGAACACGATGAAGAAATTGTCCAACCCGTCGCGCAGCTGCTGCACATAGGCGTGCTGGTCGGTGGAGCCTTTGTTCCCGTACACCGCCAGCCCCTGGTGCACGACGTTGCCGTCCCGATCCAGGCGCTTGCCCAGGGATTCCATCACCAGCTGCTGCAGGTAGCGGCTGAACACCTCCAGCCGGTCGCGATAGGGGAGCACCACCATGTCGCGACGCCCCTTGCCGTCCCCCGCCACATACCAGCTGGCGGCCAGCAGAGCGGCGGGATTGTCCAACAAGGAGGGCACGCGGGTGCGGGCATCCATGGCGGCGGCACCGTCCAGGAAGCCCCGGGCGTCAGCGCCCGCGAGCACGGCAGGCAGCAGCCCCACGGCGCTGGTGATGCTCGTGCGACCGCCCACCCAGTCGGGCATGTCAAAGCGGGCGAGCCAGCCTTCCTGGCTGGCCCGTTGATCGAGGTGGCTGCCCGCCATGGTGATCGCCACCGCCTGTGACGCCCACCGGCCCCCGAGGGCTTCCAGGCGGGCGCGGGCCTGCTCCATTCCCAGCCGCGGCTCCGGGGTTCCACCGGATTTGCTCACGACGATCACCAGAGTGGTGAGGAGCCGGGGGCCAAGGGCTGCCAGGGTGGCGCTCATCCCCTGGGGATCAACATTGTCGAAGAAGTGAAACGGCAACCCCTCCCCCTGCCGCTGCAGAGCCCGGATGATCAGCAGGGGCCCGAGGCCGGAGCCTCCGATGCCGATCCAAAGCACATCGGTGAAGGCGGTCCCTCCGGGAACGGTGATCACCCCACCGCGCACCTCGCGGCCAAAGCGATCGAGGCGGTCGATCTCCCCGCTGATCAGGTCCCGAACCTCGGGAGTCGGGGCCCGCTGCGGATCTCGCAGCCAGTAGTGGCCCACCTGGCGATGCTCATCCCGGTTGGCGATCGCCCCCGCCTCCAGCTCCGCCATGGCCTGGAAGGAGGCGTCGCAACGGCCTTGCAGCGCTTGCAGATCCGCCGTGGAAAGCGCCATCCGACTGGCATCGAGCCAGAGACCGAGGGACGGGTCGTACCACAACAGCGACTGAAAGCGCTGCCAGAGGCTGGCCTGATCGGCCCCATCGAGCGGAGGGAGGGCGGTCGACCGCGAAAGCGTGGACATGGCCGCTGGAAGACCGCGCATGCGCAGCCACCGTACCGAACCGTCGACGGGGGGCCGGGGGTGGCCAGCGACCGGACCGAACGGCCAAGGACTGGACAGGGCAGAAAAAGGGCGAATAATGGATGGGTCACAATTCTTCGTAGAGATCCGTATGGGCCTCCGCACCACGCCGCGGCCCTCTCCGGCTCCAAGAACCGGCTCCTTCAGGCGGGTCCTCGGCATCGGATCCGTTTCACTCCTGCTGACAGCGCTCGCCTCTGGTTCCAGGCCTTCCCCTCAGGCCATGGCCCGGGGTGGCATTCCTCCCTGGATTCAACAGCAGGCGGCGGATGATGTGGTGCGCCATTCCTCCCCCCTGGAGGGCCAAAGGCCCGATCCGGTGGATTTCACAGCCGGGGAACTGCGGGAGCTCAATCGCCGCTTCGGTGTTCATGGCCCCCAGCCGGCCCTGGCCCAGCTGTTCACCGAAGGCCTCGACCAATTGCAACCCCTGCGCAACCACACCCTCTCGCGGGTGGAGGAGCTGCGCCCCCTGATCCTCCGCCACAGCGCTCGCCAACGCATCAATCCGATGCTGGTGGCGGCGGTGTTGTTTGACGAGATGCAGCACGCCAAGCCCGGCGAGGACAGCCCCCTGGCGGTGCGGAGCGGTCTGTTCCAGACCCAGGGTCCGGCCCAGTTGAGTGTGGGCGAGATGGTGAAGCAGGGGTTGCTGCCGGAAAACGCCAGCCCGGAGCAGATCCAGGAGGCCCGTCTGCTGCTGTTGGATCCCGAGCACAACGTCGAGCTCCTGGTGGGCAAGTTCGCCCGGCTCTCCTCCAAGCTCGGCCTGCCCAGGCAGAGACTCCTGATGGCCAGTGGCCAGCCGCGTGATGCCAAGGCCCTCGCCACCCTCGCCTATCTCCACAACGGCAAGTTGGATTACCCCGCCCGGATCCTCCGCTACATGCAGGACCCCGCCCTCCATGCCGTCCTCTACAGCCAGCGCCAGACCCTCGCCAGCCCCTTGATCTGACGCGTGGAAACAGGCCTCAGCAGCCCACCCCCAGAGCCGCCAGTCGCACCTGCAGCTCCCGCCAGTTGAAGCTGCGGGGATCGGCTCGCTCACCGGACAGATCCACATGGCGGTGGGTGGTGATCGCTTGGGGAGAGATGGGAAAGCGCCGCATCCAATCCGTGAGGATCGCGGCCAGGGCGTCATATTGCGCGGGGCTGTAGCCGCTGTGGCCGCTCGCCGCGTTTTCCCCGTCCTCAGGGGTTTCCAGGCTCAGATGCAGAGCGAAGTTGTTCACGGAGCCACCCACCTTGGGATTGGTCACGGCCCACTGCCCCTGAAAGGCGGAATTGCCGGCACCGAAGGCCCGCTTGGCGGGGTCCACCACCTCGACCATCTCGCCCCGGGCACCGATGAGCATGTGGTAGCTCACCTGGTCCTCGTCCCGGGGATGGGGGGTGAGGAAGGTGTTGATGGCGGAATGCAGTCCATACACCGTCTCGTGGAGCACCACCAGCCGGGGGGTGGGGTCCAGGGTGTTGCCAAAGGCGTCCTGAACCATGCGCTCGCCGTAGTTCGTCGGATGGATGGGCAGCCGTGTGGTGCGGGCAGGCAACTCCGCCATCAGCGTCAGGAGGCGGCTTCGCAGGGCGGGATCGACGGCAGCACAGCCCCGGTGCAGGGGGGAGGTCCATCCCACCTGCGCAGGGGGCAGCGGCGCGGCCCGAACGGGGGGACGACTCGGCCGGGCTTGCCGCACCTCCTCCAGGATGTCCAGCAGGGAGGGGACTCCCGGGGCCCTGGGGCTGCCCCCGGCGCCCCGCACCAGCCAGAGCACCATGCCCGTGGCCACCAGGCTGGCGCCCGCCATGCCCATCAGCAGGCCTTTGGCCCGGGTGCCCAGGCTCAAGGCACCAGTTCCAGCCACCGCCGCCGCCTGTCCAGGGCCGCAGCGCTCGCCTGGGGAAGCGCGCGCAGCCGCCACCGCTGAACAACGGCGGGCTGGGGGGTGAACGTGGTCTCCCGCACCAGGCCCTGCCGACAGACCAGCAACGCCAGAGGCGAGCCGGCGCCGGTCAGGGCGGCCTCCACCTCCGCCACCTTCCGCACACGGCGCCGCCCCAGGGCGATCAGCTCATCGCCCACCTCCAGCCCCGCCGCTTCCGCCGGGCCCTGGCGGGACACCTGCTTCAACCGCAGACCACCCTCCGGGGGCTGGTCCAGCTGCCATCCGAGAAAGGGCAGACTGGCCTGTTCGGCCTCCAAGCGCAGCCCCACGTCCGCGAAGTAATCGTCGATGGCGGGATCTTCGGTGCCGCAGAGCCATTGCGGGAGAAGAGTGGACAGATCAGCGGCCTGCTCTTCGAACAGGGCCAGCAGGTCGTCTTCCCGATAGCCGGCCTCCCAACGGCCGAAACGATGCCACATGCGGCGCAGCACCACGCTCAAGGCCGAGCCGTGGCGCCGCAGGTGCAGATCCAGCACCAGGGCCACCACCATCCCCTTGAGGTAGTAGCTCACCTGGTTGCCCGCGGAATAGGCGTCCTGGCGGTAGAGCTTCACCCAGGCCTCCAGGCTGCTGTCCCTCAGGCTCTGAACCTGGCGGCCCGGGCAGAGGAGATAGCGGCTGAGATCCTCGCCGAGATCCTCCAGGGTCTCCTTCTCGCCGCACAGACCACAACTGCCAGGGAGGAGCAGGTCGTAGTAGCTGGTCACCCCCTCCGCGAACCAGAGGGTGGGAACGGGAACGGGGTGGTCGTAAGCCACGGGCGTCAGCTCGATCGGCCGCAGACGCCGCACATTCCATTGGTGGAGGTATTCATGGGCCACCAGGGCGAGGAGTTTGCGGCGTCCCTCGGGCGTCGCCAGCCGGGCCCGGCCGTACTGGAGCACCGACCCATGGTTGTGCTCCAGACCGCCGTAGCCCTCCTCCAGGAGATGAAGAATGAAGAGATAGGGATCCCCCGCCGGTCGCTCCTCCCCCAGCAGGCGACAGCAGGCCAGGCACACCCGCTCCACGTCCTCCAGCCAGGCGGGGTCGTCCGCAGCGGGATCGCCGCCCCAGCTCACCCACCGGTGCGCCACCCCCGCCACCGCAAACTCCCGAACCGGATGGGGCCCCACCTCCACCGGCGTATCGATGAGGGCGTCGAAGGTGTCGGCCCGCCAGTGGTTCTGGCCGATCTCCGGCAGGGCCAGAAAGGGCTGCCAGTCCACCGGCAGCCGCAGCCGCAGGTCGTGGGGGGTCCACCGTTCCCCCTCGATCTCCAGCGCCACCCCGGCCAGGGCAAGAAAGCCGTGATCGCTGTTCAAATGGCAGGTGCGCACCGACAGCTCGGTGGCTTGGATCGCGTAGCGCACCTCCAGCGGGTCGAGATCCTCCAGTTGCAGCACCCAGGTGGCGGGAGCCAGGCGGTGGGGGACCAGTCGGCGCGTCCCCTGCCACACCTCCAGCCCCTCCAGGGTGCGCACGTAGTCGCGGATCAGGTAGGAGCCCGGCGTCCAGGCAGGAAGGCGCCACTCCACCCTGCAGTGGCGGGGTTGAAAGCGGAGGGACGCCTGGATCAGATGCCGCTGGGGATCGCGCAGATCCAGGCTGAGAAGGGGTGTCAACTGCGGGCTCAACAGCTGACGCGCACCACCGCCCCGGGGAAATGGGAAGCGGCGTCCCGAAGGGCGAGGCGGGCGGCGTAGGCCCGGGTGATCGCCCCCAGCAGGCGGGTCAGTTCAGCACTCCGGCTGAGGCGAGCCAGGTCGCCCACCAACACCAGGCCGCCGGCACCATCGGGGCGCCAGCCCAGGCCATGGCCATCCGCCAGGCGAATGGCCACCGCCACCGTCTGCTCCTCCCCCGCGAATCCCTGCAACCGACCCTCCCGTTCGGGTTGGAGCCCCAGTGCTTCGAGGGCGGAGACCAGAAGCTCGGTGTCGCGCAGGACCGTGGGCAGGGTCGAGAAGTGGGACATGGCGCGGGGGGCTGGCGGGTGGGCGGAGGAGGGGGGCGGAGTGGGGGTGCGGGAAGCTGTCGGAAGACGCGCGCCGCCGACGCTCATGAATTCGCTCGACCCTAGCGATCCCGCGCCGAGTCTCCAGTGGCCATTGCCACAGCCCTGGCCGGCCCATCGCACTCCCCTGCGCCTGGGGGTGATGGCCTCGGGAGAGGGGAGCAACTTCGAGGCTCTGGTGGCGGCCACCCGCGGCGGCCCCCTGCGGGCCAGCGTCGAGCTGTTGGTGGTCAACCACGCCAGCTGCGGCGCCCGCGGCCGGGCGGAGCGGCTCGGCATCCCCTGCCAATGGATCGACCATCGCGCCATCCCCAGCCGGGAGGCGCTGGACGGGGCGCTGATCCAGGCCTTCCAGGCGGCCGGGGTGGATCTGGTGGTGATGGCCGGCTGGATGCGCATCGTGACGCCACGGCTGATCGAGGCCTTCCCCGATCGCCTCCTCAACATTCATCCCTCCCTGCTCCCCAGCTTCCGGGGCCTCGACGCTGTCGGGCAGGCCCTGGCGGCGGGGGTGCGGCTCACGGGCTGCACCGTGCATCTGGCGCGACCGGAGGTGGACAGCGGTCCGATCCTCGTGCAGGCGGCCGTGCCCGTTCTGGAGGGAGACGACGGCGCCAGTCTGGCGGCCCGCATCCACCAGCTGGAGCACCGCGTTCTCCCCCTGGGGGGGGCCCTGGCGGCCTCCCGCCTGGAAGCGGCGGATCAGGGATAGAAGGGGAGCAGGGGCAGGCCTGTTTCGGCGGGCAGGCCGCTCATCAGATTGAGGGCCTGCACCCCCTGCCCGGCCTGTCCCTTGATCAGGTTGTCGATGGCGGCCATCACGATCAGCTGGCCCGTGCGCCGATCCACCTGCACCGACAGCAGGCAGCGGTTGGTGCCCCGCACCCATTTGGTGGCGGGATAGGTGCCCACCGGCAACACCTCCACGCCAGGGCTCTGGCGATAGACCGCCCGCACCAGGGTGGCGCAGTCATCCGCCGTCAGGCCCGGATCCCGCAGGCGGGCGTAGACCGTGGCCAGCAGTCCGCGCACCATCGGCATCAGGTGGGGGGTGAACTGCACGAGGAGGGGATGGCCGCAGACCTGAGCGCACTGCTGCTCGATCTCGCTGGTGTGGCGGTGGCCGATCACGCCGTAGGGGGCGACGGATTCGCCGGCCTCCGCCAGCAGCAGATGCTCCTTCGCGGCCCGTCCCCCGCCGGAGGTGCCGGTCTTGGCGTCGATCACGATGCCGTTCAGCTCGATCAGGCCCTGGCTGAGGAAGGGCATCAGGGCCAGCAGGCTGGCGGTGGGGAAACAGCCCGGGGCCGCCACCAGCCGCGCCTTGGCGATCCGCTGCGCCTCCCACTCCACCAGCCCGTAGACGGCCTCGGCGCAGAGGGCGCTGTCGTCGCGGGGGAAGGCGCGGGCTTCCGCCCCGTAGACCTCCCGCCAGCGGTTGAGGGAGCGGTAGCGGTAGTCGGCGGAGAGGTCCACCACCTTCACCCCCTTCTCCAGGAGGGGGGGCACCAGCCGGGAGGCCAGCCCGTTCGGCAGGCTGAGCACGGCGAGGTCGGCGGCGGCGGCGATGGCGTCCGGCTCGCAGGACTGCACCACCGGATCACCAGGCAGGGGGAGAAAGGGCACCAGCTCGCTCCAGCGTTTGCCGCTGCTGCGCTCGCCCCCCAGAAAGCTCACTTCCAACGCCGGATGGTCCCGCAGCAGCCGCAAGGTCTGCAGACCGCCATATCCGCTGGCTCCGATGACCGCCACCCGCCCCCCTGCCGCCATCCTTCCAACTCAAAAAGCCTCCCATCCTACGCATCGCCTCCCCACCGCTTGTCGGCCCCCCCGGGCTCTATACAGCGAATTGAGCTCCGCCTTTCCCACTCCGTTGACCCTCACTCCGGAGCGCCCCGCCGCCAACAGCGAAACCCCTCCGCGCTTCGACAGCATCGCTGATGGACTGGCGGCGATTCGCAATGGCGAATCCATCGTGGTGGTGGATGACGAAAACCGAGAAAACGAAGGGGACCTGATCTGTGCCGCCCAGTTCGCCACCCCCCAGCAGATCAACTTCATGGCCACTGAGGCGCGGGGCCTGATCTGCCTGGCGCTGGAAGGGGAGCGCCTTGATGCCCTCGATCTCCCCCTGATGGTGGATCACAACACCGACTCCAACCAGACGGCCTTCACGGTGAGCGTCGACGCCGGACCGGAACACGGCGTGGGCACGGGCATCTCGGCGGAAGATCGGGCCCGCACGATTCAAGTGGCCATTCACCCCCGGAGCCGCCCGGCGGACCTGCGGCGTCCGGGCCATGTGTTTCCCCTGCGGGCCCGGGCCGGCGGGGTGCTGAAGCGGGCCGGCCACACCGAGGCGGCTGTCGATCTGGCGCGGTTGGCGGGGCTCTTCCCCGCCGGCGTGATCTGCGAGATCCAGAACGCCGACGGTTCCATGGCCCGCCTGCCCGAACTGGTGCGCTACGCCCGGCAGCACGGTCTGCGGCTGATCTCCATCGCCGATCTGATCCGCTACCGGCTCGACACGGAGCGGTTCGTGCGGCGTCAGGCGGAGGCCCTGCTGCCGAGCGCTTTCGGCGATTTCCGGGCGATCGGCTACCGCAACGAACTCGATGGCAGCGAGCATGTGGCGCTGGTCAGGGGGACGCCTGAGAAGGCCAGCGAACCGGTGCTGGTGCGGGTGCACAGCGAGTGCCTCACGGGCGACGCCTTCGCTTCCCTGCGCTGTGATTGCCGGCCCCAGCTGGAGGCGGCCCTGCGCATGATCGAGGCTGCGGGCGAGGGAGTGGTGGTCTACCTGCGGCAGGAGGGGCGGGGGATCGGGCTGGTGAACAAGCTGAAGGCCTACAGCCTGCAGGACGGCGGCCTTGACACGGTGGAAGCCAACGAGCGGCTCGGCTTTCCCGCCGACCTGCGCAACTACGGCGTGGGAGCCCAGATCCTGAGCGATCTCGGCGTGCACCGGCTCCGGTTGATCACCAACAATCCGCGCAAGATCGCCGGCCTGGACGGCTATGGCCTCCGCGTCGTGGATCGGGTGCCCCTGGTGATTGACGCCGGCACCCACAACGCGGCCTACCTCTCGACCAAACGGCTGAAGCTTGGCCATCTCATGGAACCGCGTCCCGAGGATCCGATGGCGGTCGCCGGTTGTGCGGGGCCCGCGGCCGTTGTGGCCTGGCAGGGGGAGGGGGAGGACCCCCAGCGGGACCACAACCTGCTCCTGCGGTTGCAGGCCTGGGCGGAGGACCACCAGTGGCGTCTCAGCCTGGAGGACAGCCCCCGGCTTCTGGCCCTCCTGGAGGGCCCCTCCCTGGCCGCGCTGCTCTCGGCCCAACCCGGGCAGGAGCTGGGCCCGGCCGACCTGGCTGCGGCCCTCACCCTGCTCGGGGGCTGGCCCCAAACCCGCTCCGTGGCCCTGCTCCTCGCTCCGGATGCCCAACGGGGCAGCCACCCCTCAGCCCATCTGGAACCGGAACGGCGCCCCCTCGCCGATCTTCACGCCGCGGCCACCCTGGCCTGTCCCTGGCTGGCCATGGAGCCCGGCGCCTTCATCCGCTGGCAAAGCTGAGGGTTGGCCCGTGGGTCGGCCCCCTGTAGAACACTTTGATCCGGCAAGCTCCCATGACGCTCTCTCCCACTCCCCATCTCCCCGCAGCGCGCCTGGGGGTGTTGGGTGGCAGCGGCCTCTACGGCATGGAGGGCATGGAGGACATCGCGGAGGTGACGGTGAGCACGCCCTACGGGGAGCCGTCCGACAGCCTGCGGCTGGGGCGCATCGGCGATCTGGAGGTGGTGTTCCTCGCCCGCCACGGGCGCCACCACACCTTCGCGCCGAGCGAGGTGCCCTACAAGGCCAATCTCTGGGCCCTGCGGTCCCTGGGCGTGCGCTGGGTCCTCTCCGTCTCCGCCGTGGGCTCCTTGCGGGAGGAGGTGCGTCCCCTCGACATGCTCGTGCCCGATCAGTTCATCGATCGCACCCACCAGCGGCCCCTGAGCTTCTTTGGCGAAGGCCTGGTGGCCCATGTCACCGCCGCCGATCCCTTCTGCGCCAGCCTCAGCGCCATCCTGGCGGATGTGGCCGACAGCCTGATGCCCGACGGGCGGGCCCTGCATCGCGGCGGCACCTACCTCTGCATGGAGGGTCCGGCCTTCTCCACCCGCGCCGAATCGGAGTTGTATCGCTCCTGGGGGTGTCATGTGATCGGCATGACCAATCACACGGAGGCCAGGTTGGCGCGGGAAGCGGAGATGGCCTACGCCACCCTCGCCATGGTGACCGATTACGACTGCTGGCACCAGGAGCATGACTCCGTGACGGTGGAGATGGTGATCGACAACCTGCGGGCCAACGCGGCCCTCGCCCAGCGGATCGTGCGGCTGGCGGCGGAGCGGGTGGGAGCGCAGCGTCCGACCAGCACGGCCCACCGGGCCCTGCGCCATGCCCTGATGACCCCCGCGGAGCATGTGCCCCTGGCCACCCGCCGCCGCACGGAGCTCTTCACCGCCCCTTACTGGGGACCGGTGACGTCCGGGGAGGGAAGCGCGGCGACCGACGCGGGCTGAGGGTCCTGGCGGTTCAGCCGGAGGCGGGAGCGAGGGAGAGGTTGAGGGCCTCCAGGGTGGCCCGCAGGGAGGGGCCGTGGCGGTCGAGAGCGGCGGTGGCGGCGGCGACGTCCAGACCGCTCGCGGCCATCAGCAGGGCGATTTTCACGGATCCGCCGCTGGCGGCCAGCAGCGCGCGACCCCGCGTCCGCTCCACCCCCGCCAGGTCGGCAAGGATGCGCAGGGCCCGATCCTCCAGCTTGGCATTGCTCACGGAGACGTCCACCATCCGGTTGGCGAACACCTTGCCCAGGCGCACCATCACGCCCGTGGAGAGGATGTTGAGGGCCATCTTCGTGGCGGTGCCCGCCTTGAGCCGCGTGGAGCCGGTGAGGAGTTCCGGTCCGGTGAGCAGGCGGATGTCGATGGCGCAGGGCATGGGCGCCTGTTCGGCGGGGACGCAGGCCATGGCGATCGCCAGGGCGCCCGTGGCTTGGGCATGGCGGAGGGCGCCGAGAACATAGGGGGTGGTGCCGCCGGCGGCGATGCCCACCAGGGCATCCGCCGGCCCGAACCCCCGCTCCTCCAGATCCTGAACCCCCTGCTCCTGGCGATCCTCCAGCCCTTCCGAGCTGCGCAACAGGGCGGGAGCCCCTCCGGCCAACACCCCCTGCACCAGCTCCGGTGGCGAGCAGAAGGTGGGGGGGCACTCGGCCGCGTCCAGCACGCCCAGGCGTCCGGAGGTGCCGGCGCCGAGATAGAAGAGGCGGCCGCCCAGGCGCAGGCGGCTGGCGATGGCCTCGATCGCTTCCGCCAGCTGGGGGGCCGCCCGCTCGACCGCCCGCTGGGGTTCTTGATCCTCCAGGCAGAAGAGGTCCACCAGGGCGTCGGTGGACAGCTGGTCAAGGCTCTGGCTGGCGGGATGGGCCAGCTCCGTGAGCAGATGGCCCCGGTTGAGCTCGGTCACAGCAGACCCTCCAGGCGGCGCCGGAAGGCCTCCACTTCGGGATCGACGGCGCCCTCGCTGGCGTCCGCCTCCTTCCACTGGTTGACATCCAGGTTGCGGGGGGGCGGCGCGATCAGGAGGCGATCCTCCTCGCTCTGTGGAAGGAAGCCCGCCGGCACGAACCTGGCCTCGTAGCCCGCCTGGGTGCAGAACAGTTCCACCTCCTCCCGCAGGATGCGCTCCACGGTGGGCATGGGAAAGTCCTGGGCCTCCAGCAGGCCGGCGTAGCGCTCCGCGTCGTCCGACTCCTCAAAGAGCAGCACCACCGTGCGGCCGCCCAACTCGATGGAGTGGATCCCCTCCTCGTCGCTGCCGGCATCGAAGAGGAGCACATGCACGGGCATGGCGGCTTCACGGTGAGCCAAGAGGGGAAGAAGGAGGCTGAGCGTCAGTGTCTCACTCGGCGGCGGCCAGCTCGTCGAGGCGGCGGTAGAGGGCCTCCTCCGCCTCGCTGAGGGCGGCGGGCACGACGATGCGCAATTCGATGATCTGATCCCCCACCCGCTCCCCCAGGCGGAGCCCTCGCCCGCGCAGTCGCAGGAGCCGCCCGCTGGAGGATCCCGCTGGAACCCGCAGGCGCACGGGACCCTCCAGGGTGGGCACGAGCTTCTGGCAGCCCAGGGCGGCTTCCGGGGGGGTGAGATCGAGGGCGAACAGCACGCGCAGGCCATCCACCCGCAGACCCTCGCTCGTGCGCACCCGCAGGTGGAGGAAGTGGTCGCCCCCGCCGGGGGCCAGGCCGGGCAGCCGCAGGCGCCAGCCATCCCCCGCCAAGGGAGGGGTCCACACTTCCACCACCGTGCCGTCGTGGAGTTCGACCTCCAGCCGCTCACCCGCCACGGCTTGGTCCGGGGTGAGCTCCACCAGGGTTTCCTCCGTCAAGGCGGCGGGAACCGGGGGCGGCGGGGGCGGGGGAGCGGCGGTCACGGACACCTCTTCCGGCTCCGGAGCATCGGCGGGGGAGGGGCCGTAGAGCTCCTCCAGGTAGGCGCTGAAATCAGGGAACCCCCGGGCGAAGGGATCGGCGCCAGCGCCGTCGTGGTCCAGCCCGGCGTCCTCTCCCGCTTCCCAGGCCTGGCGCCGTCGCGGATCGGAGAGCACCGCATAGGCCTCGTTGACGCGCTTGAAGCGCTCCTCCGCCACGGGGTCGTTGCTGTTGAGATCGGGATGCCAGCGGCGGGCCTGCTCGCGGAAGGCTCGTTTCAGCCGAGTCGCGTCGGCTCCGGGTTCCAGACCCAGCACTTGCCAGTAATCCACGGCCGTCACAGGGGGCCCCAGGGATCGTCGTCCTCCCGCCGCCAGCGCGCCCCCTGCTCCCGCTCCCGGTCACGACCCAGCGCCCGATCCCGATCCCGATCCCTCTCGCGTTCTCGATCGCGCTCTCGATCGCGGTAGCTGCCCCCGTCGCGGAAGGGGGGCGCGTCCCGGAAGCCGCCGCCCTCGCGATAGAAAGGGGGGTCATCGAAGGACCGGTCTGACCGGGAGGGACGTCCTCCCTCCCAGCTGTCCCAGTCATCGTCGTCGGAGAAGAGCTCCTCCTTCAACGAGCCCAGGGTGTTCTTCAGCCCCTGAAGGGGCCCCCCCTCGTTGCGCTGTTCGCTGAGCAGGCGGCGATTGAGGCCGAAGAGGGCTTCCTGCAACTGGCTGACCGCCAACTCCAGTTCCGCGTCGTCGGCGTTGGCATCGGCCAGCAGATCCTGAAGCTGGCGCACGGCCAGCTCCACCCCCCGCTGCTGCCGTTCGGCCCCGTAGGGTCCCAGCTCCAGGGCGGCATCCCGCAGCCGCCGCTCCGCCTGCGACACCAGGGTGAGGGCACGGTTGCGGCGGTCGATCACGGCGCGCTTGCGCCGATCCTCCGCCGCCTTGCGCTCCGCCTCCTCCAGCAGGGCCTGGATCTCCTCTTCGCTCAGGTTGGAGCCCCCCTGGATGGAAACGCTCTGCTGGCGGCCGGTGGTCCGGTCACTGGCCGACACCTGCAAGAGGCCATTGGCGTCGATGTCGAACGACACCTGCACCTGGGGGACACCGCGGGGGGCCGGTGGAATGCCGGAGAGGCGGAAACGCCCGAGGGATTTGTTGTCTGCCGCCATCTGCCGCTCCCCCTGCAGCACATGGATGTCGACGGAATTCTGATTGGCTTCCGAGGTGCTGAACACATCGCTGCGACGCACCGGGATGGGGGTGTTGCGGGGGATGAGCACCTTCATCAGCCCACCGATCGTTTCCAGCCCCAGGGAGAGGGGGGTCACGTCATTGAGCATGAGGTCGCGCAATTCACCGGTGAGGATGCCGGCCTGCACGGCGGCGCCGATCGCCACCACCTCATCGGGATTGACGGATTGGCAGGGATCGCGCGGGATGAGCGTGCGCACCAGTTCCTGCACCATCGGCATGCGGCTCGCCCCGCCCACCAGAACCACATCATCGATGGCCTCGGCGCCCAGGCCCGCGTCGCGCAGGGCCCGTTGCACCGGGCGCAGGAGGCGATCGAGCAGCTCCGGGCAGAGCCCCTCGAACGTGGCCCTCTCCAGGGTGGTTTCGATGTGGAGCGGTCCCTCGGGACCGGTGGCGATGAAGGGCAGGGAGAGGGGTGCGCTGCGCACGCCGGAGAGTTCCTGCTTGGCCTTCTCCGCCGCTTCGCTCAGGCGCTGCAGGGCCTGGCGATCGCGTCGCAGGTCCAGGCCATGCTCCTGGAGAAAGGCTTCGGCCACCCAGTCCACGATGCGCTGATCCCAGTCGTTGCCCCCCAGCTGGGTGTCGCCGCTGGTGGCCTTCACATCAAAAACCCCGTTGGCGATGCGCAGGATCGACACATCACAGGTGCCGCCCCCCAGGTCGAACACCAGCACCCGCTTCACCGTGGTGCGGTCGAAGCCGTAGGCGAGGGCCGCGGCGGTGGGCTCATTGAGGATGCGCTCCACCGTGATGCCCGCCAGACGGCCGGCGTCGCGGGTGGCCTGCCGCTGGGCGTCATTGAAATAGGCGGGCACGGTGATGACGGCCGCTTCCACGGGTTCCCCGAGATAGGTGGAGGCGTCTTCCACAAGTTTGCGCAGGATGCAGGCCTGCAGTTCCTCCGGTGCGTACTCGCGCTCCGTAGCCGGGCAGACCACCCGCACCTGGCCGGCGTCATTGGCCCGCACGGTGTAGGGCACCGCCAGGCTGCTGTCCTCCAACTCCTCCCAGCGGCGTCCGATGAAGCGTTTGAGATTGGCAAAGGTGTTGCGGGGATTGAGCACGAGCTGACGGCGGGCAGCCTGGCCCACCAGCAGCTCCTGCTCCCGGGTGAAGCCCACCACCGAGGGGGTGGTGCGGGTGCCTTCCGCATTGGCGATCACCTGGGGACGACCCCCCTCGAGCACCGCCACCACCGCGTTGGTGGTGCCCAGGTCGATGCCCACGATTCGCCCCATGTCGCTCTTGAAGCCACGCGTCCGAGGCCCAACGCTACTAGCCAGTCCCGGTGGGTTAAGCGCCCCTTAATCCCGCCCTGGCCTCCGACTGTCAAGATTTGAGGATGACACGGTCTTCCAGCCTCAGCCGCATGACTGGCGAATCCCGGACCGAGGACTTCACGTTGCGTCGCCGCCCCGCCACCGAGAAGCTGGTGGACCAAGGCTTCCGTCACCTCAGCTTCGCCTTGGCCGCCATGGTGGCGCTGGTGCTCCTGGCGCTCATCCTGACGGTGGTGGCGGGCTCCCGAGACGCGATCCGAACCTTCGGCCTGACCTTCCTCACCACGTCCGCCTGGGATCCGGTGAACGAGAAGTATGGCGCGTTCACCGCCATCTACGGCACGTTGGTGTCGTCGCTCCTGGCCCTGCTGTTGGCCGTTCCCCTGGGGGTGGGCACGGCGCTGTTCATCACGGAGGACCTGCTGCCGACCAGCCTGCGCAATGGCATCGGGGTGATGGTGGAGTTGTTGGCGGCGATTCCATCGGTCGTGTTGGGATTGTGGGCGATTTTTGTGATGGAGCCCTTCATCCGGCCTGTTCTGGAGCGCACCCATGATCTGCTGGGCTGGCTGCCGCTGTTCAGCACGGTTCCCCAGGGCCCCGGGATGGCGCCAGCCATTTTGATCCTGGTGGTGATGATCCTGCCGATCATCACGGCCATCGCCAGGGATGCCCTCAACCAGGTGCCCATTGAATTGCGGCAGGCTGCATATGGGGTGGGCACCACCCGGTGGGAGGCGATCTTCAACATCATTCTTCCAGCGGCCATCTCCTCGATCATGGGTGGGGTGATGCTCGCCCTGGGCAGGGCGATGGGAGAAACGATGGCGGTGACGATGATCATCGGCAACTCGATGAAGTACAGTTTTTCCTTGCTCGCCCCGGCCAACACGATCTCGTCCATGCTGGCCAATCAATTCGGCGAAGCGGATGGTATCCAAGTGTCTGCCCTGATGTATGCCGCACTGATCTTGATGTTCTTGACTTTTATCGTCAATATCCTGGCTCAGTGGGTGGTCAGGCGTTTGAGTCTTCACTATTGAGTTCCCACGATCCACGTCCATGATCCCCGCTTCTATACCTATCTTTCTCCTGTCATGAGCCCCTCCGAGACCGCTGCGGACAAGGTGCAGGACTCCAGTCTTTTTGTGCGCCATTCGCTACACTACAACCCTTCTCTCGTCCGCAACCGTGTCAACCTTGGCCTGAATGCTGTGGCGGGCATATTTGCCGCCCTTGCGGTCTTGCCACTGGTTCTTGTCCTGGCCTATGTGTTGATCAAAGGGGCGCGACTGATCCAGGCGAGTCTCTTTTTCGAGCTGCCACCGGCCCCGGGCAGCGCGGGAGGAGGGATCGGCAACGCGCTGTTGGGCACCCTGATCGTCAGCCTGATGGCCTCCCTGATCTCCATCCCCGTGGGCGTGGGCGGAGGGATTTTTCTGGCGGAGTATGCCAGCGACGGCTGGTTCAGCCGCTTTGTGCGTTTTGGCAATGACGTTCTGGCTGGGGTGCCATCCATCATCAGCGGCGTGTTTGTGTATGGCGCCATTGTGGCCACCCGCATTTTCTTTGGTCAGAGCTACAGCGCCATGGCCGGTGCCATCGCCCTGGCGGTGTTGATGTTGCCGACCCTGATCAAAACAACCGATGAGGGGCTGCGCATGGTGCCCAACGATCTTCGGCTCGGCTCCTATGGGGTCGGCGCCTCTCGCTTCGTGACCATCACCCGCGTGACGCTGCCTTCGGCGTTCACGCCGATTGCCACGGGGTCCGTGCTGGCTCTTGCCCGCGCGGCGGGTGAAACGGCTCCCTTGATCTTCACCGCCCTGTTTTCCCCCTTTTGGCCGGAGGGCCTGTTCAACCCGATGGCGACGATGTCGGTGTTGATTTTCAACTTTGCCATCATGCCCTACGAGCCCCAGAACGAGCTGGCCTGGGCGGCCTCTTTTGTTTTGGTGTTCATGATTTTGTTGGCCAATCTCTTCTCCCGCTGGCTGGCCAATTTGAGGAAAATCTGATGAGCCTGAGCCCTTGAGTCGTCCCCTTGCTGGACACGCCGCACGATCCTCTTCCCCGCCCTATTGCCCAGTCCCGTCATGTCACCCTCCACCGCTCCCGTCATGTCCTCCTCCAGCCCAACCACCGCCCGTGCTGAAGATGTCTGCCTGTCCCTGCAGAACGTCACCATTTCCTATGGAAGCTTTGAAGCGGTGCGCAATGTCTTTCTGGACATTCCGCGCAAGCGGGTCACCGCGTTCATCGGCCCCTCCGGCTGCGGCAAATCGACCGTTCTGCGGGCCCTGAACCGGATGAATGATTTGATACCCGGCTGTAGTCTGAAGGGTCGGGTGATGTTTGATGGCCATGATCTATATGACAAGCGTGTGGATCCGGTCGAGGTGCGTCGCCGGATCGGCATGGTCTTTCAGAAGCCGAATCCTTTCCCCAAGAGCATCTACGAAAATATCGCCTTCGGCGCGCGCATCAATGGCTATACCGGTGACATGGACAAGCTGGTGGAAACCTCTCTAAAAAAGGCCGCCGTTTGGGATGAGTGCAAGGACAAATTGAAAGAAAGTGGTTTCTCGTTGTCTGGGGGTCAGCAGCAACGGCTTTGCATCGCCCGGGCGATTGCCACGGAGCCGGAGGTGATCCTGATGGATGAACCCTGCTCCGCCCTGGATCCGATATCCACCTTGAAAATCGAGGAAACCATCCATGAACTCAAGCGCTACTACACGATTGTGATTGTGACGCACAACATGCAACAGGCTGTGCGCGTGGCCGACATGACGGCCTTTTACAACGCGGAAGCTGTCGAGGGAGGCACCGGAAAGATCGGCTATCTCGTCGAATTCAGCGCCACGGAAAAGATCTTCAACGCCCCCGTTCAGAAGGCCACCTTGGATTACGTCAGCGGCAAGTTTGGTTGACGCGTGCCTTGCGGCATTGCACAATTCTTCCGGCAGACCGTCTTCTTTGCGGACTGTTTTCTTTGCGGACTGTTTTTTTTGGAACTGTCTTCTTTGAGAACTGTCTTCTTTGCGGACTGTCTTCTTTGAAAACTGTCTTCTTTGACCAACGGCTGCCTGATGGAGGCTTGACCGACCAGATCCTTGGCGGGCAGCTGCTTTCTCTGTTGGATCTTGCCGCAGAAGCCTTGCGGCAAAAAAAAACCGGCTGTGAGCCGGTGGGAACGGAGAGGGAGGGATTCGAACCCTCGATAGAGTTACCCCTATACAGCATTTCCAGTGCTGCGCCTTCGACCACTCGGCCACCTCTCCAGCGGCAGGGTTGATCAGCTGGCAATGTAGCAGCATGCATCCCGCCAACAACAGGACCATGACCCGCACCTTTCCGGTGACCGTTCACTGGCGCCAGACCGGCCGGGTCATCCGCCATGAGGTGGCCGAAGGGGAGTACATCCTGCGCAGCTTCGAGGCCCAGGGGGATCCGCTTCCCTTCAGCTGCCGCCAGGGCTGCTGCACCGCCTGCGCCGTGCGGGTGGTGGCCGGCGAGATCGACCACCGAGAGGCCCTCGGCCTGTCTCAGGAGCTCCGCCGCCAGGGTTATGGCCTGTTGTGCGTCGCCAGGGCCATCGCGCCTCTGGAGGTGGAAACGCAGGACGAGGACGAGGTTTATGAGCTGCAGTTCGGCCGTTACTTCCAGAGGGGTCAGGTGCGGCCAGGCCTGCCCCTGGAGGAGGACTGAACCCTCCCGTCCGTTGTCCGCCGTCCGTTGTCCCCCCCCAACCCAATGTCCGTCTCCGAGAACGCCTTCGCCGCCAGTGGTCTGCCGACCGATCGCCTGGAGCCGCTGCTGGAGGTGGCCCGAACCGCCGCCTTGGCGGGGGCCCGCCCCCTGAAGGAGCTCTTCGGCCCCCTGGACCGGGTGACAGAAAAGGGCCAGGCCGGCACGCTGGTCCCGGACGCGGATCTGGCGGCCGAGGCGGCCGTGCTGGAGGTGCTCGCGGCGGCCACACCCACCTTCGGGGTGCTGGCCGAGGAAAGCGGCCTCCGCCAGGGGGAAGGGCCCCTGGAATGGTGCGTCGATCCCCTGGATGGCACGACCAACTACGCCCATGGCTTTCCGATCTTCTGCACCTCCGTGGGCCTGCTCTTCCAGGGCCGTCCGTTGCTGGGAGCTCTGGTGGTGCCGGTGTTGGATCAGGTGTTCTGGGCCGCGCCCGGGCTGGGGGCCTGGTGCAATGACAGCCGCCTGTCGGTGACGGCCTGCGCCCGGCTCAGCGATGCGCTCCTCGCCACGGGGTTTGCCTACGACCGCGTCAGCCGGCAGGACAACAACTACGCCGAGTTCGCCCATTTCACCCATCGCTGCCATGGCGTGCGCCGGGCGGGGGCAGCGGCGGTGGATCTGGCCTTTGTGGCCTCTGGGGCGGTGGATGGCTACTGGGAGCGAGGGCTGGCGCCGTGGGATCTGGCGGCGGGGGTGGTGCTGGTGGAGGAGGCCGGGGGTGTGGTGAGCGGCTATCGCGGCGAGGAGCTGGATTTGGCCAGCGGCCGCATCCTGGCCTGCGCCCCCGCCCTTCAGTGGCCGATGATCGAATGCCTGGCCTCCTGCCGTCCCCTTCCCGGCGCCAGTTACGGCGCGCCGGAGCTGGATGGCGCTCCCGAGACCGCTCCGCCCTCTCCATAGGATCCCCACCGCTCCCCCGCCCCCCCTCGATGGCTCTGCAACCCGCCGCCGGCGCCCGGGATCTCAACCCCCGGGAGGTGGAACGCCAACGGCAGCTCTCGGAACAACTCGCGGAGGTCTATCGCCGCTGGGGCTTCCAGGAAGTGGCCCCTCCCACGGTCGAGCGCCTCGACACCCTGAAGGCCGGTGGCGCCATCGCCGACCGGGAGGTGGTGCGGCTGGTGGCGGATGATCCCCTGGGCCTGCGGCCGGAGCTCACCGCCTCCATCGCGCGGGCGGCGAGCACACGCCTGGCCCACAGGCCCCGGCCGTTGCGCCTCTGGGCCAGTGGCACCACCTTCCGCTGCTTCACGGGAGACGGCGGCGATCTGCGCATCAGCGAAACCCTCCAGAGCGGGGTGGAGCTGCTCGGGGAGGCGTCTGACGCGGCGGAGATGGAGCTGCTCCACCTGCTGCTCACCGCCATCGCCAGCCTCAACCTCCAAGCGGGCCATCAGACCACCCTGCTGCTGGGGCACCACGGGCTGCTGGGGGCCCTGTTGGAGGTGGTGCCGGTGGAGACGCGAGCCCGGGCGCGGGAGCGTCTGACCGGTTTCGATGCCCTCGGTCTGGACAGCCTGCCGCTGCCGGAGGCGACGCGCGGTCGCCTGCGTCTGTTGATGGGGCTGCGGGGGGATCCCGCCAAGGTGCTGTATCAGTTGGAGCAATGGCTCGGACCCTTGCCGCTGCTGGGGCGGCTGGAGGCCCTGCTGCGGAGCGTGGAACCCTTGGCGGGTCAGGTGGGTGTGCGCCTGCAGCTCGATCCCACCTTCCAGCCCCACTTCGATCTTTACGACGGTCTGGTGTTCAAGGTGGTCTGCCAGGGGCGGGAGGCGCCGGTGGCGATCGCCAGTGGTGGCCGTTACGACCGGCTGGTGGCCCGCTTCTGCGGCGCGGGAGTGGAGGCGGCGGGTGCGGGGTTCGGCTTCTCCATCGATGCCCTCCAGGAGCTGCTGGCTGCCGATGGTCCCGCCCCGAGGGAGACGGGACCGTGGTTGGTGGCGGTGGCCGAGGCCGGCCAGCTTCCTGCGGCCCTGGCCCGCATGGCCGAGCTGCACGCGAGGGGAGAGGCGGCGGAACTTGGCGGCCATGGCTGCGCCACAGAGGCGGAAGCGCGGGAGCGGGCGGTGGAGCGGGGCTGTCGGGGCGCGATCTGGTTGGGGTGAATCCGTAGGATTCGCGAGCGTTTCCGCCTGTCGCCATGCCCCACACGATCCTCACGGATGTCTGCGAAGGGGTGGCGGATTGTGTGGATGCCTGCCCTGTGGCCTGCATCAAACCAGGAAAGGGAGCCAACCGGAAGGGCACGGCCTACTACTGGATCGACTTCGACACCTGCATCGATTGCGGCATCTGTCTGCAGGTGTGTCCGGTGGAAGGAGCGATCGTGCCGGAGGAGCGTCCAGAGCTGCAGAAACGGCCTTGAGGGTCCGTGGGAGTTCGGACACCCCTCCATGACATCGCCGGACAAAGCGGGAGGCCGGTTTTAGTCTGCTGAAGAGTTTCCATCTCTTCATGCCCGTACTGGAAGAAGGTCAAATTCAGATTCATACGGAAAATATTTTTCCGATCATCAAGAAGGCCGTCTACTCCGGACACGAGGTTTTTTTGCGTGAGCTGGTGAGCAATGGTGTGGATGCCATCAACAAGCGGCGCATGGCGGCCCTGGCGGGGGATTGTTCCGAGGGCGAAGCTGGCCGCATCAGCATCCACATTGATCGTGAAGCGAAGACGATCACGATCAGCGACAACGGCATCGGCATGACGGCCGATGAGGTCAAGCGCTACATCAACCAGGTGGCCTTCTCCAGCGCCGAGGAATTTCTGGAGAAATACAAGACCGATACGGATGCCATCATCGGCCACTTCGGTCTGGGATTCTATTCCAGCTTCATGGTTGCCTCCCAGGTGGAGATCGTGAGCCTGAGTGGTCGACCCGACGCGGAGGCGGTGCGCTGGAGTTGCGACGGTTCGCCGAAGTTCAGCCTGTCCGCCGCGGAGCGGGCGATGGCTGGCACGGATGTGATCTTGCACCTCATGGAGGAGGAGCTGGAATATCTGGAGCCCGCCCGCCTGCGCACCCTGATCACCACCTACTGCGATTTCATGCCGGTGGAAGTGCAGCTGGAAGGGGAAACGGTCAACAAGATGGTGGCACCCTGGCGGCGCTCCGCCAAGGAGCTGATCGAGAAGGACTATATTGATCTTTATCACTATCTTTATCCTTTCCAGGGCGACCCGCTGCTCTGGGTCCATTTGAACACGGATTATCCCTACAGCCTACAGGGTATTCTCTACTTCCCCAAGATTACTGGTCGCGCCGATTGGGAGAAGGGTGAAATCCGCCTTTATTGCAACCAGGTGTTTGTGAGCGACTCCATCAAGGAGGTGGTGCCGCGCTACCTGCTTCCCCTTCGCGGTGTGCTGGATTCGCCGGACATTCCTCTCAACGTCAGCCGCAGCGCCCTGCAAACCGACCGTCGCGTGCGCTCGATCGGTGCCTTCGTGGCCCGGAAGATCGGCGATCGCCTGAAGGAGCTCCACCAGGACAATCCCAGCCGCTACGGCGAGATCTGGGACGCGGTGGCGCCGTTCATCAAAATCGGCGCGATGGAGGACGACAAGTTCGCTGATCAGGTGGAGGGTTCCATCCTGTTCGGCACAACGGCCGAGGCGGTGGAGGGAAGCGCCGATCCGATCACCTGCGCCGAAGGTCGTTACACCACCCTGGCGGCCTATCGCTCCCGCCTTCCCGAAGCCAACGCCAAGCGGGTGCTCTACTGCACCGATGAGGCCGGCCAAGCGGGTCCCCTGGCGCTGTGGAAGGGGCAGGGAGCGGAGGTGTTGCTGGCCGACACGTTGATCGATGCCCAGTTCATTCCCTGGTTGGAGGCGCGCCACAGCGAGCTGCGGTTCCAGCGGGTGGATGCGGAGCTGGATGCCAGCCTGCAGGAGAGCGCCCCGGATCTGAAGGATGCAGACGGCAAGGATCCGTCCGAGCAGTTGCGGGAAATCTTCCGCGCTGCCCTGGCGAACGACAAGATCACGGTGCAAGTGCAGTCGCTGAAGGGAGACGAGGCTCCGGCGGCCTTGATCCTGTTGCCGGAGCAGATGCGCCGCATGAATGATCTGGGGGCCCTGATGGAGCAGCGCCTGCCCGGCCTGCCCGACCACCACGTTCTGCTGATCAACCGGCGCCACCCGCTCGTGGAGGGTCTGTTGAAGCTCTCCAGCGGCGCCATCCTGACCAGCGGCAGCGGTGAAGCCTCCCCCAGCCAGCGCCTGGCCAACGACCTGAGTCGTCACATCTACGAGATGGCTCGCCTGGCCGTGGGCGGCCTGGAGCCCAACCAGCTGGCGGGCTTCCAGCAACGCAGCTGCGACTTGATGGGGCAACTGATGCAGCGCTCGTTGTAGAGCTGTGGGAGCCTCGCACAGGCGTCGTCATTCCTGATTTTCAGTCTGATTTTCAGAAATGAAGACGAGGGGCTAGAGCCGGATCAAAGCTGGCGATCAGCGACGCCCATGCTGGTGTTTGTTTTATCAAAAAACATCGCCGCTTCATGGACCCCCGCTGATCGGGCTTTATCCATCGATCCGTGTAGACCTCTGCGCATACAAATGAGATGCACAAGTGCTGGCTGAAAGCCTTCAACACGATTGAAATCAACCCGTCCAACCCTGCCAGCACTTGGCATCCCGGCTCGAATGCTTTGAACTACCAGTGCTGGACTTCTGCTTCCTGCATGAAAATGTTCAGGGCGGGTTAACAGCGAAACAGCTCGGTTGTTTGTGTCCACACCCTTGTTCTGTGGCCCTTCTCACGCCGAGAGGAGCCGCTTATTCCATGCACCTGTGGAGTGCAAGGGAGGTTGGCTGGCCGGTTCACCCCTGCCGCAACCAGGCCGCTGCGTCGGTGGCGTGGTAAGTGAGGATCAGATCGGCGCCAGCCCGCTTGAAGCAGAGCAGGGTTTCCAGCACCACCGCCCGCTCATCGATCCAGCCCCGCTCCGCAGCGGCTTTCACCATGGCGTCTTCACCACTGCCGTTGTAGGCGGCGATCGGCTGCTCGCTTTCCTGCCGCAACCGATGAATCACATCCAGGTAGGCCAGACCAGGCTTCACCATCAGAATGTCGGCTCCTTCGCCCTCATCCAGCTCGGCTTCGATCAGGGCTTCGCGGCTGTTGGCCGGATCCATCTGATAGGTGCTCTTGTCCTTGGGGATGGGCTTGTCGCCGCTGGCCCGGGGAGCGGAATCGAGGGCCTCTCGGAAGGGCCCGTAGTAGGCGGAGGCGTATTTGGCTGTGTAGCTGATGATTCCCACATGCACAAAACCCTCGACGTCGAGCGCCTCGCGGATCGCCCCCACCCGCCCATCCATCATGTCGCTCGGTCCGACGAGATCCGCGCCGGCACGTGCCTGCGCCACGGCCTGCCGGCAGAGGATCTCGACCGTTTCGTCGTTCAACACCACCCCCTCGGCCGACACGATGCCGTCATGGCCGTCGCAGGAATAGGGATCGAGCGCCACATCCGTCATGATCGTCATGCCGGGATGGGTGTCCTTGAGGCGACGGATGGCGCGGGGGATGAGGCCATGCTCGTTGAAGCATTCGGCTCCGTCTTCGGTTTTGAGGCCGTCGGCCACCTTGGGGAAGAGCACGATGCAACGGATGCCCAGATCCCAGGCCCGCCCCACCTCGTCCACCAGCCCATCCAGGCTCCAGCGGTGGGCGCCGGGCTTGGCGCCGATGGGCTCGTTGCCGGCCCCCTCGTGCACGAAAAGGGGGTAGATGAAGTCGGTGGGGGAGAGGTGGTGTTCACGCACCAGGGCCCGAAGGGCCGGCGTGCGCCGCAGCCGGCGGGGACGGTAGGTGAGCTCCATGGAGGGGGGAGGACTGGCTGGATCCTACGGACACCGTCCCCGCCCCGCCCGGCGGAGGGTCAGAGGCGCGCGGAAGCCAGCCAGCCCTGGCGGGGATCCTCGCTGCGTTGGCGCCGCAGCTCTTCCAGCAGTTCCCGCTCGCGAGCGCTGAGCTGGTCGGGCAGGCGCAGCACGGGGGTGAGCAGCAGATCCCCCCGACCGCCGCCGGCCAGGGGCCAGCCCTTGCCTTTCAGGCGCAGGCTGCGGCCGAGGGTCATGCCAGGGGGCACCTGAACGGTGGCCTCGCCGTCGGGCGTGGCCACCAGGAGATCGCCGCCGAGGGCCAGCTCATCCAGGCTGAGGGGCAGTTCCGCCCGCAGCTGGTCGCCGTCCAAGCGCCAGATGGGGTGAGGCTGCAACGCGATCTGCAGGTAGAGATCCCCGCGGCGGCCGGTGCCGGGTTGCAGGTTGCCTTTCCCCTTCAGTCGCAACCGGCCGCCGGGTTTCACCCCGGCCGGAATGCGCACCTGCACCCGCTCGTCATTGACCGCCAGTGTGCGCTCACAACCGCGAAAGGCGTCGCCATAGGAGAGGGAGAGGGTGGTCTCCGCGTCCAGGTTGATCGGGGCCGAACGTCCCCCCCCGCCCGGGAAACCGCCTCCGGGAAACCCACTGGCGAAGCCGCCGGGGAACCCGCCGCCGAAGCCGCCTGAGCCGGCCCCGCCGAAACGGCCGAGAAGATCGTTGATGAAGTCGTCAAAACTGCCGTAGCGGCCAAAATCCACGTCAAAGGCACCGGGGCCGCCGGCGCCCGCGCCGCCCATCTGGCTCCAGTACTGCCCGAACTGCTCATACCGGCGTCGCTTCTCAGGATCGGAGAGCACCTCGTAGGCCTCGCTGATTTCCTTGAAGCGAGCCTCCGCCTCTGCATTGCCCGGATTCACATCCGGGTGGTATTGACGGGCCAGCTTGCGGAAGGAGCGTTTGATGGCATCGGCGTCAGCCCCGCGCTCCACTCCGAGCACTTTGAAGTAATCGCGATAGCCGTTGCCCGTCATGGTCCCAAGCTCCTGCGGGCATTCTCTCAGTCCGCTTCAACGGCTGGAAGCCCGGGAGTGGGGGGAAGGCCGTACGCCCGAGGCACGGTCTTAGGGTGAGACCTGTCAGTGGTCTTCGGTGGTGATCGGTCGCCGTTTTGTGATGCTCGGCTTGGGGTTGCTGGCTCCGCTGCTGTGGGGTGTGGATGCCCGTGCCCTGGCCGCTCCCACAGCTTCCCCCTCAGTTCCGCCCGTCACCTCCACACCCACCCTGGGGCCGGCCATGGAGCCCTCCACGGCGGAACAGCTGGCCCTGGTGGAGCATCTGCGTCGTCAGGGGGTGTTGTTTTACGGGGCCTGGTGGTGCCCGGCCTGCTTCAAGCAAAAGAATCTTTTTGGCCAGCAAGCCGGCAATCAACTGCCCTATGTGGAATGCGAGAAAACCGACGAAGAGCGCAAACGCTGCACCGCAGCAGGCATCGGGGCCTATCCCACGTGGGTGTTCGGGACTCAACGCCTGGAGGGGGTGCAGAGCCTGGAGCGCCTCGGCCAGTGGAGCGGATTCAACAAGTGACCGCTTCGAGCCCAGTGCCGCCAGATTGTGTGATGAATCGTTGTCGAAGCAATAGTTATAATTTATCTGGACTTGTTTTCTCCTAGAATTGGTTCTGTCTGGAGCGGTCGCATGACCCCAAGGCCCCCCCCGGCGCAATCCTTTCTGGAGGCCTGTCTGCTGAAGCTTCTTCTGCCCGTCGGCATGGTGCACCCCTCTCAGGTTTTGCTCGCCGTTTCCGCCAGTTTTCTCCTGGCCTTCAGCCTGACAATTTCGATTCAGGTCTTCTGCGCTCCGAGCTTCCAGGTTTCAGGATCCCATTCCAAGACGGGCCCAAGCATTGCCTGATGGTGCAATGGTCCAACGGGTGATAGCTGAACGTTCGAACTCCGCCGAACTGGATCACCCTGCGGGACGGAGTGGCGATCAGGGCTTGCTTTGGGGCAACAGGCATTTGTCGGAATCACAGCCCGCCGGGCCGGCTTCCAGCGGTTCCCCGTTGTCATAGTGCTGCAAGGCGGCGAAGAAATCGTCCTGGCGTCGGCGCGCGACCACCTCGGTCCGCAACCGCTCGTAGGTGGCCTGATCAATCGGTTCAAAGGGCAGGCGAGGGAAGGTGGCATTGGCATCAAACCGTGCCAGAAGGGCGGCGGAGATGTAGCCCTCGCCGTTGTCGATCGTCCGATGAATCGCTGCGGCCAACGCCTCGATCTCAGGCTCCCGGAATTCCACGGTTGCCGAGGTGTTGTGCGCCGTGTAGTGCTTCTGCACCTGCATGTAGAAGTCAAACTGGGCCAGCGCTGAAAAGGTGTTGATCTCCACCCGATCCGCACCGGGCAGATTCGCCCAGCTCACCTCGGTCGGAATTTCCACCAACCACTCCGTGCAGCGGGGATCAAAAGGGTCATCCAGCAGGCGGCCCTGGTCGTCCTTGTCGCTCTGGCTGGGCACGATGCTGTAGCCGTATTCCAGGCAGGCCAGAGCCACGGGGTCGTTCTTGCGGAAGGTGATGCGGCGAATGAATCGCTGGGCCTTCGGCGGATGCCAGCCGGGGGAGGCGCCCGTGAGCAGGCTCTTCGTGCCGGCGGGCTGCACGGTGGTGCAGCGGTTGGGGCGCCGGAGGCCATGGCGGTCGCAGTAGTCCCACACCGCCGCATCGACGATCGCGCGCCACCGCTTCAGATAGCGGGCCTCCTCCTCCCGGAACCCGCGCCCCTCCTCGCTGTCGGGCCGGCCCGCCTCCCACCACTGGAGCCAGGGGGTGCCGAAAGCCTGGACGAAGAAGTCAAACAGCCCAGTGAAACTCACCCCCACGATCGGATCCCAGGCGCGGCTCTGGCGGTAGCGTTCCACCTCAAAGCGGTGGTTGAGGAGACAGGCCACGGCAATGGCGCCCGCCCGGAAGGCCTCATCCTGGCCCCGCAGATCCTCGGGATCGATGCGATTGAGATGAATTTCCGCCAGGTTGCAGTGAAAATCAGCCCCGAGGATCTCGCCGCAGGGGTTGAGGCCATACCGTCCCAGCCGGTGCTCCAGTTCCGCCGCGCCGAGCTCCGGATGGTGGAGCCGCAACCAGCGACCGGCCTCCTCCCGCCCCTGGTCGCAGTAGATGCTCACGAACTCCTCCCGCAGCTCGGGGGTGGGCAGCAGATCGGCGTTGGAGCGGGCGATGGCCTCCGGGGCGAACTGAATCGCCCCTTCCCCTGACTGAAACTGCTTCGTCACGGCCTCCAGCACCGTTTCATAGCTGGGGCGGTTGTGGAACACGCGGGTGTGGTTGGCCATGCGCAAGGCGTCCCGCTCCGGATCGATGCGCCAATTGCCTTGGTCGTCCTGCTGCCAGAGATTGTCCTTGGCTCCGGCGGCGGCGCTGTCTTCCGCAGCGAACTGGCGCATCCCTGCGGAGCGGCGGATATTGCCGGCCACGATGGTCACGGCCGCCTCATCGATCAGCAGGCAACACTCCACCGAGGTGAGCCGCCGTCCGCGGGCCTTGTTCAGAATCTGGGCCACCCGGCCATAGAGATCCTTCAGCTTCACGGGATTGGCCATGCCACCGAATCCCTTCAACCGCTCCCCGACCGGGCGCACGTCCGACAGGTCCACCTTGACCTCGATCGGCGCGTCGCTGAACCGCTCATCGCTGCTCAGCCGCAGCAGCAACCGATAGCTCTCCACCCACCCCTGGCGGGTGTCGCCCACCCGGATGTGCACGCGCTGGCCATCGATGCTGTGGCTCGTGCGCTCCTGTCGCCGCTCCGGTGGCGTCACGCCGATGTCGCTCACCTCAAGGATGCGCAGGGTGTTGCGCACCACCGGCAGTCGCGCGATGAGATGGGGCTCGATGATGGCGCCCGTGCCACACCCCATCATGGCGAGGTCCATCATCAGGGCGAAGGCCTCCCAATCCACCAGGTTGGTGGAGGTGCAGTTGTAGGCGCCGCTGAAGTTCTCCGGCTGGGCGATCCAGTCGGTGCCGCCGATCCAGAGCCAGCGGCCGGAGGGCAGGGCCTTCTGCTCCAGCTGCATCCGCCGCAGCAGGTCCACCTCCCCTTCCGTGAGGTTGCCCAGCCGTCGCAGGCCCTCCAGGTTGCGCTCCACCACCTGCCGCCAGCTCTCCCGGCCCCGCGGCCCCTTGCGGCTGTAGGTGCGGTAAAAGACCGGATTGGCCGCCGGCGCGCTGGCGGGGAAGTCGTGGTCGGGGTGGGAGG
>JBKDSZ010000185.1:0-23134 GCA_046340375.1 Cyanobacteriota bacterium | reverse complement strand
GTGAACGGGATCGTCACCGCCTCGGCGGTGCGGCGCACCAGCTCCACCAGGGTGCCGCGACCCTGGTGGCTGGCGGCGATGTCGAGGAACACCAGTTCATCGGCGCCACTGGAGCTGTAGCGGCAGGCCAGCTCCACCGGATCGCCGGCGTCGCGGAGCCCGACTAAGTTGATGCCCTTGACGACCCGGCCTTCGGCCACATCAAGGCAGGGGATGATGCGTTTGGCGAGCATCGCTGGCAAGGGGGGAGAGGTCGCCACAGCTGGTAAGGTTGCTGGGCTTTTTTCATGCGGTCCATGACCCAGACTGCCATCACCGTCGGCTCCAAGGTGCGGGTGTTGCGGGTGCGCGACCGCATCCCCGCTGATCTGGTGGCCGCCCTCAAGGCTGATCCCACAGGCACCGTGAAGGAATTCCGCGTCACGGACGGCAAAGGTATCGGTGTGGTGGTGGATCTGGCCGGTGGCCAACGCTCCTGGTTCTTCGAAGACGAAATTGCCCCAGCCTGACCCCCAACCCGCCGCTCCCTCCTCCTTGACCGAGAGCAACGAGACGGCACCGCCCCCGAGCGCGGAGGCTCCTTCTTCCGCTGGCAGCGCTGCACGGCAGTTGTTGGGCATGAAAGGCGCGGGCGAGACCCGCACCCTCTGGAAGATTCGCCTCCAGCTGATGAAGCCCGTCACCTGGATCCCTCTGATCTGGGGGGTGATCTGCGGAGCGGCGGCGTCGGGATCGTTCCAGTGGCGCTGGCCGGATGTGCTCGCCTCCCTGGCCTGCATGGTCATGAGCGGTCCGCTTCTGGCGGGCTACACCCAAACGCTCAACGATTTCTACGACCGGGAGATCGACGCGATCAACGAGCCGTACCGCCCGATCCCCTCCGGCGCCATCCCCCTGGGGCAGGTCAAGGTTCAGATCGTGGTGTTGCTGCTGGCGGGGCTGGCCGTGGCCTGGGGGCTGGACCTCTGGGCGGGCCATTCCACCCCGGTGCTCCTCCTGCTGGCGCTGGGCGGCTCCTTTGTGAGCTACATCTACTCGGCTCCGCCGCTGAAGTTGAAACAGAACGGCTGGCTGGGCAATTACGCCCTCGGGGCCAGCTACATCGCCCTGCCCTGGTGGGCGGGTCAGGCCCTCTTCGGCCACCTCACCTGGACCACCGCCCTGCTCACCCTCGCCTACAGCCTGGCGGGCCTCGGCATCGCGGTGGTGAATGACTTCAAGAGCGTGGAAGGGGATCGGGCCCTGGGCCTGCGCTCCCTGCCGGTGGTCTTCGGCACCGAGCGGGCCAGCTGGATCAGCGCCGCCATGATCGACGGCTTTCAATTGGCGATGGTGGCCGTGTTGATCGCCATCGGCCAGCATCTGGCGGCGGTTCTGCTGGTGTTGTTGATCGTTCCGCAGATCACCTTTCAAGACATCTGGCTGCTGCGGGATCCCGTGGCCTTTGACGTGAAGTATCAAGCCAGCGCGCAACCCTTTCTTGTTCTGGGCATGTTGGTCACCGCCCTGGCCATCGGCCACAGTTCCCTGATCCGCTCTGCTTTGGAGGGCGTGCCCCTTTGAGCCCGACCTCCTCCTCGACGGGCCGTCCGGACTCCTCACCACGGTCCACAGCTCGGGGTGGATTGGCGGCCCGGATTCCCTGGCGTCCCGTCGGCCTCGCCCTCGCCCTCGGCGCCACTGCGGCTGTGGTTCAGACCGCCCTGTCCACGGCGATCGATGCCAACCTGCCCGATGTGACGGGCATCCGCAGCTTCAATCGCCCGGGCACCCTCACCGTGCTTGCCGCCGATGGAGCGGTGCTCTACAAGCAGGGCCCCGCCACTCGGGAGAAACTCAAGCCCGGCAGCATGCCCCGGCTGGTTCAAAAAGCGTTCATCGCGGCGGAGGATCGGCGCTTCTACAGCCACGACGGCGTGGATCCGGTGGGGATCCTGCGGGCGGCGAGCCGCAACATCAGCCAGGGCTCGGTGGAGGAGGGGGCCAGCACGATCACCCAGCAGCTGGCCCGGATGGTGTTCCTCAGCCAGGACCGCACCTTGATGCGGAAGCTGAAGGAAGCGGCCCTGGCCGGCAAGATTGAGCGGCAGCTCAGCAAGGAGCAGATCCTTGAGGAGTATCTGAATTTCGTTTATCTCGGCTCCAGCGCCTATGGCATCTCCGATGCCGCCTGGGTGTATTTCTCCAAGACACCCGACCAGCTGATCCTGCCGGAGGCGGCGATGATCGCCGGTCTGCCTCCCGCCCCCACGGTCTATTCCCCCCTTGTGCATCCTGACCTGGCCCTGAAGCGTCGGGCGATTGTGCTGCGGCGGATGCGGGAGGCGGGTTTCATCGACGATCGCCAGCTGGCGGAAGCCCTGCGGGCCCCCCTGGGCCTGAAGCCCTCCGAACCCAAGTATTTCGTCAATCCCGCCCCCTGGTTCATCAGCTGGCTGGAGCAGGAGCTGCCGACGGTGCTCACGAAGGAGCAGATGGAAGTGGGTGGCCTCACGGTGCGCAGCAGCCTCAATGCCGGCTGGCAGGCCGCCGCCCAGGCCACGATCAAGACCAATGCCAGTCCCGGCATGGAAGGGGCTCTGGTGTCCATGGAACCCGGCACGGGCTTGGTGCGGGCGATGGTGGGCGGCCAGGATTGGAACCGCAGCCAGTTCAATCGCGCCACCCAGGCCCTGCGCTCTCCGGGGTCCACCTTCAAGCTCTTCACCTACGCCGCAGCCCTGCGTTTCGGCATGAGGCCGGAGGACACGATCAGCGCCCGCGAACGCTGCTACAGCGATGGCTGGCCCCCCAAGCAGTTCTGCATACCCGGCACGGGCGGAGCCATGCCGATCAAGGAGGCCCTCGCCCGCTCGGTCAACACCGCCGCGGTGGCCACGGCGGAAAAGGTGGGCTTCCCGCGGGTGATCGACACCGCTCGACGGCTCGGCATCACGGGCCCCATCGGCGAATATCCCTCCATGGTGCTGGGCACGAACGAGAAGACGGTGCTGGAGATGACGGCGGCTTACGCGGCGATCAACAACCGCGGACTCTTCGTGAAGCCCACGCCCTTCGAGGAGATCCTCGGCCCTGATGGCAAACAGATTTACAGCCGTATCGACAAGGCCCCCCCGCCGCGCCGCGCGGTGAGCAGCGATGTTGCGGACGCCATGATGTTCATGCTGCAGAAGGCGGTGACCCAGGGCACGGGTGGGGCGGCCGCCCTGCCGGATCGTCCGGTGGCGGGCAAGACGGGGACGGCCGAGGGCGCCCGCGACCTGTGGTTCATTGGCTCGATCCCCCAGCTCACCACCGCCATCTGGTTCGGGTTCGACCAGAACTGGAAAACCGGCAGCAGCAGCGCCCAGGCCGCCTACGCCTGGGGGGCCTACATGCGCACGGTGACCAAGGGCATGCCCGTGCGGTCATTCCCGCCGGAGCCGGTGCTCACGAGCAAGTTCATCCCCTACGTGCCGCCGAAGAAACGCCCGGCGGGCGAGCAGGACGCGCCAGGCGCCGCCTCCCGCGATCGCGGCTGGGACAGCCCGGACATGTCCACACCCGATTCCCTGCTGGGAGAACCCGATCGCCGCTGGACTCCCCCCACCGACGATCTCCCCCAGCAAGGCCGCAGCTGGCAGCCCGAGGAACCCCGGCGCTGGGAGCGTCGCGAGGAACCCCAGCCCTACGCCCCCCCGGCGGCCACCACCCCCGCCGCGCCCGCCACAACACCCCTGGTGCCCTCGCCAGCGGCGGTTGCGCCAGCCCCCGCCTCCCCGCCACCGCCCCTGCCGCTCCCGCCGGTGCCGGTGTCCGTTCCACCGCCGCCGCCTCCCCCCGCTCCCTGATCCGTCAGCACGGCGGCGTAGAAGCCATCCCCCCCGCCGGGTCGGGGCCACCACTGCCGTTCCCCGTCGAGCTGCCAGGGGTGGCGGCGCAGGGCATCAACGATCTGGTTTTGGTTTTCGCGCGGATGCACGGTGCAGGTGGCGTAGACGACGCGGCCACCGGGCGCCAGCAGCGGCGCCAGCCGGTCGAGGAGGGTCGCCTGCTGGGCGGCCAGCGCGTCCACCGTTGCCGGGGTCTGCCGCCAGCGCGCATCGGCATGGCGGGCGAGGGTGCCCAAGCCGGAACAGGGGGCGTCGAGCAGGATGCGATCAAACCGTTGCCGCCAGTCGGGGCGCTCCTCCAGGAGGGTGGTGGCGTCTGCGGCCAGGGGCTGCAGGATGGTCAGCCCCAGCCGCTCCCCGTTCGCCTGGATCCGCTCCAACCGCGCAGCGGAGCGATCCACCGCCCACACCTCTCCTTGATCCCCCATCCGTTCGGCGCAATGGGTGGCCTTGCCGCCGGGGGCGGCGCAGGCATCAAGGATCCGTTCGCCGGGTTGCGGATCCAGAAGGGGCACGATCCGCTGGGCCTGCCGGTCCTGGGCGCACCAGTGCCCTTCGCCATAGCCCGGCAGGGCCCGCGGATCGCCGGGACGATCCAGCAGGGTGATCCCCGCCGGCAGATCGGGCAGGGGTGCAGCCCGCAGGCCGGCCTCGGCCAGGCGTTGGATCAAGGTGGCGGGATCGGTGCGCAGGGTGTTGACGCGCATGTCGAAGGGGGGAGGGGCGTTGGAGGCCCGGGCGAAGAGCTCGGCCTCCTCCAGGCCGCACCAGCTCAGGAGCTCACGGGCCAGCCAGAGCGGCAGGGAGTGGCGAAGGGCGAGGGAGCTCGCGGCGTCGTCGGGCACCGCCAGTCCCCGCCAGGGTTCGGCCCCTGCGGGCAGCGCCTCCCGTTGCCGCAGAACGGCGCGGAGCAGGCCGTTCACCACGGGAGCCAGCCGTTCCAGCCCCCCCTCCCGGGCCAGCTGCACCGTGGTGCTCACGGCCGCAGAAGCGGGCACGCGCTCCAGCACCAGCAGTTGGTAGAGGCCCACATGCAGCAGCCAGCGCAGGAGGGGCGGTTGCTTCTCGGCCGCCACCCGCCCCCGGGCGCTGATCCAGGCATCCAGCAGGGCGCGCTGACGGATGGCGCCGTAGGCCAGATCTGTGGCCAGGGCCCGATCCCGGGGGGGGAGGGGAGTGCGCCGCAGCGCCCGCTCCAGGGCGGCATCGGCCCAGGCACCGGCGGCCACGGCCTGCAGCACGGTCCAGGCCAGGCGTCGCGGGGCGAGCCCATGGGTTGTGGAGCGGGGTGGGCTGGAGGGTGTCCCCAAAGGGTGCGGGCGGCTCTGACGTTCCGTCCTAGCGCCGCGGAGGGTGCTCAGCCTCGGGTCCGCTCCAGCGGTGGGGGCCCAGGGGCAGGTGGCCTTCCCCATCGACGGGAATCCCCTCCTCGCGCAGCAGGGCGACCTGGATCCAGTCGCTGCCCTCGCGTCCCGGGCTCAGGCTGATGCGTCCCCGGGCGTTCACCACCCGGTGCCAGGGCAGGTCGGAGGGGAGGGGGAGGCGCCGCAGGGCCCAGCCCACCTGGCGGGCACACCCCCAGGCGCCGATCAGTTCGGCGATCTGGCCGTAGGTGGCCAGTCGTCCCCGGGGGATGCGGGCCACCATGGCGTAGACGCGCTGATCAAAGGAGGGCTCCACAGGGGCGGTTCGGGGCGCGGATGCCGGGCGGGCAGGATCAGTCTGCGATCCCTTCTGGAGAGGCCTCCCCATGGCCCTGCTGCCCCGTCGCTTCGCACGCCTCAAGGCGGTGTTGGATCGGCGCATGGCCAATCTCACCGTGCTGGTGGAGCAGGTGGAGAAGCCCCACAACCTCTCGGCGATCCTGCGCACCTGCGATGCGGTGGGGGTGTTGGAGGCCCATGCGGTGTGCCGCCAGGGGCGGTTGCCGACCTTCAACAGCACGGCCCAGGGCAGCCAGAAGTGGGTGCCGTTGCGGGTGCACACCACGATCAACGAGGCGATGCTCGCCTTGCGGGAGCAGGGGTTCCGCCTGGTGGGCACCCATCTTGGCCTACGGGCTGGAGACTCCGGCGCCTGTGATTACACGGGCCCCACCGCCTTCGTGTTGGGGGCGGAGAAATGGGGGTTGAGCCCGGAGGCCGCGGCCCTGGTGGATCAGCCGGTGTTCATCCCGATGCGGGGGATGGTGCAGTCGTTGAACGTGTCTGTGGCGGCGGCCACCCTGTTGTTCGAGGCGCTGCGCCAGCGCCAGGCCGCAGGCCTGCTGCCCGAGCGGGGGGAGGGGATGACGGCGGAGCGCTACGGCAAGCAGATGGTTGAGTGGGCCTATCCCGATGTGGCGGCCTGGTGTCAGCGGGAGGGGCGGGCCTATCCGCCGGTGGATGAAGAGGGAACGATTCTGGAAGCGCTGCCCAGGCATCTCCGGCTGCGCTGTTGAGGGCCGGCGAGGGGAGCGAGCCATGGGGATTGGCTTTCGATCAGCCCCTGGGGCCTTGCTCAAAGCGGTTGGCACCTGGCAGCCACAGGGCCAGTCCCAGGACGAGCAACTCCAGCGGCAGCCAGCGTCCGCCGAGGAGGACCACCATCAGCGCCGCAACGCCCACGATCTTTTCCAGGAGACCGATCACGTCATCGCTGTGGTTGGCACCCAGCAGCCAGAGGGTGACCCCCGCGGCCAGCAACACCAGATCCATCCACCAAGGCATGGAATGGGGCAAAAATCCAACGTACTGAGGTCAAGCGGAGCGTTGCGGTAGCGAGGAGAGCCATTGCTCCAATCCCTCCCCGAGAAACGAGAGGCCCAGCACGAGCACAAACATCGCCAGCCCGGGCCAGAGGGCCGTCCACCAGATGCCTGTGGGCACCGAGGTGAGGGCCTGCTGCAGATCACTGCCCCATTCGGGCACCGTTTCCGGCAAGCCCAGGCCGAGGAAGCCCAGTCCCCCCAGCACGAGCACCGCGTCGGCCGCGTTCAGGGTCAGCAACACGGGCACGGAGGTGATCACATTGCGGAGGAGGTAGCGGCGCAGGATCCAGAGAGGTCCGGCGCCAAGGGAGCGGGCCGCCTCCACGAAGAGTTCCGCCTTCACCTGGGCGGATTGGTTGCGCACGACACGGAAGTACTGCGGCACGTAGACGACGCAGAGGGCGGCGGCGGCGTTGGGAAGGCCGCGGCCGAGCAGGAAGGCCAACACCACCGAGAGCAACAGCACCGGCAGGGTGGTGAGGGTGTCCATCACCAGCACAAGCAGGCGATCCACCGTTCCCCCCAGGTAGCCGCTGACCATTCCCAGCGGCACGCCGATCAGCAGGGCCAGTCCCAGGGCGAGGAGCACCACCTGCAGGGCGACGCCGCTGCCGGCCAGGGTGCGGGAGCAGACGTCCCGTCCGAGGCGATCGGTGCCACACCAGTGGCTCCAGGAGGGTGGGGCATCCATCGGATTGCCGAGGCCCGCGTTGGGATCCGCCAGGAGCCCCAGATGATCCAGCAGGGGGGTGGCCAAGGCCAACAGGGCGTAAACGGACACGATGCAGGCGCCCCAACGGGCCAGGCGGGAGGCGAGGGAAGGCCGGGAAGAAAGGCGAAGGACCATTATTGTTTATTCAGGCATTTTCCGATGAACTTAACCAAGTCGCAGCACAAGACATGGCCGTCCCCGTCCTGACTGAAAAGAATTTTTAATTGGCCGGCCGACCGTACCTCGACCGTCCGTCCCCTGGGGTTATGTTCAAATCTGACTCTTCCATCAAACCCATGCGAACCAGAACGCAACTGCTTCTTCTCCAAAGCCTCCGACGCCGCAAGGCCCTGCAAAAGGGTTTCACCTTGATCGAACTGATGGTGGTGGTGGCCATCATCGGTGTGTTGGCTGCGGTCGCTGTTCCCCGCTATCTGGCTGCGCGCAACACGGCTGCGGCCGGCGCCACCATCGGTGAGGTGGTCGGCCTCGCCAAGGAGTGTTCCACCTTCGTGGCTTCCAAAGTGGGAACAGCTCCGACCGCTCCAGCCTCCTTCACTACCAGGGGTGGTACCTACACCTGCGACATGACCACCGGCGGATCGATTTCTGCGACGTGGACGAATCGGGTTGAGAACCTGGATTGTCTGAACGCTGAAAATCAAGCTGGCACCACAGCCACCGTCGCCATCAGCGGTGAAGGCCAGATGGAATGTACTATCAGCTAAGTCTTTTGACTTAATCGATCAGCATTCACAGTCTTTTCAAGAGCAAGCCTTTCCGGCTTGCTCTTTTTTTTTGCTAATCCTCTGGTCTCTGGCTGGCGCGGCATCGGCATCGCTCACGCTTTGGCTTGCGTCAGCTGATGTTCAGAATTGGCCGTGGATGGAGCCGTCGCCCCGGTTGCTTCAGGCGGCAGCCTTCCAAGAGGCGATCTGCGACCACCAACAGTCTGGGCCGGAGGACTTGCACATGGTCTGTGACGCAAGCACTGGGCCCATCCTCTCCAGCCGCTGATCAGCTGGCTGGGCGTTGGCATGGGCTCAGTTTTGCGACTAGAAATCCGAGAGGTTCTCTATCAAAACCGCACGATGCGATCGTAGAAGATCAACATGTTGCCATCATAGATTTGGACACTCTGGCTTCCATTTTGCAGAAAGCAGCTTTTACGACTGCAGGGGCGATCATCCGTAGCGGAGAACTGATTGGTGGTGTAGTCGGCATAGCGACCCGGCAGATAGATGATCTCAAACGTGTCGGAAAGCCGTGGGCCATTGCAATTCGGTCCGCAGCTGTTGATGCGCAAGCTTCCACTCTTCGTAGCCAAATTATGTGTGGTATAGGTTACCCAACGGCTCATGGAATCAAAATTAGCCCGACGACAAGCTGCCAGATCGTTCGGCACCTCGTTCCCCCAGGAGTCGGTCGTTGTGTTGCAGCTTGGATCGCCCGTGATACTGAATCCCGGATTGCGGTTGGCACGAATCAGAGCATGAAAGCCGCTGTTCGCTGCCGGGGGAAACGTTGCTCCAGTGGGGCGACTGAGGAACAGATTGACCTGGGCTTCCCGATCCACAGGCGCTGCGGTGTTGAAGACCCTGGCATAAAACGGTTGGGCGCAGGGGCCCGGCACGGAGGCGACCGGGCAGGGCAACGGAGCGATGGCGGGAAGCTGATCGGCAATGGTGGTTTCCTGATAAGCGTCCGCAAAGCTCAGGTTTCCGCCGATCGCCGCTGCCCGCAAGGCTTCCTCTCGCGTCGTCTGCTCGGTGTCGCTGCGGGCGACCCGCTCAAAGGGTGGGCCGCAGCGCACCAGCCTGTTCACCCCGCGCCACTGGTTGCCAACGCCGGCATTGCTTCGCACGCCGTACACCACGCGCCAGATCGGCTCGTCTGGATTGTCCGGATTGGGCGGTCCATCCAAAACAAGTGGATTCTGCGGCTGCCCCCCGGCGCAGGGGTAGCCGGGAGGAGTGGTGAGGCTGGTTCGGATCCAATAGGCTTGAGAGGCCTCACTGGAGATGAAGGCAAGGCTGCGGCTCCAGGAATCACGCAAGGATTGGCTGACAAGCGAGTTTCGGTTATATCTCATTTCGGAAATCAAAGCCAGGCCGCCGATCGAACCCAGAACGACCGCACCGACGGCCACCCCAACGATCAATTCGACCAACGAGAACGCTTCCGCTCCTTTGCGGCTGGCCAGCGAGCGGCGTTTTGATCCAGGCCTTGGGCGAAGAGTGTGTTTCATTGTTCCAAGCCATAGTGGCACGTGTTGGATCCGTTGGCGCGCCATCCTGTCCGGACCCTGGCGAGCGGGGCTTGCACATCCACGCACCAGGCCCCCGATGTCACATCCGGGGAGCTGAGCACGGCCGTGGCACCGTCTCGTGTCGTGCCCTCCGGATAAAAAGTGAGGGGAAAGGTGCCCGATCCGGGGAGAAGGGAAACCCTCAGGTTGGTGATGCCGCTCACGTCGCGCAGGTTGAGGGAGGGAATGATCTTGCCTGCCCGACAAGAATTATTGGGAACGCTGCTGTCGACACCAAACACCCCGCCGTTGCTGTTTGTCATGGCGATCACGCACGGCGTTTCATCCGTCAGGGCAACGCTGCGGGCGATCTCCAGGTACGCCGAGAGTTCAACGGCGGCAACATGCAATTTACGCTCCTCCAAAAAAGCACGCATCGAATGAAAGCCAAGTGCTGATAATGACATCAGCAACGCGCCATACACCATCGCTTCCACGATCGTGAAGCCCCGATTCTGTCGGGATGCCGGAAGGTGGCGTCGGGGGGGGGGCATGGTGGTGGGTTCCGCTCATCAGCACGAAAACTGGGCAGGTATCAAAATATCTCTCGTGGCTTCAAATGGAAACGTCGTGGAAGATGTTATCGCTCCATTCGCATTCGTTTTGACGGACTTCACAGAATACGTCACCCGCAAGGTGTTAAACCTCTGATCACCGGGAGTGGTTGGGGACGTGGTTGTAGAGGAGGGGATCGCCGTTGGAAACGCGTAATTCCTGCTGATGACATATCCAGGCACAGTTTTTGCAATCGGTCCCCTGGTGCTTATAGGTATGCCTCCCTTAATATAGGCGGGATATTCCATCAAGAACAAGAAGAGAGCCTGTTCAAACTTCCCCGGTGTGCTTAAACCAGAGCATTGGGGCGCTGTTGGTCTGTAAATCATCTCATCCGGTATCGTCGCGCTGGGCGTTGCGCCGCGGTAATAGGAGTTGGACCAGTTCCAGAAACGGGCTTGATGACGGATCGCGTTGATATCTTCACTGACAGCGGCCTGAATCAGGGCCATGTCCCTGGCTTTTTGGACCATTTCGGTCTGGCGGTTCAGGATCAGGAGAGAGGCAGAGAGGGCGAAGGCGGAAAACCCTGCGGCCACAACAGCCTCCATCAGGACGAAGCCAGCCTCACCTTTTTTGAACCGTCGCTGGAGAGAGCGGAAGGCCATGGTTAGTACGTACTCCTGATGCGTTGTAAAGAAGGGTAAACTGGGAAGCGCAGATCAGGGATGAACTCGCCTGACGCGGTGAGGAAGCCTCCAGGCAGAACAGCCTCCAAGACATCCGGGTTGCCATTGAGCGGGGTGACGAATGTCATTCTAGGCCTGTTGTTCAGCAAGCCAGGAATGTCAAGGTTGCAAAGCCACCAGACGCTGAGAAACTGCTGCGGATAGCTTTGACCGGCGGTTCCGTACACCAGAGCCCCCTGGGGTAACCAGAGGAAAGCCCCAGACAGGCTGGATTCTTCTCCGTTGGCGGTGACCACCGGTTGGGGATTGATGTAGAAGGTTTGCCCCGGCGACGTCGGACAGGAGGCTGCGGGACGGGAGAGTCCAAAAATGCGCAGACGGCTCCAGGCACTGCGGACGTTCACGGCGGCAATGCTGTGCACATACCCCTGGGCAGGCGACTCTCGAACCAGATGCTTCAGCACCACAAATTCGTCCGCTGAAGGCGTGCCCACCTGTCCCCGGATGATCAGATTGACCGGTCGGGCCTCCGTGTTGACGCGGAGGGTCAGGGGATTGGCCAGATCATGGTCAGGCGAAACAAAGGTCGGATTCTGAGAGGGACTGGCGGCTGTAAAATACGTGTTGACACTGGCGGGTGGTTGGGTGTCCGGGGTGAAGGTGATGACCTGAGGAGATCCGCTGGAATTGATCACCCGTCCTCTCCATGGAGTCCCGCCGCTATTGAGGCCACCCGTTCTGACATTCACTTTCAGCCAGGTTCCGGGCGCTACGTCGTACCGGGCGTCAGGGCGAAGAGTGAGGGTGAAAACGTTTGTCGTTTTGTTGTAGGCGACGGAAGCCACCTCCTGGGGAACTCCGATGCTCTCAATCCAGCAATCAATCTCACCCTGACGACTATCCCTGGGGCTGTTCTGGTTGGCCGACTGCGAATCCCGACATTCAGGATACAGATTGCTGATGCTGCTGTTTCCTGCACTCCTGTAGGGATAGTTCAATCTGGATTCGTTGATCTGGAGCGGAACCAGACCAAAGGGTGCAAGGCTCGTGTCGTAGGGGTAGCGCGGCAGATCGGCATCGTTGGCCGGGATGACATCGGCGCTGGGAACGCGCATTTCCACGCCGGGTGAGGACGACATGACATTGTTGAAGGGCTGGCCGTTTGGACAGAAGTTGCGACACATCGGCAATTGCGCACCAGACAAGTCTCTAACGTTCTGCGCCTCAGTGAAGTTACTCTCATAGAAACCGGATTGCATCCGCACCAGACTGCCTGCCGTTCCCCCGATGCGCAGCCCGACAGGTGGTCCGGGGTAGGCGGTCGGCACCCAGGAGGCTGGAACATTGACCAAGGACCAGCTCTGCACATCAATCGTTCGCGTCAGGGTGTAGCGCGCGACCAAGGTCCCGTTGCGGATCACCCGACCCTCCACGGAAATCTGCGAGGTGCCCCCCCCCAACGAAGCGAAAGCGTTGCACTCCGTGGGCCAGGCCACCCCTGAGGCGGGCCGGGTGGGAGGGACATAATCCGTCACCATGTAACGAAGCTGCGTGCCCGTCAGGGCGCCGGCGGCTCCAATGGCTCCGCTGAAGAGGTCGGCATAGGTTTGGGAGGTGCTCGGGGGTTGCTGGTTCGGATGGAGCCCCCGTTCGGACAAGCCGCACTGCCGCAGAATCCCGCGCACGGTGTTCCGATCCAGAGACGTCAGCCTCCAACCCGAGCGGACCGTCGCGGCACCCACGACACCCGTGTTGTAGTTCACTCCACTGTCTGGCACCCAGTTGGAGGCCAGTAAAAAGCTCACATAGGGGTCGGCGTTGTGTTTCGTGTATGGGTTCAAGGTGCTCAGCACCCGGTTCATGCCGCTCTCCGCAGCCTCCCGCGCCAGCTGGGCATCGGTCTGCTTCGTGGTGACCAAGATGCTGTTGGCCGTGCGGCTCATCAGCGAGGTGGCCCCCATGACCAGAAGGATGGCCGCCGGGATGATCAGCGGCAAAACAAACGCCCGCTCCCTGCTGCCGCCACGCCTGGCTCCGTGGACCATCCAGTTTTGATTTCTTTTCCTTCCCACTGCCTTGACCTTGTCTTGTGTCCAAGGTAAGGCATCTTTCCGGCAAAAAGTGCCCTGGGTTACGTCGGGGGGCCCTCCCGTTCGTGTGGAATACCGAAATTTTGTCGAGGTTTCTCAAGGGCCTGGCGGCGCGCTCGGGGCCACGGCCAGGTGAGAACTATGCAGCTCCAGGGTTCTCCCGGAAGGCTGCGCAAAGGCCTGCCGCAGCCGCAACCTCAGCACCCCGGGCCCCTCGCTCTCCACCTGAAGCCCCGTGGGCGCCAGGCCATCGATCACCACTCTGTTCTGCGCCGCACCGCCGCTGAGGTCCCCGGACAGTCCGTAGGCCGGACCACAGCGCATCAGAACCTGTCCCCGCCAGATCCGGCTGGGGGCGGTGCCCACGCTGTAGGTGATCCACCGTCCCGCCACCTGCAGAGCGACCACAGGCGCCCGGCCGCCCAGGGCACAGTCCGCCCCTGCGGCCGCCCCGGATCCCGCGCGCCAGTCCCGGGCCTGTCCGAATTCCGAGCCCAGCAGAGCCAGGGTGCGCCGCGCCGCTTGACGTTCCCGCAGCAGCAGCCCCAGCCGCTCAGCGCTTCGGGTCGCCTCTGCCATCCCCTGGATCACGACTCCGGCCAGCGTCAGCCCCGCGGCCAGCGCCAGAAGCACTTCCAGGACGCTGAAGGCCCCCTCGGCCAGCCCCCGGCGCCCTGCCCTGAACCGCGTCATGGGGCTGTCTCCGGTTCGCAGCCCCCGGGCCCTTCCCGGCCCACCCGCGTCACCCCGAGCGGCAGGCTGACCACCACACAGCGCACCAGAGCGGTGTGCGGACTCCGCAGCCAAATGGTGCCCCCATCCAACACGAGGCCATTGGCGCTGAAGCGCACCGGATCCGGCAGGTTGTGGCTCAATCGGGGCGCGCCGCTCGCGTCGTCGATCCCGGTGCCGATGCCCGGGCTCACGCCGAGGCACGGGGGAAGGGTGGAACTCCGAGGCGCCTCCCAGCCGCTCCCTCCCAACCGCAGCCCACAGGGGCGCCCCTCCCGCAACGCCGCCGCTCGCCCCTCCTCCAGCCCCGCCGTCAACCGTTGACTGGCCGCCTGCAGCCGCTGCAGCGCCATGGCTTCCCGTCCCCCCCGCCACAAGGGAACAGCCAGCATCGCCACCAGACCCAGGGCCAGCAAGGCCTCGGGAAGCGTCACCGCCGGTTCACGCCCCATCGTCCGCCTCCCGGCACAACCCCAAGGCGGACGGGCTCAGCAGCCGTTCCCGGCGCACCCCATCCGTTTCCCAACGCAGATGCAGGGTGCCAGGAGGGCTGGGGGGAAGGGTGAGCGTGGCCGTTCGGGCGGTGGGCAGAGCCTGAATTCCGCTCAGGAGCCGGGCGAGGGCGGAGGGGCAATCGCTGCTTGGTCCGTGGCGAACCGCCAGCTCTCGGGCCAGCCCCTCCCCGTTCAGCAGCAGACCGTCCAGCCGCTGCAGGGTTTGTTCCCGCCGCGCCAGCTCCAGGCTGGAGCGCAGGCCATGGCTCCAGAGCTGGGCCGCCGCCGAGGTGCCGATCATCAGCACCAGGGAGGCCATCACCGCTTCCACGAGCGTCATGGCAGGACGGCCCCCAGACCACGGGACCGGAGGTCCACCGCCTGTGGCGGCGCCCCCGCCAGGCGAACAGCGAACCGACCGCGCCGTTCCGCGCGGCCCGCTCCCCCGTCCAGCAGCAGCTCCAATTCCGCGCTTTGCCCATCCATGCCCGGTTGCCAGGCCCCCAGTCGCACCGGCGCGGACCAGACCACCATCCGTCGCAGGTTGGCCTGCGCCTCCGGGGAAGCGCACCCCGCGCCCGCCGCGTCCCCCCAGCGGGCCAGGGGCAGGGCCAGCAAGCAGCGGTGGCGGCTGTTGAGGGCCGCCAGGAGCTGGTGGGCCCCGGAGATCAGCAGATCCTCCTCGCGACGCAGGCGCTCTTGGGCACTCACCTGGGCACGCTCTTGAAGGGCCAGTCCCTGCAGGGTGAGGCCGAGGAGCAGAAGCAGGCCGGCTCCCCCCGCGGCCAGCGGCATCAGATGGGCGGGGTCTCGGCGCCGCCGTCCGCGCGGGCGTTGAATCCGGATGGCGTTGCGGGACGAGACCATGGCCGCGGCGCTTGGGAATCCAAGCGTTCCCGCCTGCTGACAGGGGGTCGCCCCAGCCGCTCCGTCTGACGGATTTGCGCTTCCCCTACTGGTTGAGCTTCAACACCGCCATGAAAGCTTCCTGGGGCACCTCCACCTTGCCCATGGCCTTCATCCGCTTTTTGCCCTTGGCCTGCTTCTGCAGCAGCTTCTTCTTGCGGCTGATGTCGCCGCCGTAGCACTTCGCCAGCACGTCCTTGCGCATCGCGCTGATGCTCTCGCTGGCGATCACGCGACTGCCGATGGCGGCCTGGATGGGGATCTTGAACTGCTGACGGGGGATCAGCTCCTTCAATTTCTCAACAAGTCCCTTGCCGACGTTGTAAGCCTTGTCGCGGTGGACGATCGTGGTGAGCGGATCAGCTTTTTCCGCGTTGATCAGAACATCGAGACGCACCAGTTCATTCGTTCGATAACCGATCAAGTGATACTCCATGGAGGCATAGCCTTTGGTGCGACTCTTCATCTGATCAAAAAAGTCGGTCACCACCTCCGCCAGGGGCACCTCATAGTGCAATGTGACACGGTCGGTGGTGATGTATTTCATGTCGATGAACTCCCCGCGCCGTTCCTGGCAGAGCTCCATCAGAGTGCCGTTGTAGGTGTTGGGCGTATAGATCTCCAACTTGACATAGGGCTCTTCGATGGATTCCCGTTTCTGCGGATCAGGAAGCGTGGCGGGATTGTCCACCATCAGGCAACTGCCGTCAATCATGTTCACCTTGTAGACCACCGAGGGGGCCGTCACGATCAGATCCAGGTTGTATTCCCTCTCCAGCCGCTCCTGCACGATCTCCATGTGCAGCAGCCCAAGAAAGCCGCAGCGGAAGCCGAAGCCCATGGCGCTGCTGGTTTCCGGCTCGTATTGAAGCGCGGCATCCGAGAGACGCAGCTTGTCGAGGGCGTCCCGGAGATCGGGGTATTGATCCGCGTCGGTGGGAAACAGCCCTCACAAAACCTCCGGCTTGGCTTCCCTGACGCGGGGGAGGGGCGCCTCGGCCGGGGCGCCCGCCAGGGTGATCGTGTCTCCGACCCGCGCGTCGGCCACGGCCTTGATCGAGGCCGCCAGATAGCCCACCTCCCCCGCGTGCAGGCTGTCCACCTGTCGCTGATCCGGGGCCATCACCCCCACCTCATCCAGCTCGTAGGTTTTGCCGCTGGCCATCAGCAGCACCTTGTCCTTGCGGCGGATCGTGCCGCTCATGACGCGGAAATAAACGATCACGCCCCGGTACGGGTCGTAATAGGAATCAAAGATCAGGGCCCGCAGCGGCTCCGCCACCCGATCGGGCGGCGGGGGGACCCGTTCCACCACCGCCTGGAGAATCTCCCGCACCCCCAGGCCGGTCTTGGCGGAGCAGGGAATGGCGCCGGAGCAATCCAGGCCGATGATCGCCTCGATCTCCGCCCGGATGCGCTCCGGATCCGCCCCGGGAAGATCGATCTTGTTGAGAACGGGGATGATCTCCAGGTCATTTTCCAGGGCCAGATAGACGTTGGCCAGGGTCTGGGCTTCCACGCCCTGGCTGGCATCCACCACCAGCAGAGCGCCCTCGCAGGCCTGCAGGGAACGGCTGACCTCATAGGAGAAGTCGACATGGCCCGGCGTGTCGATCAGATTGAGGATGTAGGTCTGTCCGTCGGCGGCCTTGGTTTCCATGCGGGCCGCCTGGAGCTTGATCGTGATGCCCCGCTCCCGCTCCAGCTCCATGTTGTCTAGAAACTGCTCCTGCATGTCACGGGCGGCGACGGTGCCCGTTTCCTGCAGCAGCCGGTCCGCCAGGGTCGACTTCCCATGGTCGATATGGGCGATGATGCAGAAATTACGGATCCGGGAAACGGGAACGTCGGTCATGCGCGGGGGGCGTCCCGGCTCGGGTTGATGGGACTCCGTTCGCAATCCTAGGCAGCGGACGTCTGGTCGCCGTTCGGATCCGCCGGCACCCCCCCCTGCCGCTCCCCGGATTCGTCGCTGGCCCGCCCTAAACTTCATGCATCTTTCAATCGCCCCATGTCCACCGACGCCACCGCCACCCTGCCCCAGGATTCCACCGATCCCAGCGCCCTCACCGTGGCGAACGTTGAGCGGGTGCTCGATGAGCTGCGCCCCTATCTGATGGCCGATGGCGGCAACGTGGAGATCGTCGAACTCGATGGCCCCGTCGTGAAGGTGCGGCTGCAAGGCGCTTGCGGCTCCTGCCCGAGCAGCACCATGACCCTCAAGATGGGCATCGAGCGGAAGCTGCGGGACGCGATCCCTGAGGTCACCGAAGTGGTGCAGGTGCTCTGACCGAGCGGCTGGCTTCCGGGGCTGCGCGGGGTTCGTTGGCCCGTCGGACCACCCCGTAGGCTGCCCGTGAGCTCCCTTCCCGGCCGTGCTGGATCAGCGCCTCCTGCGCGAACAACCCGAGGTCATTTCCGAACAGCTTGGCCGCCGGGGCCTGGACGTTGACGTGACGGGTCTGCAGGCCATCGCGCGCCAGGGGCGCGATCTGGAGGAGCGTCGCAGCGGTTTGCAGGCGGAAGGCAACCGCATCGGCCGAGAGGTGGGGCAACGGATGCGGACGGGTGGCCGGGCGGAGGATCCCGAGGTGCTCGCCTTGAAAGAGGAGGGCAATCGCATCAAGCAGCAGGTGTCCGGGCTTGAGGAAGAGGAAAAAGGTCTGGAGCGCCGTTTGCGGGAGCAGTTGCTCCTGCTCCCCAACCTACCCTCCCCCCTCGCGCCCGAAGGACGAAACGAAACCGACAATGTGGAGGTGAAACGCTGGGGAGAGCCTCGCCGGGCGGCCCCGGGAGAGACCCTCCGCGAGCACTGGCAGATCCTTGAGGCCCTGAGCCTGATCGACACGGAACGCTCCGTTCGCATTGCTCAGAGCCGCTTCGTCACCCTGATCGGTCCAGCCGCCAGGCTGGAGCGGGCCCTGATCAGCTTCATGCTGGATCTCCACGGCCAGCGGGGCTATCGGGAGATGATGCCCCCGATCCTGGTCAACAGCGCCAGCCTCACGGGGTCGGGCCAATTGCCCAAATTCGCCGAGGAAAGCTTTCGCTGCGACGCGGACGATCTCTGGCTCACCCCCACCGCCGAGGTCCCCCTCACCGCCTTCCATCGCGATGAGGTGCTGGACGCCAGCCACCTGCCCCTGCGCTATGTGGCCCACACCCCCTGCTTTCGCCGCGAGGCCGGCTCCTACGGACGGGACACCCGCGGCCTGATTCGCCTGCATCAGTTCAACAAGGTGGAGCTCTACTGGTTCTGCCGGCCCGAGGATTCCGAGGCGGCCCATGAGCGGCTCACCCGCGACGCGGAGGCCGTGATGGAGGCCCTGGAGTTGCCCTACCGCCGCATCGAGCTCTGCACCGGTGATCTGGGCTTCTCCGCCACCCGCACCTATGACCTGGAGGTGTGGCTGGCCGGGGCCGGCGCCTATCGGGAGATCTCCAGCTGCAGCACCTGTGGCGATTTCCAGGCCCGCCGCAGCAACATCCGCTGCAAGGAGAAGGGCCAGCCAACCCGCCTGGTGCACACCCTCAACGGCAGCGGCCTGGCGATCGGGCGCACCATGGCGGCCCTGCTGGAGGCGGGGCAGCAGGCTGATGGCCGGGTGCGGCTGCCGGCGGCCCTCGTTCCCCACTTCGGCGCCGAGATGTTGGAGAGCCCATCCCCTTGATCTGCCCCCAGAATGAACCACACTGAACGGTCCCTTTCCTGATGGGAGTCCTCATCGCCCTGGCCATCCTGGCGGGCCTGATCGTGGTCCACGAGGCGGGTCATTTTTTTGCGGCCGTCTGGCAAGGCATCCGCGTCAGCGGCTTCTCCGTGGGGTTCGGGCCTGTTCTGCTGGAGCGCCAGCGGCGGGGGGTGCGCTTCGCCCTGCGGGCCATCCCCCTGGGGGGATTCGTGTCGTTCCCCGATGACGATGAGGCGAGCCCCTTCCCGTTGGACGACCCCAACCTGTTGCGCAATCGCCCCCTCCACCAGCGGGCCCTGGTGATCAGCGCCGGCGTGCTCGCCAATCTGCTCCTCGCCTGGGTGGTGTTGGTCGCCCAAGGGGTCGTGGTGGGCATCCCCGCGGGGGCGAGCGCCTCCCCGGGGGTGCTCGTGGCCGGGGTGCAACCGGGCCAGCCGGCGGCTCGGGCGGGTCTGCGGGCGGGGGATCGCATCCTCTCCATCGATCAGCAGCCGGTGGCTGGCGGGCAGGAGGCCGTTTCGGCTCTCGTGCGCCGCATCCAGGCCGCCCCCGATCGTCCGCTCCAGCTCCAAGCCGAGCGGGAGGGACGCCGCGTCGGGCTCACCCTCACCCCGGCGGACCAGGGCGGCATCGGACGGATCGGGGCCCAGCTCCAGCCGTTCGGCACGGAGCTCTTCCGCGCTCCTCGGGGCCCCCTGGAGCCGATTCGCCCGGCCAACCACGACGTCCTCGCCCTGACCCGGCGCACGGTGGAGGGATTCGCCAGCCTGATCACCCGCTTCGGCGAAACCGCCTCCCAGGTTTCCGGACCGGTGAAGATCGTGGAGATGGGCGCCTCCCTCGCCCGCCAGGGCGGGGGCAGTTTGTTTCTGTTCACGGCGCTGATCTCCATCAATCTGGCGGTGCTCTACGCCCTGCCCCTTCCCCTGTTGGATGGGGGTCAGCTGGCGCTGCTCCTGGTGGAGGCGCTGCGGGGTCGGCCTCTGCCGGAACGCTTTCAACACGCCTTCATGCAATCGGGCTTTGTTCTTCTGGTGGGGCTGAGCGTCGTGCTGATCGTGAAGGACACCTCCCAGTTGCCGCTGGTGCAGCAGTTGTTCCTGCGCTAGGGGCGATGCCCCGGTTTTCCAGCGCTCGCCAGCGGGCTTCCGAGCTGCTCGCCCGCCTGGGGGACCTCTACCCCGACGCCGCCTGCGCTCTCCACTGGCGCACCCCCTACGAGCTGCTGGTGGCCACCCTGCTCTCGGCCCGATGCACCGACGTGCGCGTGAACCTGGTGACGCCCACTCTCTTCGCCCGGTTTCCCGACGCGGCGGCTGCGGCGGCCGTGGAGCCCCAAGAGGTGGAGCCCTACGTGCGCTCCACGGGCTTCTATCGCAACAAGGCCAAGGCGATCGTCGGGGCCTCCCGTCTGCTGGTGGAGCGCCATGGGGGGCAGGTGCCCGCCTCCATGGCCGAGCTGCTGGTGCTTCCCGGCGTGGCCCGCAAGACCGCCAATTTGGTGTTGGCCGTCGCCTTCGGCCTCCATGCCGGTGTGACGGTTGACACCCACGTTCAGCGACTCTCCCGTCGCCTGGGCCTGAGCCGGCAGACCGATCCCCGACGCATCGAAGCCGACCTGATGCGCCTGGTGCCCCAAGCCGATTGGGAGAGTCTTTCGATTCGGCTGATCGTCCATGGCCGGACCGTGTGCAGCGCCCGGCGCCCCGCCTGCGGCGACTGCCGCCTTGCCGATCTTTGCCCCAGTCAGATCAAGGGGTAAGCTCGAAAAGATTGTTGATCCGTTCCCCCTGGCCGCATGGCGAAAAAGTCGATGATTGCGCGCGATGTGAAGCGCAAAAAGATGGTGGATCGCTTCGCCGCCAAGCGTGCCGCCCTCAAAGCCGCCATGGAGGCGACACCCGATCCGATGGAGCGGTTGGAGATCCACCGCAAGCTGCAGGCCCTGCCCCGCAACAGCGCCCCCAGCCGCCTGCGCAACCGCTGCTGGGCCACTGGCAAATCCAGGGGCGTCTACAGAGACTTCGGCCTCTGCCGCAACCAGCTGCGTGAACGGGCCCACAAGGGTGAGCTGCCGGGTGTGGTGAAGTCGAGCTGGTGAGGGTGCATCCGGCGCTCCTTGCGGGTGTCGGCCTGAACGATTGAGGGGGCCGGTCCGTGCCCCTCCAGTCGCCAGTTCCGCTTTTTGGTTTGCGCGCAGGTTTCGGAGGCTCGGGCAGCATGATTCTCGGGCGTTTCGTCCACGGCGCTCTGGTGATCAAGGGCTCTGACGGTTCGCGCCCGCAGCCCTCCCTCCGGAGTGTTTGAGCACCGCTTTTCCGCGAGGGGCCCTGTCCGTCGGGGCTCGGGCCGATGGCGGCGCTCAATCCACAGAAATGCGGAAACCCGCCAGCAAGGAGACGCCAGGTGCGACAATCGAAACGTTTCAGAAGCAATAACGCCCAGTGCAAGGACAAACGCAGTTGATCTCCTTCGATGGCCGGGAGATCCGACTGACCAGTGGCCGTTACGCCCCCCAGGCCGGCGGCGCCGTCATGGTCGAATGTGGAGATACCGCCATCCTGGTGACGGCAACCCGCTCCACCCCTCGCGAAGGCATCGATTTCCTCCCCCTGATCTGCGACTCCGAGGAACGGCTCTATGCCGCTGGTCGCATTCCGGGACGCTTCATGCGTCGCGAATCGCGTCCGCCCGTGCGGGCCACCCTGATCGCCCGTCTCATCGATCGCCCCCTCCGTCCCCTCTTCCCGTCCTGGATGCGTGACGACCTGCAGGTCGTCGCCACCTGCATGTCGCTGGATGAGCGGGTGCCGCCCGATGTGCTCGCCGTCACCGGCGCCTCGATGGCCACCCTGCTGGCTCAGATTCCTTTCCATGGCCCGATGGCGGCCGTGCGGGTGGGCCTGTTGGGCGATGATTTCGTGCTGAATCCCAGCTTCCGTGAGATCCAACGCAGCGCCTTGGATCTGGTCGTGGCTGGCACACCCGATGGGGTGGTGATGGTGGAGGCGGGAGCGGATCAGTTGCCCGAACAAGATGTGATCGAAGCGATCGACTTCGGCTACGAGGCGGTCAATGAACTGATCAAGGCCCAGCTCAACCTCCTGGCCGAGCTGGGTTTGCAGCCCGCGCCCATTCCCGCGGCCAGCCAGGCGGATCCCAGCCTGCCCACCTTCCTGGAAAAGGAATGCGCCAAGGGCATCGGCGAGGTGTTGCAACAGTTTGAGCTGAGCAAGCCCCAACGGGACGAAAAGCTCGACGCGATTCAGGCCGGGGTGAGCGAGAAGATCGCTGCCCTGAAAGATGGCGATCCCGTGAAGGTGGCGGCCAGCAGCAACAGCAAAGCTCTGGCCAACGGCTACAAGAGCCTCACCAAGAAGCTGATGCGTCAGCAGATTCTCAAGGACGGCCGCCGTGTGGATGGCCGTCAGCTCGATGAGGTTCGCCCCCTTTCCGCCGCAGCTGGCGTGCTGCCGAAGCGCGTGCATGGGTCCGGTCTGTTCCAGAGAGGCCTCACCCAGGTGCTCTCCACGGCCACCCTCGGCACGCCGAGCGATGCGCAGGAGATGGACGACCTCAACCCCGCCAAGGAAAAGCTCTACCTCCACCACTACAACTTCCCTCCCTATTCCGTCGCCGAAACCCGCCCCATGCGCTCGCCCGGGCGGCGGGAGATCGGCCACGGTGCCCTGGCCGAACGGGCCCTCATCCCCGTGCTGCCTCCCAAGGAAAACTTCCCCTACGTGTTGCGCGTGGTCAGTGAGGTGCTCAGCTCCAACGGCTCCACCTCCATGGGGTCGGTTTGCGGCAGCACCCTGGCCCTGATGGATGCGGGCGTGCCGCTCAAGGCGCCGGTGAGCGGTGCGGCGATGGGCCTGATCAAGGAGGGCGACGACGTGCGCATCCTCACGGACATCCAGGGCATCGAGGATTTCCTCGGCGACATGGACTTCAAGGTGGCCGGCACGGAGAAGGGCATCACCGCGCTGCAGATGGACATGAAGATCACCGGTCTGCCCATCGCCACCGTGTCCGAGGCCATCAAGCAGGCCCGCCCCGCCCGTCTCCACATCCTTGAAAAGATGCTGGAGGCGATCGACAAGCCGCGCGACACCCTCTCCCCCCACGCGCCGCGCCTGTTGAGCTTCCGCATTGATCCCGAACTGATCGGCACCGTCATCGGCCCCGGCGGTCGCACGATCAAGGGGATCACGGAGCGCACCAACACCAAAATCGACATCGAAGATGGCGGCATGGTGACGATCGCCAGCCACGACGGCCTGGCGGCGGAGGAAGCCCAGCGGATGATCGAGGGCCTCACCCAGGTCCTCTCCACCGCCACCTTGGGCACCCCGAGCGACGCCCAGGAGATGGACGACCTCAATCCAGCCAAGG
>JBKDSZ010000184.1:0-4852 GCA_046340375.1 Cyanobacteriota bacterium | reverse complement strand
CTGTTGGCCGACCGGGGCTTCTTCTCCGCCCTGCCGCAAACCTTTGCCGCCTTGTTCAACAGCCAGGCGAATCGCGACGCCGCCGCCCGGCAGATTTGGAACGCCCCACCGCCCGAACGGATCCTGGTGCGCCTGCGGGTGCGCTCGGCCCATGTGTGGGTGGACGCCACAACGACGCAGGAGCGCATCTACCTGAACGCGGAACATCTGGGAATCAGAGGCCGGACAACGGGCCGGGAGCTGGCCCTCCGCGAACGTGACAGTCAGCGGGCGGCCGACCTGGAGATGTTCTTTTACCTGTTGCCGAGGTTGCGCTAGCGGCTGGCGCCCCTTGGCTCACGGGCCACCGGGCAGAAAGCGCTGGATGAACACGGCCAGGTCCATGGGCCCACAACGGGCTGTCCAGCTGCCGGCTGCGGGGATCCGCCGCCAACAGCGCACCTGGGGGGTGGCTTCCGGGCCTGGAGGAAGCTTCACCGCATACCGGTAGTCCGCGTCGGAGGCCTGCTCCGATCCGGCAAGGGTGATGGCGGCCGGCTGGGTGCGAAGGAACGCGGAGAGGAAGGCGACGGCGCGGCGATCGTTGCGCAGGGCGGCGGCGAAACGCCAGGCGGCACCGGTGGGGTAGCCATCGTGGTGCAGATAGAGATGGAGCACCGGTGCTTCGGGGAAGCCGGTGAAGGTGTAGATGGCACGGGTGGCCACGGGGCTGGAGCGGCTAACGAACTAGTGCCACCAGGGGTATCAGATGGGGGTGGGGCAAGGGGTTAGAGCCACTGGGCGCAGAGCAACTCGGCCTGAGCGAGCACGGTGTTGACCGCCTCAGCCTGGAGATCGGGGGGGTAGCCGTATTTGCTGAGGATGCGGTTGACCATCACGCGAATGAGCGCTCGGGCGCTTTCGCGCAGCGTCCAGTCGATGGTCACGGTTTTTTTCACCTGGCTGATCAGCTCGGCGGCGATCAGCTTGAGCTTGTCGTCGCCCATGGCCTGCACGGCGCTGTCATTGGTGGCGAGGGCGTCGTAGAAGGCGATTTCGTCGTCGTTGAGGCCGAGGGCTTCACCACGTTTGCTGGCGGCCTCGAAGTCTTTGGCGATGGCGATGAGCTCTTCAATCAGCTCCACGGTGGTGATGGCGCGATTGTGGTAGGCATTCATGGCTTTCTTGAGCTTTTCGGACAACACCTGGCCCTGCACCAGGTTGCGTTTGGAGCGGGCTTTGAGTTCGTCGTTGAGAAGTTTTTCGAGCAGCTCAGCGGCCACGTTCTTGTGCTTGAGGCCGCGCACTTCGGCGAGGAATTGATCACTCAGGATCGAGATATCGGGCTTGGGCAGACCGGCAGCAGTGAACACATCGATCACCTCACCGTCAGTGGTGATCGCCTTGCTGACCAACTGGCGGATGGCGGCATCGATCTGTTCGGGCGTTTTGCCGCTGCCGCGGGATTGTTTGGCCAGGGCGGCCTGAACGGCCTGAAAGAAACCCACGTCATCGCGGATCGCGGTGGCTTCGTCGCTGCCAGAACTGAGGGCGAAGGCGCGGGAGAGCTCGGCCACCACCTGCAACCAGCGCTGCTTGCCGTTGTCCTGCTGGAGGATGTGCTCCTGGGCGGCGGGAAGCAGCTGAAGGCGTTGGGCGGGAGTGCCGCTGCTCCAGGAGGACCAATCCAAACCATGCAAGAGATCAGAGGCGATGCCGTATTTCTCCAGCATCACGGCGATGGCCTGGGCGGTGTCGAAGGTGGGATCCCCCTGGCCGCCACTTTCGGTGTAGACCTTCAAGGCTTGCTTGAGCTGATCCGCCAGCCCGAGGTAATCGACCACCAGGCCGCCGGGCTTATCGCGGAAGACGCGGTTGACGCGAGCGATCGCCTGCATCAGGCTGTGGCCCTGCATCGGCTTGTCGATGTAGAGGGTGTGCAGGCAGGGCGCATCAAAACCAGTGAGCCACATGTCGCGCACGATCACGATCTTGAAGGGATCGCTAGGAGTTTTGAACTGATTGGCCAGATCGCGGCGGGCCTTCTTGGAGCGGATGTGGGGTTGCCAATCGGGGCCGTCGTCGGCGCTGCCGGTCATCACCACCTTGAGGGTGTCTGCCGCCCATTCGGGCTGAAGTTGGATCATAGCGTTGTAGAGGGCCACGCAGATGCGGCGGCTCATGCAGACAATCATCACCTTGCCTTCCATCGCCTCCAGGCGTTGGAGGATGTGGCGCACCAGATCAGCGGCCACAAGTGCGAGGCGCTTGGGATCTCCCACCAGGGCCTCCAATGCGGCCCATTTCGATTTCAGCTTTTCCTTCTGGGTGAACTCTTCCCCCTCGGTGATCTCTTCGAAGTCCGCATCGATCGTGGGCAGTTCAGCGGCATTGAGGGCAAGCTTGGCGATGCGGCTTTCGTAGTAGATCGGCACCGTGGCCTGATCGGCTACAGCGCGCTGGATGTCGTAGATGGAGATGTAATCGCCGAAGACCACGCGGGTGTTGGCATCCACCAATTCGATCGGTGTGCCGGTGAAGCCGATGAAGGAGGCCTGGGGGAGGGCCTCGCGGAGATTGCTGGCGAAGCCGTAGGAGATTGCACCGGTTTTGCTGTTGAGCTTGGCGCCGAAACCGTATTGGCTGCGGTGCGCCTCATCGGCGATCACCACGATGTTCGCGCGGGAGCTGAGCACGGGCATGGCTTCGCCTTTCTCGGGCATGAACTTCTGGATGGTGGTGAACACCACCCCACCGCTGGCGCGGTTGAGCATTTCGCGCAGGTGGTCGCGGCTGGCGGCCTGCACGGGCGTCTGGCCGAGGAGATCAGCGCAACGCTGGAACTGGCCGAAGAGCTGGTCGTCGAGATCGTTGCGATCGGTGAGCACCACCAGGGTGGGGTTCTGCATCGCCGGATGGCGCACGATGCAGGCGGCATAGAAGAGCATCGAAAAGCTCTTGCCGCTGCCCTGGGTGTGCCACACCACGCCGGCGCGGCGATCGCCCGGTTTGCCGCATCGGGAGCTGCTGACAGGCCCCAGGCCACTGGCGCGCACGGTTTCCTGCACGGCGGCGTTGACGGCGTGGAACTGGTGATAGCCGGCGATGATCTTGTGGAGGGCACCGGTATCGGGATCCTCCTCGAAGACGATGAAGTGCTGCAGCAGAGCAAGAAAGCGCTGCGGCTCGAACACACCACGGATGAGGGTGTCGAGCTCCAGCTTGGTGGCGGGCGCATCGGCTTGGCCATCGACGCTGCGCCACAGCTTGAACCACTCCTGGTTGGCCGTGATGGAACCGACGCGGGCCTGCAGGCCATCACTCACCACCAGGACGGCGTTGGTTTGCAGCAGCGAGGGAAGTTCGGCTTTGTAGGTTTGCAGCTGGGCGTAGGCGCTCCAGATGGTGGTGTCTTCCGCGGCGGCATTCTTGATCTCGATCAGGCCGAGGGGAAGGCCATTGAGGAACACCACCAGATCAGGCCGGCGGCTGTGCTGCCCGTCGCTCACGGCGAACTGATTCACCACCAGCCAGTCGTTGGCGGCAACCTCCGCGAAGTCCACCAGCCGCACATGGTCGCCGGCGATGCTGCCATCAGGCCGGGGGTAGTCCACCGGCACACCCTCCCGCAGCAGGCGGTGAAAGGCGCGGTTGGTCTGCGGCAAGGAGGGCGTGGCCAGGCGCAACAGCTTGCGCAGGGCCTCCTCGCGTGCCTGCTCAGGGATGGCCGGGTTGAGCCTCTGGATGGCCGCACGCAGGCGTTTGGCCAACACGACATCGCTGAAGGCCTGCCGCTCGGCCGACGGTTTGCCGGGAGCCAGCTGGGAGCCGGCGAGCACCGCATAGCCCAGCTCCTCAAACCAGCCGAGGGCGGCGGCTTCGACGTCGGCTTCGCTGAGGGTCATGGGGTGGGAGAGCTGGCGCCGTCGCGCAAGTCTGGTGCAGAGCTGTAAGTGAGGCTGTGTGGATGGAATGCGGTTTCCTGAGCGGGGCAGGCGTGTCCTTGCGACCATCACCAAGCTAGGCTTACCTAGTAATACTGCGCCCGGGGGGGTGAGTGTCTATGGACGCCTCTGAGCCCAGCACCAGCTCGATGACCAGCAAGGGGCAGGTGACCATCCCCAAGGCGTTAAGGCAGCAGTTCGGGCTGGGCATGGGTAGCCGCGTGAGCTTCGCGTTGGTGGGGGATCACATCGAGCTGCGCCCCTGGAAGCCGGAGCAGGCGCTGCCGCAGAGCGGGTTCGGATTGCTGAAGACCAGCCGGCCTGCCGTGCCGGTGGACTTCGATCCCGCCAGCCTGCTGCGCCAGTGATTGGCCTGGACACCCATGTGCTGGCCCGCTACTTCGTGGCGGAGGACAACGCCGATGCGGCCACGGAACGGCAGCGCCGGGCCGCCCGCGATCTGATCGAATCCGGCCAGCCGCTGTTCCTGGCCAAGACGGTGGCCCTGGAGCTGGAGTGGGTGCTGCGTGGGTACTACGGCTTTCCGGTGGAGCAGGTGCTGCAGGTGTTCGACCACCTACTGGCCCATCCCGGCCTCACGGCAGAAGACCGACCGGCTCTGGAGCAGGCCGTGGCCGGAGTGCGCAACGGGCTCGACTTCGCCGATGCGCTGCACCATGCCAGCTGCCGAAGCTGCGCGTCGATCGCGTCGTTTGATGATCGCGGCTTTGTGCGGCGCAGTCGCCAGCTCAATCTGGCGCCACGGGTGTTTGTGCCGAAAGGGTCCTGAGCGGGGCAGCATTAAGCGGCAGGATGCCTTGCACAGTCACCCCTCCAACTCCCCTTAGCCGGAATTCTCAGATTCTGCGGCGGGATCCCGGGTGTGATCCGGGTGCCGTGCCATGCTGAATAGCCGAGCTTCTTATACC
>JBKDSZ010000183.1:0-16578 GCA_046340375.1 Cyanobacteriota bacterium | reverse complement strand
GGTGATCACGATGGCGTTCTTTGTGATGAATGCGGAGAAGATCTTAAGGCTACTGCGCCTTTTATTTGCTCTTCTTGTCTCGATCTACTTTGCGATGCTCTGCTTATGGGCTTTCTGGCGTCGTTCAGGGCGCTTGTGGGCTACATAGGCTACCTTTTGCATAAGGCACGACGTTGTTCGCACTTGATCGTCCAGGCTGATCAAGCCGCCCTTCGCGCAATGTAATGTTCGATCAGATAATTCAGCAAGCCCTAGTTATTTCGCTAGAAAAGACAAGCGGTTGTGCCCCTCACATCACCTCGCGCCACTCATCCTCGTCTTCTGGCGGGATCAGGCTTAGAGACATAGACTCCAGTCCCCGGTCCTGCAGGCATCTCAGGAAGAGGAAGCTGAGGTACTGGCGATGGGCTCATCCTTGATCGAAGCGGAAGGGAATCATCGTAGCAAGGACCCCAAGAAGTAGCTCTGGCGCCTGGCGGAATAAGAGAACATTAGTCCCTAAGGTTGTGCGTGAAGTTATCATAGTTACCAGTGTCAATCCTATTAAATCCTTTGAACGTGCCATTTCTGCACCCCTCGTTTGCCGCGTAAATGGTGAATCTGCTTTGAAGAGTGCAAAATTTACTGCCCTCTCCCCAGATTCCGCCATTCCGCCCTTCGGCACGTACATAGTAGTAGCGACTAGATAGCCTTCCTCCTCCTACCACTGTCGCGCAACTGCCGTTTTCAATTGTCCACCATCCCTCTGATTGCCATGTATTGGAACGCCAAGAAGCAACGGCTACAGATACCGACGGCTCAGTAGAATAGTTGCATACTCTTAGCCAAGCATGCGCCTTCATTGGAAACACAAGGGATGTAGCCCCTAATGCAACAATTGACGCAAGTGAGCCACCTAAAGCGAATCGCATCTTCACACAGTGCAGGTTGATGCAATTTTTATAAAGCCTACGCACGCCTAGAGAGATAGCAAGCCCCAACTTCGTCAAAAAATGAAACAAAGATATGCAGTGCACTTTCAGAGGGCGGGACTCATCGCTGAGAGAATCCGCTCCTGATCGCTTAGGAGTTCGCTGAAAAACCCACCCACCCTTGCGACAATGGGATAACGGTTCAACCCTTGATGCGAGGTCAGCAGGAGCGTACCGGCTCGCTGTTCTCCTCCATCTCGATCAAGGATCGGATCCCGGCTAGTCATCCGCTGCGGCGGATCCGGAAGCTTGCCGATCAAGCCTTCGATCGCCTCAATCCCAGCTTCTGTCAGCTGTATGCCTCAGAAGGACGGCCTTCGGTACAGCCGGAGCAGTTGATGCTCGCCTCACTGCTACAGGCGTTCTACGGGATCCGCTTGGAGCGTCTGCTGCTGGAGCAGCTCAACTACAGTCTGATGTTTCGCTGGTCTGTCGGGCTGAGCCCTGATGATCCGATCTGGCACCCAGCGAAATTCACCCATGAATCGTGTGCGCCTGCTCAACGAGCAGGTGATGGGCAGGTTCCTGGAGAAGCTGATGGCAGCTCCGGAGGTGAAAGCGCTGCTCAGCAACGAGCATTTCTCTGTGGAAGGCACCCTGCTGCAAGCCTGGGCCTCTCACGCCTCTTTGGAGCGAATCGACGGAGAGGATGATCTGCCGCCCCCGCCATCGGGGCCTGGCGAGGGACTCGGAGAGGCCAAGACCGGTTGGAAGCGGGCCAAGGGCGATTTTCGCGGCATCAAGCTCAGCAACAAGGCCCACCGCTCCTGCACGGATCCCGACGCCCTGCTGGCCCGCAAGTCCAACGTTCACCCGGCTCTCCCCAGCTATCGGGGCCACGTACTCATGGAAAGCCGCCATAACCTGGTGGGAGATTGCCGGGTAACGCAGGCTGATGGTTACGGCGAAAGGGATCCGGCCAAAGACATGGCGGCAGATCTCTGGGTGCTCGCCAGAAGACCATCGGTGCAGACAAGAACTCCGACACCAGATGATTCGTGGCTGAGATGCGGCGGATCGGTGTCACTCCTCATGTGGCCCAGAACTCAAGCTGGTCCGGGGGCTCCGCCAATGATGGCCGCACCACCCGCCATGAGGGCTACGCCTAGTCGATCAATGCACGTCGGGGCATCGAAAAGATTTTTGGCTGGATTAAGCAGTTCGGCGGGCTGCGCAAGTTCAAGCTGCGCGGTCAGGGCAATGTCAGTGCCGTGTTCGGCCTACATGTGATCGCCTACAACCTGATCCGCCTGCGCAACCTGCTCAGGCCCGTGGAGGCAGTGGCATGAACACGCTATTATCAAGGGATAGAAGACCGCAGTGGACATCGGCGTCGGCCAAGGGCCCCATCCAGAGGCTCCCGGCCGCTTCAAAAGGGTGAACGAAACCGCCGCGCCCTCTATCCCTCCATCGCCATCCGGTCCATGGAGGGATAGAATGCGGCTCTCAGGACGGTTTTTCCGCAAAGTTTTAAATGGTGATTGCTATCAAGCTTACAAGGTGGTAGACTGATAAAGTCTTGCCTTTCAAACCCATGATCTCGCGTATTGTTGCACCCCTTCTCGCGGTAGCATTTGCCAGCCTGCCTTCCCTCTGCTTTGCAAAAGACCAGCAGCAAGCGGACAATTATTCTTCGCAGCAATCCCAGAGCGCGCCTAATAAGAACTCTTCAGACCAGAGTCGCAATTAGCCTAATGCCATACACCTCGGGCTCAGGTGATTGCGCGTATAGAATTACTTTCTTGCATCCCCAATCGACTAGCTTAACAAGCGTATTGATAGAGTCTTCATCGGCAGAGTTCCCGTGCAAGTCTCGATCTCTATGGGTTTAATCAAATTGCAGCCTTGATTTGATCCAGCATGGTATCCTGGCTTGGTCGCAGTAATGAGACTACAGCTGTTGGATGACTAAAGCCAGCCATGCAGATAAATTCTTCCAATGGCTTGTGGGTCTTCGTGATTTGATGGTCAGAACGAAGGTTCTGGTTAGGATTGAGCGTTTTGTCGGCTGCAATCCTGGTGGCATCAAGCTGGTTTGTGTTGGTGTTGCACATCAACCACAGCCCTGGATACAGGGTCTATTACCTGCATAGGAAAATCGCCTTGATCATCCTTTTGGCTGGCGGAGACAAGAGCTCACAAGCCAATGACATTGATAATGCCCTTCTGTTGGCAGGGAACCTGACGGAGGAGACCGGATGAAAGCAACGACTACCCCCTACGACGTTGCCGAGCATCTACGAACATCGGAGGAGATGGCGGCCTAGCTGGAAGCCTGCATCGACGAGGCAGATGGAGATGCTGATTCATTGCCAAGGATCTGGGCGACATTGCACGGGCCCAAGGGATGACCCAGGTGTCCAGAGACTCAGGACTTTCGAGGGAGTGCCTCTACAAGGCCTTATCTGGTGAGCGCAGTCCGAGCTTTGACACCATCCTGAAGGACGCCTCGGCCCTTGGACTGAAGTTGAGCGTCAGTGTGAGAAGTGAGGCTGAGGTGACTTGAGATCCGCTGAGGCGGTGTAGGTCCATATATGCTGCCCATGGAGATTCGACACCTTCGAACAAACCCCTGGAGTGGACAGGCCTCCGTCGAGTCTGCTTCGATAGCGATATCTTCTTGCCTGCCACTCAGGGGCAGCGTTCGAAGGACCAGGCTTTATTGCTTTTTGTGAACCTAGAAACAAAAAAGATTCCGGTTCACGGCCCTCAGATTGGCACCTCCAGCCAGGTGCTGGGGTGAGGTGCCAGGTATTCCGCCGCCCCGACGGAGGGCGCCCCCGGCCCGACGGGTGCGGTCAGGCTGAAATCCAGCGCGATCGACACCCGCCGTTCGTCGGTACTGCCGTTGTCCAGCACGGCATGATCCACACTCGCGGGGAAGAGCAGCAGAAGGCCCGCTCGCGGCGCCACATCCCACCAGGGGGCGTTCCACTCCCGGGCGCCTGAAGTGGCGGCGGCGATCGGCCCGCCATGGCCGACCGCCAAACCCGGTACAAGCTCATTGGCCTGGCGCGGCGCCCACAGCCGCAGGCAGCCGCTCGCTCCGCTGCCGTCGCCCGTGAGGTAATACACCCCACTGAGGTGAGCATTGGGATGGTGATGACGACCGATCCCTTGCCCCTCCTCGCTCACCACCGGCCAGGCCCGCTGCAAATGCAACGCCACCCGCTGGTGCGCAAAACCCAGGTCCGTCACGTAGTCGCCCGCCGCCGCCGCCAGCCGCCCCAGCAACGGCGCGAAGGCAGGGTGGTGATGAAGCTGGCCCGCGCCGTGCAGATCACCCGTCCAGGCGCATCCCTCCTGAGGATTGCCCGTGGCCTCGCCCCGCAGCAGAAGGATCTCCTGCAGGAGCACGGCGGTGTCCAGGGGATCGGGATCGAGTTGCAGCAGGCCCAGGGCGAGGGGGAAGAGGGGCTGCAGCCGCAGGCGTCCCCGCGAAGACGAGGGCAAAGGATTCATGGAACGCAAGCGTTGGAACGCTACAGGGCCATCCGCTTCAACGCCGCGCACTGGAGGCCGCCAACGAGGGGGAATAAGTTGCAGCGAGGCCGCCACACCGTGCTCCCTCCCCCGCCCATGTCCTCCCCGCCAGCCCACCGCTCCCGCAAGGCCTCTGCCCCTTCCATGATCGGCGGGGCCCTCCTCGGAGCCACCCTCCTCCTGACGTCACTCGCGCCTCCCGCTCAGGCCCAGTGTCGCTTCCTGAACCCCATCGGCGGTGGGGGAGACGCGTGGGTGCAGAAGCGGATCAGTCCGGGGCGTCTGGTGGCACGCAACAATTGGAACACCGACTTCGCCGTCGATCGCTCCTTCCGCAGTTATCGCGTCAATTTTCAGTCGCTTTCCACAGATCGGGGACTCTTTCCACTGGCGGTGTTTCTGCGCTTCACCGATGGCAGCAATCTTCAACTGGTCAACGACAACCTCAGCCTCGATCCCCAGCAGCAGCGTCGCCTCGGTCCCTTCCCTGCCGTGCCCGGCAAACGCACCAGCCAGGTGAATGTGCGCGTGGGGTCAGCCGCCATGCCGGGATCCACCGGCTTCAGCTATCGGATCTCCGTCGAAGGCTGCCCCTGAAGCGTCAGGGCGATCAAGGCGTTCCCTCCCGGTAAACGGCCCGGGCCGCCACCAGGCCACCGGCAAATCCCGCCACGTGACCGATCCAGCTCACGCCGGGGGGGCTGAGAAAGGGCAACAACGCCGGTAGAAGACCGCCGTAGGCCATCAGACAACCAAAGGACAGCGCTACCGAGAGGGGACGTTTCTCCAGCCAGCCAATCAGGAGCAGATAGCCCAACAAGCCATACACCACGCCGGAGAGGCCGTGGCTGGCGGCGGGCCAGAACCACCACACGGGCACCTGCACCAGCAGCACGCAGATCCACACTGCCCAGTAGTCACGACTGCCTTTCAGCAAGACCAACCAGGAGAGGGGCAAAAACCAGAGAGAGTTGCTGAGCAGATGGCCGAAACCGCTGTGGCTGAAGGGCGCCGTCAGCAACCCCCACCAAGGCCCCTGGTGCATCAGGGGCAGGTTCCATTGGCCCCCGAAGATCAGTTGGTCGATCAGCTCCTGACCCCAGGGCAGCGCCAGGATGGCAACCGGCAAAAAAGCCCGCCGTTTCAGGCGGGCCAGGGATTGATCGAGGCGCAGGGCCAGGCCCATCGTCTTTGGCTGTTCAGAGGAGCCCTCAAACGCTAGGGGTAAGCTCAGCCCATCGCCGCCGCGCCGCCGACCACTTCCAGAATTTCCTGGGTGATGGCCGCTTGGCGGGCCTTGTTATAATCCAAGGTGAGCGTTTTGGCGAGGGCCTTGGCGTTGTCGCTGGCGTTGTTCATCGCCGTCATCCGGCTCGCCAACTCACTGGCCGCCGCCTCCTGGAGGGAGCGCAGCAATTGGTTGTCGAGGTAGAGGGGCAACAAAGCGTTGAGCAGCTGATCCGGGCTTTGCTCGAAGACAAAGTCAGGCTCCAGGGGGGATTCGGCATTGCTCACGGCGGAGGTTTCCACGCCGAGACGTCCATCCTTGGTGACAAGCCGGAAGATTTCATCCTCCGCATTGGCGATGCCTTGGGGATCAAGGGGCAGGAGGGTTTGAACCACCGGCGCTGAACTGACCAGGTTGATGAACTTGGTGTAAATGATCTCCACCCGATCCGTACTGGCGGAAAGGAAATCGGCCAGCACCTGCTTGGAGATGCGGTTGGCATCAGCCGCTGTCGGCACCTGCTCCAGGCCGGTGAAGGTGGCCCGGATGTTGTAGCTGGAGGCGCGGTTCTGGAAATAGGTGATGGCTTTGCGGCCCATCAACACCAGATCCACCTCCAACCCCTGGGCCTTGAGCTCGGCGAAGCGCTGCTCTGTTTTCTTGATCACAGAGGAGTTGTAACCGCCGCAGAGGCCCCGATCGCCTGTCACAGCAAGCAGGGTGACCGTGCCAACCGGCCGGGTTTGCAGCAGCGGGGAATCGGCGGTTTCAAAGGCGACGCGGGTCTGCAGGTTCTGCAGGACGCGGGCCAGCCGATCGGCGAAAGGACGGCTCCGGAGCACTTGCTCCTGGGCACGACGGACTTTCGCCGCAGCCACCAGCCGCATGGCTTCGGTGATCTTGCGTGTGTTTTTGACCGAACTGATCCGGTCACGGATCTCTTTAAGGTTCGCCATGGATCGAGCCTCAGGCGGTGGCGAGCATGGAAGCCTTGACCTCGGCGATGGCTGCCTTGAGGGTGGCCTCCGCATCATCGCTGAGCTGCTTCTCGCTCATGACGCTGGTGATGAACTCAGCCTTGTTGGTGCGCAGATACTCCCGCAGCTCGCGCACGAACTGGGTGACCTGGTCCACCGGCACCTCGTCGATCAATCCCTTGACGCCCGCATAGACCACAGCCACCTGTTCCGCGAGGTTGAGGGGGCTGAACTGGGGTTGCTTGAGCAGCTCCCGCAACCGCTTGCCCCGCGAGAGCTGGGCCTGGGTGGCGGCATCGAGATCGGAGGCGAACTGGGAGAAGGCCGCCAGCTCGTCGAACTGGGCCAGTTCCAGCTTCAAGGTGCCAGCGATCTTCTTGATGGCCTTGGTCTGGGCGGCCCCGCCCACCCGGCTCACGGAGATGCCGACATTGATGGCGGGACGCAGGCCGGAGTTGAAGAGATCGGAGCTCAGGAACACCTGACCATCAGTGCTCGAAATCACGTTGGTGGGGATGTAGGCCGAGACGTCGCCGGCCTGTGTTTCGATGATCGGCAGAGCGGTCATCGAGCCCTTGCCCATGGCGTCGGAGAGCTTGGCGGCGCGCTCAAGCAGGCGGCTGTGGCAGTAGAACACGTCGCCGGGATAGGCCTCGCGACCGGGAGGACGACGGAGCAGCAGCGACATCTGGCGGTAGGCCTGAGCCTGTTTGGTGAGGTCGTCGTACACCACCAGAGTGGCCTTGCCCTTGTACATGAACGACTCGGCGATGGCGGCGCCGGTGTAGGGAGCCAGGTATTGCAGGGCAGCTGGATCGGAGGCGTTGGCCGCCACGATCACGGTGTAGTCGAGGGCGCCGCGCTCCCGCAGAACTTCGACCACGTTGGCCACGGAGGCGGCCTTCTGACCCACCGCCACATAGACGCAGACGACGTCTTCACCCTTCTGGTTGATGATCGTGTCAAGGGCGATGGCGGTTTTGCCGGTCTGACGGTCGCCGATGATCAGCTCCCGCTGGCCCCGACCGATGGGAATCATGGCGTCAATGGCCGTGATGCCGGTTTGCATGGGCTCGTGCACCGACTTGCGCTGGATGATGCCGGGCGCCATCGATTCGATCAGGCGCGTCTCGCTGGTGGGGATGTCGCCCTTGCCGTCGATCGGCTGACCCAGGGAGTTGACGACCCGGCCCAACATGGCGTCGCCCACTGGTACAGCGGCGATCTTGCCGGAGGCCCGAACGGTGCTTCCCTCCTGGATCCCCAGGCCCTCGCCCATCAGCACAGCGCCCACATTGTCTTCTTCCAGGTTGAGGGCGATGCCTTCGGTGCCGTCCTCGAACTGCACCAATTCACCGGCCATCACCTGCTCAAGGCCGTAGATGCGGGCGATGCCGTCTCCCACCTGCAACACGGTGCCGACGTTGCTCACGGACACCGTGCTGTCGTAGTCGGCGATCTGTTGCTTCAGGATCGCGCTGATCTCGTCGGGGCGGATGGAAACCATGACTGGGAAAGTCCCTGGGGAAGGGAGGTGAAAGGGAGCTGGTTGAAAAGAGAGGGGAGGCGGCGGATCAGCCGGCGGTCGACAGGGCCAGGCCAAGCCGTTTGACCTGGCCGAGCAGGCTGGCGTCGATCACCTTGGAACCAACCCGCAGCACAAACCCGCCGATCAGGGAGGGATCGACGGCGGTGTCGACTTCCACGTTCGCGGTGCCGGCCACAGACTTGACCTTTTCGGTCAGTCGGGCCAGCTGGTCGTCGCTCAAGGACGTCGCCGCAGTGATCAAGGCCAAGGCGATGCCGTTCTGCTCGCGATGGAGCTCCAGCAGACGCTCCAACACCGCATCGAGCAATCCGATCCGACGGCGGTCGGCCAGCAGCTTGAGCAGGTTGAGGAAGGTGGGGTTGAGATCCTGGCCGAAGAGGGCGAGGAGCACCTTCTTCTTGGCCTCGGGATCCAGGACGGGAGAGGCCATGACCTCACGCAGATCAGGCGAGGCCTTCCAGAGAACGAGAATCTCGCGGGCCTGAGCCACCACCGTTTCCGTTGTTCCAGTGGATTGGGCGAGCTGGAGGAAGGCGTCGGCGTAGGGCGTGGTGATGGTGTTGAGCAGCGGCATCAGCTGTTCCCCAGGGATTGAATGGACTGATCGATCAACCGGGCCTGTGCGTCAGCATCAAGCTTGCTCGGCAGGGTCGCCAGCGCTTTCTCAATGGCTTTCAGGGCCGTCTGACGACGGAGCTGGTCGGTGACCCGAGAGGCTTCGTTCGCTAGATCAGCGGTGGCGGACTGCTTCATGCGCGCAATCTCTTCGATGGTGCGCTGCTCGCTGTCGAGGCGAATGGCATCGGCGCGTGCTTTGCCATCCGCACGAATCTGCTCCGCCTTTTTCTGTGCGTCGGCCAGACCCTTCTGGACGTCCGCGAGGGCTGCGCCGGCGACCTTCAGACGCTCTTCCGCGTCCCGCAGATCCGTGACGATCGCCTCGCGGCGACGGTCGAGAATGCCGCCGAGGAAACCGCGCAAGAACCAGACCAAGCCGGCGATCACGATCGCCAGGTTGATGATGTTGGTTTCAAACGGGTCGAGGTTCAGCCCAAAGCCGCCATGGCTGGCCAGGAGCTGGGGCAGGAGGGCAGTCATGAGGTGGGAAGCAAGCGGGAAACGATCTGATCGCTCAGAAGAACAGCCTGTTGATCCAGTTCAGCCAGGGCTCTGTCCCGCTCGGCGTCAATCTCGCGACGGGCGGCTTCCCGGGAGGCGTTGGCGGCGGCGGTCGCTTCAGCCAGGGCGGACCTGTAGAGCCGATCCATTTCCTGTTCGGCACTGACGATCAGGGTCTGTGCCTCTTGCCGGGCTTCCTTGAGCTGGGCCTTCAGATCGGCTTCCAGGCGCTCGGCCTGAGCCAACTTGCTCTTGGCCTCCGCGCGGCTGGTGTTGATGTAGCCCTCCCGATCCTCAACGGCCTTGCCGACCGGGCGAAAGAAGAGCGCGTTGAGAATGAAGGTGAGGAGCACCACCTGAAGCGCCATCAAAGGCAAGGTGGCATCGAGGTCGAAGAGACCTCCCTCCTGGGCACCGGCCTCGGCGAGCAATAGCCAGGTGGTCATGGAGCGGGGCGGGCGAAACGGCGGGAGCGTGAAGCGGAAAAACGGGTCAACAACGGAAGGGGTGCCCCATGAAACAAAAGAAGACCGCAGTCTTCAGGGCTCCATGGGGCGCGATCCTCAGCCGGCGAAGGGGTTGGCGAACAGCAGCACGAGCGCCACCACGAGGCCGTAGATGGTGAGCGCTTCCATGAAGGCCAGGGAGAGCAGCAGGGTGCCGCGGATTTTGCCTTCGGCTTCGGGCTGGCGGGCGATGCCTTCGACAGCGCCGCCAGCAGCAGTGCCCTGGCCGATGCCAGGACCGATGGCGCCGAGACCAACAGCAAGACCGGCGGCCACGACGGAGGCGGCGGCAGTGAGGGAATCCATGGGGTGACGGGTGATGGGAGTCGCTGAGGGCCGGAAGGCCCGGAGGTGGAACCGAGTGGAACCTGGCGCCTGGGACATCTTCGGGAGAAGCCCGGGGAGATGGGCCCGAACCATGTCGGACCTGCGCGCTGAGAGTTTGCCAGACCGGCGAACGGGCTGGGGGTTTCTGGTCAGTGGTGCTCTTCGTGGACCGCTTCGCCGATGTAGTAAGCGGCGAGGGTGGCGAAGATCAAGGCCTGGATGGCACTGGTGAACAAGCCCAAGAACATGGCCGGAAGGGGCACGATCAAGGGCACGAGGAAGGCCAGGACGGCCACAACCAATTCATCAGCAAGAATGTTGCCGAAAAGACGGAAGGAAAGGGAGAGGGGCTTGGTGAAATCCTCCACGATCTTGAAAGGCAGCATGATCGGGGTGGGTTCCACGTAATACTCGAAATAACGGAAACCTTTGCGGCTCAGGCCGGCATAGAAATACGCCAGTGAAACGAGAAGCGCCAGAGCGATCGTCGTATTGATGTCGGCCGTCGGGGCGCCGAGCTCCCCGCTGGGGAGGTGAATCAACTTCCAGGGGATCAAAGCGCCGCCCCAGTTGCTGACGAAGATGAACAAAAACAGGGTTCCGATGAAAGGCAGCCACTCTCTGTACGCTTTCTCCCCGATTTGCTCACGGGCGAGAGAGCGGATGTAATCCCAGAGGAATTCCAAAAGGTTTTGCACACCGGCCGGTTCCCTCTGCAGGCGGCGGGTGCCGATCACCACGACGGTGAGCAGGGCGCCAATCACCACCCAGGAGCTGAGAAACACCTGGCCATGGATCTTGAGATTGCCCAAATTCCAGTAAAAATGCTGGCCCACCTCAAGTTCGGCAAGGGGCAGCAGGGGCATCGCGAAGGGCATGGGAACCATCGGATTGGACAAACCGGATCAAAGATCCGGATCAACGGGTCGCTCAGGGAGGAGCGCAAGGTCAGGCGTCGAGCAGGGCCTGAACCAACAAGGCCGGCTTATAGAGCAGAAAGCCCAACAAAGCCGGTAAAACGTGCAGCTGGGGAACTTTGGTGGCCGTCAGAACGAGAACGATGGGCACCAAAAGCTGAACCTTCCCGACCGACTTGCTGCTGACTCCCAAGCGAGTAACGCTTCGGGAGAGAAGCATCAGATAGAGAAGACCGCAGAGTGCACCCAACAAAGCGCTGAAAGCAGCGGACAGACCCAAGGTGAGGGCCACGATGGGAACGGCAAGGGCTGCCGCCACCGTGGTGGCCACCAGCAGACGACGCCGCAGGCGGTGGTAATGGTCCATCCCGTTGTCGCCGGTCCCGGAGGGAGACGCGTCGGGGACGGAGGGGGATGGCGCTTCGGACTTGACCAGACCACCTTCGACTGACGCGGGAGCATCAGCGTCTGGAGGAGTGGCAAGAACAATCGCCAACCGAAAACCCTTGAAGCGCAGGGAATTTACCACGCGGCCCCCCTGCCCTGTCGGCCTCCGAGCGGAGAAACCCGCTTCAACGCTCAGGGGTGCGCAGGAGCAGCACCCGCTGGCGCAGCAACCGGCGGGCCCGCTCCAGGCGCTCCCCGTCGCCCATCTCCAGGGGCAGGGCCCCCAAGCTGGTGCCCGCCGGCGCCCGTCCCCAGGCCTCCATCAAGGCGAGATCGGTGGGATCGATGTCCAGGGGGCGGAGGTCGGGATCCAGCAGGGCCGTTCCCGGCCAGCCCCAGAGGCAGCGGTTGACCTCCCCGGAGGCGGCCAGCAGAGCCGCGTCATCGCCCCAGTCCTCCCGACGCACCGGCTCGCGGCTGAGGAACACCTCGAAGTGGCTGATGTCCGGATCCAATGCTTCCACCAGTTCCCAGCGCTGACGCTCCGGCAGGGCCAAGGCCCGCTCCAGCGGCTCACCCGAGAGAAGCCGGGCTGGATCCCAGACCTCCGGATTGGAGAACCCCGCCAGGTGCAGATCCGCCTCGGCCACGAAGGCCAGCAGGCTGGACAGGGTGAAGCTGGTCTCCTGCGGATGCAGGTACATGTCGGCGAAGTTGGCGTCGGCAGCGGTGTCGAGGGCCCAGCGCTCCTCATGGTGGCGCCGCAGCCGATTGCCCGCCGGCAGCTGGCCCAGAAGCTCCCGGCCCAGGCGCAGGCCTGCCGCCCCGTTCTCCGCAGCCAGCAGCCCCAGGGCTTTCTGGATGCGATGGATCTCCCACCGCCCGCCCTCGGCGTAGAGGAAGAGATGGAGCAGGCCCCCCGGCGCCAGCTGGTCCGCCAGCGCCCGCAAGCCGGCCTCCGGCCGCGCCAGGTGATGGAGCACCCCGACGGAGTTGATCGCGTCGAACGGGCCCTCCCCGTCCAGATCCAAAAGGCTGCGCTGCTCGATGCGCAGCTCGCGCACGCGCTGCCGTCCCCCGGAGCGACGCAGGCGTTCCCGGGCCACCTCCAGGGCTCCGGCGCTGATGTCCACCGCCAGCACGGTGGCTTCCGGGTTGAGGTGGCAGAGATAGTCGGTGCTGACGCCGGTGCCGCAGCCCGCGTCCAGGATGCGCCAGGGCCTCGGGCCCCCGCCGGCGGGACGGGGCGGCAGGGCACCGCGCACCGCCGCCGCCACGCTGTCGATGCACCAGCGCCAGTTGTAGCCGGGAGGAGGTCCGTCCTGAAGGGGATCGCCGGGGTAGGGAAAGCGGTCGTAGAAGGCGCTCACCACCGGGGTGGCGGCATCCAGCGGAGGGAGGTCTCCGGGGCGGAGGGGCTCCGAGGGGGGAGCGACGCCCGGGTCGGAGGGGGCCGCCTCGGAAGGGATGGGCAACTCCTGCATGGGTTCAGCGTCCTGGGGCTGTCAAGGGCTTTGGCCCTCCCAGACTCCCCCATCGGCGCCGGGCGACGGGAAGCGGCTGCAAACATTTGTTCATGCGGCCCCGGAGGGCCAGGGGGAGAGCCGTAACGTGCCGAGGCCCGGCACGCTCCCGTTCATGACTGTGACCGCCAGCAGCGGCAGCACGAGGGTCAATCCCCAGCTCTACGACACCCTGCCGCTCTCCAGCGTCCGTCAGGCCGAGCAGCAGGATCGCTTCCCCGATGGGGGCGAGCTGAAGACCCTCATCACCTTTTTCCAGAGCGGCCGTGTCCGCGTGGAAGCGGCCCAGCGGCTGACCGCCAACGCCGCCGCCATCGTCGCCAAGGCCGCCAACCGCATCTTCGTGGGCGGCACGCCGCTCTCCTATCTCGACGCGCCCCTGGGCGGTGGAGAGGGTGCGGGATCCACCCCCTTGGCCGCCGACCAGGAGGCTTTCCAGCGCTCGATCCAGACCTTCGCGGGCACGACCTCGGCCCGCCGCGGCAATGTCTTCACCCGCCTGCTGGAGGGCGCTGGCGGCGACGCCGACGTGCGGGTGGTGCTGCCGAGCGGCTTCAATCCGATCTCCGTGGGCGTCTACGGCACGGAGCGGATGAAGAAATCCATCCGCGACCTGGCCTGGTTCCTCCGTTATGTGGGCTATGCCCTGGTGGCCGGGGATCCCAGCATCCTCGCGGTGAACACCCGGGGCCTGCGGGACGTGCTCGAGAAGGCCTGCTCCCTTGCCGCCACCAACGTGGCCCTGCAGGAAATGCGGGCCGCTGCCGCCGCCCTGTTCCAGGGCGAGCCCGAGGCCCGCTCGCTGGTGATTGAGTACGTCAATGTGCTCCTCAAGGAACTGGAGGTCCCAACCCCGTCCACCCGCCAGCGGCTGGGCAGCCCGGTGAACCAGGGGCTGCAGCTTCCAGCCATCTATGCCCTGGCCGCCGAAGGTCGCCAGCGTTTTGTGATGAAGCCCGGCCTCTCCGGTCGCGAGAAGGCGGAGGTGATTCGGGCGGCCTATCGCCAGGTTTTCGAGCGTGACATCGTCAAGGGCTATTCCCTCAATGTCTGTCCGGTGGAGGCCACCCAGTGCCGCCAGGGCCAGATCTCGATGCGCGAATTCATCCGCGCCCTGGGCCGCAGCAAGGAGTATCAAAAGCAGTTCTACGGCCGTTTCTCCAACAGCCGCGTGGTGGAGTTGGCCTTCCGCCACTTCCTCGGCCGCGGGTTGAGCTCCATCGAGGAATTCCGCACCTACTTCGCCATCGTCTCCGCCCAGGGCCTGAACGGTCTGGTCGACGTGCTGGTGAACGGCATGGAGTATGCACGGGTCTTCGGCGAGGAAACCGTTCCCTACCTTCGGGATCTCGGCGAGGAGGCTCAAGAGAGCGCCGGTTGGGGCTCGAATCGCAAGCTCTTCCGCTTCAGCGCGCCCTTTGAGGGGGCACCCCAATACATCACCCTCTACGCCTCCTACCGCCAGCCCCTTCCCGATCAGCATGCCTACGGCGGCGGCAACGATCCGCTGGCGCTCACCTACGGCGCCATCTTCCCCTCGGGCACGGCCTCGGTGGCCACCCGGGCGGTGCCGTTCAGCTACGACACCCGCCGCATCCTGATCAGCAACGGCCTCAGCCAGCCCGGCCAGATGGCCAGCCCTCAGTTCCGCAAGGCCGCGCCCCGTCGGGTCGGTCCCAAGGTGGTGCGCTTGAAGCAGATCGCCACGGGAGGCAACTCCGTGCCGCAGCGGGGCGGGCAGCCCAGTGTGCGCGGCAGTGAAGCTGCCACCCAGGCGGTCATTCGCGCCGTCTATGTGCAAGTGCTCGGCAACAGCGGCTATGCCGGCGAACGCAACACGGTGGAGGAGATCAAGCTGGAGAACGGCGACATCAGCCTTCGCGAATTCGTTCGGCAGGTGGCCCGTTCCGATGCCTTCCGGCGGCGCTACTGGAGCGGGCTCTACATCTGCAAGGCGATCGAGGTGATGCATCGCCGCCTGCTGGGTCGGCCCACCTTCGGACGTTGGGAGATCGACGCCTACTTCGACACGGCGGCACGGAAGGGCTTCTACGGCGTTGTGGACGCCATGATCAACAGCCCCGAATACACCACAACCTTCGGCGAGGACACCGTTCCCTACGAGCGGTTCATCACCCCCACCGATCTGAACACCCGCCGGGTGCCCGCCCTGCGGCGTCCCCTCAATCTGGAAGCGATCCCCGACCCGCGGCTCACCCCCCGGCCGGATGTGCCGTCTCCGACGCGGATCCGCACCACGGGCGATCTCACACCGCGCAACCTGCCGCCCCGCACGACCGTGATCCGCGGCGGCTGGTCGGCCCAGATCGCTGGCGGGGAAACCCTGGCGCCAGTCGCCCCCTCCAGCGGCCCCGGCACCCTGCGCCAACCGCCGGCCCCCGCCCGCACCTGGCGCCCCCAGACCGGGGCTGCGGCGGCCTGGACCGCCAGTGTGGCCGCCGCCCCCACCGCGATCCCCACCCGTCCGGGAGCCCCGTTCCAGGCCGCGCCAACCATCGGCATCTGGAAAGCGGCGGTCTCCCCCGCCGGCCTCACCCTGGGCGCCGCCCCCGCGAGCGCACCGGCCCAGGCGATGCAAAAGGCTCTCCGCGGCACGAATCCCCAGGGATTCCGGCGGCGCCAGAGCCTGGGGCGGCCGGTGCAGCTGCCCAGCAGGCCGAGCGAAAGCCAGCTCAAGGATGTGGTGCGGGCCACCTACCGCCAGCTGCTCAACCGGGTCCCCCTGGCGGCCGAACGGCTGTTGGATGCGGAATCCCAATTGCGCAAGGGTCAGGTGTCCGTCGCGGAGTTTGTTGGTCTCGTCGCCAGTGGAGATCTCTTCCTGCAACGCCTCAACCGCCTGGCGCCCCTGCGGGCGGCGGCGGCGGCCCATCTGGCCCTGCTCGGCAGAGCCGCCCAACCGGCCGAAACCAGTCGGTTCCTGGCCATCCGCACCCGGCAGGGTCTGCCGGCGGCGGTGCAAGAGCTGCTCGCCAGCAACGATTACGCCCGGACCTTCGGCCGTGACACGGTGCCCTACCTCTGCGGCTTGAGCTCCCTTGATGGCGTGCCCTTGGCGACGGTCAACCGCTCTGCGGAGCTCTACGGCGGCAATGGCGGCCTCACGCCGAGCCCGCGAGCCGCGATCTGATCCAGCGGGCGCCATCCATCCCGGCGTCCTCTGGCACTGTTGGGGCCAGCGGACCAAGCGTCCTCCACAGCACCCTCGGATGCCCTCCGGGGGTTTTTTCATGCCGTCGCAATCGCTCGCGACAAACAATGCAGAAAAGCAGAGCTTTCTGCTCAGCGGGCGCCCATCCAGCGGAGCAGAAAATGAACAATTGCTGAAACAGACCTCCGGGGAGCGCAAGCTGCAAACGCAAGGTGAGACAAGGGATTTCGGGCAACCGTCGCCATGAAGTTCTGTTACCGAGGCAGCGTGCGACGACAGGCTTTGGCGCAGAATGACACCGCGATCGGCACCACCGATCACACCCTTACCCACCGGATACCGGTCTCCTTAACGGTGACCGCTTGTTTCGAGGCAGAACTGCATGAGCATCGTCTCCAACTCGATCATCAACGCGGACG
>JBKDSZ010000182.1:0-15136 GCA_046340375.1 Cyanobacteriota bacterium | reverse complement strand
GCCCGGGCGAGGCGCCCGACCGGCCCCTGGCGCCTCCGTTGGCTCCGCGCCCCAGCCCGGCGGAGCGGCAGGTCTGGCTGCGGGAGCTGCGGCGCCAGGTCCGCGCGGGTGGCCCCGAGCGGTTGGAGGCGATGCGGCGGGCCCGGGCCTGGGGCCGCCGCGACGTGTTGCCCCTGCTGCGGCAGGGGTTGCGCGACGCCGATCCGGCGGTTGTCCGGGAGGCGGCGCTGGCGATGGAGGCGTTTCGGGGCCGCCCGTCGGGCGCCGCCTGGCGGGCGGGGCAGGCGATTCGGGTGGACCAACCGCCCCCCCCGGCTCAGGGCGACCCGGCGCCCCGCACGGTGGCTCGCACGCGGTAGATCGGGCGGCCCTGGCTTTCGTGATACGTCCGCATCTGCAGTTCGGCCAGCAGGCCGAAACAGAACAGCTGCACGCCGCTCAGGATCGCCAGAACCGCCATCAGCAGCAGGGGGCGGTTGCCGATGTCCACCCCCAACACCACCTTCTCCCCCACCAGCCAGAGGGCCAACACCAGGCCCAGGCCCAGGGTGATGATCCCCGCCAGGCCGAACACATGCATCGGGCGGGTGAGGAACCGTTTCATGAACCACACGGTCAGCAGGTCCATCAACACGCGGAAGGTGCGATCGATGCCGTATTTGCTCTTGCCGTAGCGCCGCGGATGATGGCGCACCCGCACCTCGCCGATTCGGGCACCCTCGATGAAGGCCAGGGCCGGCAGGAAGCGATGCAGCTCCCCGTAGAGATTCATGTCGGCCACGACCTCGCGCCGGTAGGCCTTCAGGGAGCAGCCGTAATCGTGCAAGCGCACCCCCGTCACCCGAGCGATCAGGCGGTTGGCGATCAGGGAGGGCAGCAGACGATTCAAGGCTCCGTCTTGCCGCTGGTGGCGCCAGCCGCTCACCAGGTCGTAGCCCTCGTCCAGGGTGGCCAGCAGCAGCGGAATGTCGGCCGGATCGTTCTGCAGATCACCATCGAGGGTGACGATGATCGGGGCCCGGCTGCCGTCGAAGCCAGCGGCCATGGCGGCCGTCTGGCCGTAGTTGCGGCGCAGGAGCACGGCCACCAGCTCGGGCACCTCCTTGGCCAGCTCCCCCAGCAGCGCCGGCGTGCGGTCGCGGGAGCCGTCATCCACCAACACCAGCTCAAAGGGCAGGCCCAGGGGGCGCAGGGCCTCCAGCAACTGGGTCACCAACTGCCGCAGGCTGTCCTCCTCGTTGAAAAGGGGCACAACCACGGAGAGCTGGGGAGCGGGGGCGGAGCACGGTGGCGGCGTGGAGTCGCTGGCGATGCCGTGGCGCGGGCCGGACAGGGGGCTGGGGCTGACGGCGGGCGCCATGGCGGCGATGGCGGGATCGGACCGACCTTAAGGGGGGAGGGGGCTGCCATCGTGGCTGTGCGTCACCCGGCCGGCTCCGCGCCATTCCTCGCGGTAATGGCGGGCGACGGGATGATCGTTGCGCGGATGCAGATCGTCGATCCCCAGGCCATTGCGGCCATGCTCCAGGCCCGAGCTGTGCAGGTAGCGCCCGCCGCCCAGGTGCAGACCCACATGGGTGCAGCGGCGTGCCGTGCCGACGAACAGCAGATCGCCCTCCCGCAGCAGGCTGAACGCGCCCGGCCTGGCGGCTACGGGCTGGCAGAAGCGCTACTGCAGGTAGGCGTCCCGAGGAAGCCAGATCCCCTCCCGGGCAAAGGCCGTCTGCACCAGGCCGGAGCAATCGAAATCCGGCCCCAGGGTGCCGCCCCACAGATAGCGATTGGGCACGGTCAGGGCCTGTCGGGCGAAGGCGAGCACGGCGGGCAGGCGGGAGGCGATCGCGGCCTGGTCCCAGGCGCGGGGCGGGGGCGGCGCCGTCAAGGGCTGGCCGTGGGCCCGCAGGTCGCTGGCGTTCAGCCAACAGGGGTAGCCGTCCTCCAGCAGCCGCACCCGCAGGCGGCTCGGGGCGGCCTCCAGCACCCGAAGGCCGCGCCCTGCGGCCACCTGGGTGGCCAGGCCGCCGCCGCCGGGGCGGCCGTAGGCATCGAGGGGCTGGAGCAGACGCCAGAGGGTGCCGGGCGCGGGCGCTTCCTCGAAGGCCATCCCTGCCCTGTCGCGTCCCGCCATGGCCATCGCCGCTGTTGCTGGCGTTTTTACCGCAGAACCGGGGCGCGGCCGAGACCCCGGAGCGCTGGGCCTCAGGCCAGGGTGTTGATCGCCCGGGAAAGGAAGATGGCCAGCAACACCAACATGATTACGGAATGGATCATCTGCAGGAGTTTGACCTTGGTTCCGCAAGCGGAATGGTTTTCTGGCGGGCCGAAGGTGTTGCTCACCATGATGGTGAGATAGAGATAATCAAAGAAGCTGGGCAGTCCGGCTTTCGATGTGGCGGCGCCATTGCCTGGAAATGCGATCTGAATGGGTGATTCTGGATGTTGCAGGTGTTGCACCTGGCTGGGATAGTCGGCATACCAATACCAGAAGAGAAACACGATATTGACCGAGATGTAGATCCCGAGCGAGATGGCCAACAGGAAGACGGACTGGATCTGATAGGCAAAGATGCCGTAGGCGATGGAGATCAGAATCGTGACCAGATAGAAGCTGGAAAAGACCGCGAACAGCAACAGGGCCTGGCGGATCCTGCGCCGGCTGTGCGCGATCAGCAGAGCTATGCTCACCCCCACGAAAAAGAGAATGCCCCCCATCAGCATCTCCGACAGCTCCAGCAGGCCGTCGGGGGCTGGCGGATGATGGGTTCCATGGGCGCTGCTCAGGCGGAAATCCTCAAACAACAGGGCGTTCAAGCAGAAATTGAGGACCGGAGACAGGATCAGAAAGGACAGGTAGAAGATGTTCTGGCCGCGGGTGGGCAGGTGATGAAGGGCGACCGGCTGGCGAGGCGCCTCTGGCGTTCGTCGGGTCGCCCTGCACAAGAGCGGGTGCGACTGGCTTTTTAGCGCGCCGATCGAGCGATGGGGCAACGGCTGGGAGCGCTGCTGGCCGAGCTGGAGGCGGAAGGCCGGCCAGGGTTGGCCACCCGCCTCTCCCTCACCTGGGTGCGCTATCCCGCCTCCCTGCGGTCCTGGAGCGAGGAGGGGTGGGGGGTGCCCCTGGAGCAGGCCGGCACCGGTGCTCATTGGCAGGGCGCGCGGCAGCGCTATCCCGCCAGCGTGGTGAAGCTGGTGTATCTGGTGGCCGCAGAAGCCTGGATCCAGCGCCAGTGGCTGGCGCGGGGCGCTGAGCTCAGCCGCGCCCTGGCCGACATGGTGCGCGACTCCAGCAACGACGCCACCGGCTACGTGCTCGATCTGCTCAGTGGCACCACCAGCGGCGTTGAGCTGCCCCCCGCCGCCTTCGCCGCCTGGAGTGAGGAGCGCCAGGTGGTGAACAGGTGGCTGGGGTAGCTGGGCTGGACCGAGCTGGAGGGCATCATCTCCTGTCAGAAAACCTGGGGCGATGGTCCCTACGGCCGGGAACGGCAGAGCTACGGCGTCGACAACGCCAATCGCAACCGGTTGAGCACGGAGGGCACGGCCCGGATGCTCCAGGCCGTGATGGCCGGGGCGATGGTCTCCCCCCCCGCCAGCCGGCGGATGCAGGCCCTCCGCGCCCGCTCCCTCGCCCCGGCGGCGCGGGCGGCCGATCCCGAGAACCAGGTGGATGGCTTTCTGGGGGGCGGTCTGCCGGAGGACGCTCAGCTCTGGAGCAAGGCCGGTTGGATGAGCCAGGCCCGCCATGACGCGGCCTACGTGGAAGCGGAGGGGATGGCGCCCTTCCTCCTGGTGGCGTTCAGCGAGGGCAAACGCTGTGCCCTGGATGAGACGCTGCTGCCGGAGATCTGCCGGCGCTTGGGGGGGGCCTGAGGGCCCTCAGCGCCAGTCGAGCCCGGGCACGGCGGGCAGGATCGCTGGCGTGCGGGCGCGGTAGGCGGCGTAGTCGGGATGGAGCGCGAGCAGGCGGCTCTCCTCCCGGCGGGCCTTGCCGCTGAGCACCGCCGACAGGAGGAGCAGCAGGGCCAGATGGAGCAGGCTGCCCAGGGCCAGGGTCACCCCCAGGGAGCAGATCACCACCGCTTGATAGAGGGGGTGACGGCAGCGGCTGTAGGCGCCGGTGGTGACCAGTGCGGCGCTGGCCATGGGTTCGGGCAGAGGGGTGAGGCTCGCGCCCAGGCTCCAGGCCGCCCGGGCCGCCAGCACCAACCCCGAGGCAAGCAGGCTCCACCCGAGCAGGCGCAGGCCCGGAGGCCAGGCCACCCCCAGGGCCTCGGGAGGCGGGGTGGCTGGCAACAGGTGAGCGGCGATCAGGGTGAGCTGGGCCATCAGCCACCATTCCCCCCGGCGGTTGTCGCGCAGGCCCTCCCAGCTGAACCCCCAGCGCCGCAGCTGCTCCGGCAGGGATCCGCCCATGGTCGTCGCCTCCAGAGGTGCCGGAGCCATTCTCGCGGGAATCGCCTGGCGGCAGCCGATCCTCAGGCGCCGGCCAGGGTCCGCAGCTGGCTCTCCAGCTGTTGGCGCAGTCGGTTGTGCACGAGCGCGCAGAGGTCGTCCACCAGGGCGCTGTCGGCGTGGTAGTTGAGCCGCACCCCCTCCCGTTCGCAGCGCACCAGGCCCGCCCGTTGGAGTTGGCTCAGCTGGCGGCTGATGTGCGACTGGGAGAAGCCTGTGGCCTCGATCAAGGTGGCCACGTCGCGGGGACCCTGCCTGAGCAGACAGAGCAGCCGCAGGCGGGCGGGTTCGCTGAGCAGACGAAAGAACCGGCTGAATTCCTCCAACAGCTCCGCACTGGGCATCGTCTCCTTCATGGGGAGGGCGAAGGGCGGTATGGCGATGAACGCATTATGGCGAGGCGGGATGGGATGGTGCCAGCCGCTCCCCCCGCAACCGCGCCCGCAACCGCCGCCGCCGCGCCCGCAGCACCTCCATCAGGCCCACATCCCGGCCCGTGATCGGATCGTTGAAGGCCGCAGGCAGCAGGCTGAAGCGGGCGATCACCCGCAACCAGTCGATCGGGGAACCGCTCAGGGAGGCCTGGTGGACCACCACGCCCAGCCAGTGGCCCGGGTGCCAGGCGCCATCGCCGCTGGTCCGAGGCGGACGCTCCTGGCTCCAGCGCGCGCGGGCGAGGGCCCGGCGGACCCTGGCCCTCCGCAGATCGCCGCGGTCCAGAAGGGCGGGGGCTCCGGTGGCCTCGTGGGCCACGGCCCGGCTGGCGCGAACAAAGCTGCGGCGCCCCAGGCGCTCCCGCTCCTCCGGCGCCAGCCCCGAGGCCAGCCGCGCCAGGTCAAGCAGGTGGCGCAGGTCCATCCATTGGTCCGAGGCCGCATGGAGGCAGCCATGCAGATAGGCGTGGCGGCGGCTCAGGGTGGGCAGGCCCTGACCGTTGAGGCACACGGTCTCCCGTTCCCGCCAGAGGACCTCAAAGCCGGGCAGGGGGGCCCGCACCGTGTTGAGCGCCCAGTGCAGATCCAGCCAGGGGCTGCCCTCCCGCCAGAGGCTCAGCTCGTGGCCCGCCCAGCGGGCGTAGCGCCCCCAGAAGGAGCGCAGGTCGCGGGGAAACAGCCCCGCCGGGCTCTGGAAGCCGAGCCGCTCCAGCACCGCCACCGCCTCCGGCAGATCCCGGGGGGAGATCAGCAGGTCCAGATCGCCGCCGCCACGGTTCCAGGGCTGACCGGTGGTCTGCGTTGCCAGGGCCGGGCCTTTGAGCAGCAGAACGGGGATGGCGGCCGTTTGCAGGGCGGGAACCACCTCCAGGGCCGTGGCGATCAGGCGCAAGGCGGCCCGTTGCTGGCGGCGTGCGTCCTGGCGCAGGGCGTGGGCCACCTCGGGCGACCAGCCGAGGGCCACGGCGTGGGGCGCCAGCGCGATGGCCAGCCTGTGGCGCCCCACCGCCCGCACAAACACCTCTGGATCCTCCAGAGCCACGGGGGTGGCCGCCGCTCCGTCCTCCAGCCTCCACACCTGGCGCAGGGCCCGCAGCAGGACCGGCCGCGCCGCTGCCCACTCCCGCTCCGCCGCCCTCAGGTCCATGGGTTGCGGCGCATAAGCTGGGAGGGCGCTCGGCAGGGCTTCATTTTGCCGCCCCCGTGTTGTCACACCGCCTTCGGCCTGCACTGGTCCTCTCCCCAGCTCCCCTTGCCGGAGCTTCCCTTGGCGGAGAACGGGGAGGCCCCTCGGGCCCGGGTGACGCTGGAGCGCCAGGCGAGCGCGTCCTGGCCCTTCCTGCCACCGGGCCCCCAGGACACTCCCTTCCTGCGGATGGCCCGGGGCGATCTGCGCTTGGAGGTGGAGGGGGTCGCTCGCTTCCGGGTGAGCGATGGGGAGCGCATCGCCTTTGAGCCCTGGTCGGGGGAGGGGCACCCCTGCGATTTGCGCACGTTTCTGCTCGGTTCGGCGGTGGGGGCCCTGCTGATCCAGCGGGGGATGCTGGTGCTCCATGGCAATGCCCTGGAAAAGGACGGGCGGGCGATCGTGGGCCTCGGTCCCTCCGGCGCGGGGAAGTCCACCACCGCCTATGCCCTGATGGAGCAGGGCTGGCGCTTGCTGGCGGACGACCTGGTGGCCATCACCGCAGACGGCCTGGTGCTGCCGGGCATCCCCCGCATCAAGCTGTGGCATGACGCGGCTCTGGCCTTCGGGCTGGATCCGGAGGGGCTGCCCCCGATCCGCCAGGGACTGCGGAAGTATCTGTTGATGGGGGAAGCGGTGCACCGGGCGGCGGAGCCTGTGCCCCTGGCGGCCCTGTTCCTTCTGCAGCAGAGGTCCGCCCCCGGCGAGCGCATCACGCGCGTCTCCAGCCAGAAGGAGGCGGCCCTTCAGTTGCGCAATCAGGCCTTCCGGCCGCGGTTTGTGCGCGGTCTGGGGCAGGAGGGGCCCAACTTCCTCGCCCTGGCCAGCCTCCAGAGGCGGGTGCCCCTGGCGACCCTTCCCCTGCCGTCGTCCATCGCGGCGATGCGGGATTGGCTGGAGCGACAGGATCTCCTCTCGGGGGGGGAGCCGACGGCATGAGTGCGCCGGAGCCCTACTGGTATCTGGCCAGCTATCCGAAATCAGGCAACACCTGGTGTCGCCTGTTCATCAGCGAACTGCGCCGGCTGGCCGGCCTGGATCCCCCCGCCGCGACGGAGCGGGAGGACTGTCGCGGCTGGGCCCTGGCCACTGGCACGATCATGAGCAGCCGTCATTGGCTGGACGACCAACTGGGCATCGACACCAGTGATCTGCATGTCGCCGAGCTGGACAGGGTGCGGGGCCGGGTGGGGCATCAGCGAGCGCTGTACAGCGAAACGTCCCGGTATCACAAAGTGCATGATGCCTTCACCAGCCCGGATTCCGCAGGGCGACCCGTCGTGCCGGTGGACGGCTGTCAAGGGGCGGTGTTGCTCGTCCGCCATCCGGCCGATGTGGCGGTGTCGCTGAGCGCCTTCTTCTCCTGGGATCTGGAGCGGGGCGTGGCTTTTCTGCTGGATGACCAGGCCGCGCTCTGCCCGTCGCGCCAGCGGGGTGGACAACAGGTGCGTCAATTTCTCGGCAGCTGGGCGGGCCATGGCGTCAGCTGGCTGGAGCAGCGGCGTGTCCCCGTGTCTCTGCTCCGCTATGAGGATCTCCTTGCCGATCCTGAGGGACAGTTCGCCCGTCTGGCAAGCGTTCTGCGCCTGCCGACGGAGCCGGCCCTGATCGCTGCGGCCGTGGCCAGGACCCGCTTCGAGCGCCTGCGGGCTCGGGAAGAGGAGGAGGGGGGCTTCCCGGAGCGGCCAGCGGGATGCAGGCGTTTCTTCCGCTCCGGACGCCGGGGAGAGGGGGGCGAGAGCCTCTCCGTCGACCAGTGGCGGCGGTTGGACGACCGGTTCGCGGGAACGCTTCAACGGCTGGGTTACGGGGAAGCGGCGGGGGTGGGCCTGGAGCGCTGACGCGAACGGGTGCCGCCGAGTGAGGGTCTGTCAGGGTTTCAGCTCATCCTCGCTGGAGGCGTGTTAATTTTGCTTTGAATTCAAAAAATAGACCCGGCGCATTTGGCGTAGGGATTTTTGCTGCAAAACAGTTGTTCCCATGACCCACTCCACCACCGCGCAACAGTCCGTGTCTACCCAGTCCCATGCCAAGTCCCCATGGGAAGCGCCGCGCATCTCCTTGTTGGAAGCGTCCTGCACCGATGGGGCCGCCAAGGCAGCCACGGGCAATGAAGCGACGGCGAATGGGCCCTCCTGACGCGTGGAAAGGGGGTTGTCGGTTCTTGCAACAAATTGTCGACACACCCCCCGATGCTGTGGGGACGCCTCGGTTAAGCGTCTCTTTTTTCCATGCCTTCGGGTGTCGTGGGCGCAAAATATTTTGATTGGTGTCTTCGATAGCTTTCAGGCTGGTTGCTTCGCCGGATTTGTTGGATTTGCTGAGGATTAAAAAGTAGACATAAGCTTGCGCTCTGAATTCTTTGGGCTTCGCTGCTCCGGCGCCACCTGCCGAAGTCATTCTTTTTGCCCTTCGGTTTTGCGACGCCGAGCCCCCTGGCCCTGGCTCTTCCCGTGGATTCCCCGCCCCGGCTCGCGTTGATGGCGCGCTTGTTGTCAACGCTTCAATCTCCTCCTCCCTGGTTTTGGGGAGCCGAGGGCTGTTTTTGGCAACGGCTGGGCCCCGCAAGGGGCAGCCGCTTGCCGCTTGAGCTGGCCCAGCAGCTCCACTGGTGGTTCATCCGCCCGCTCCGGGCGCGGGAGGGCCGCCCATCCCAAACACCCCTGCCCTGGACCCTCCGGTTTCGGGCCTGCTGGCTCAACAGTTATCAGCCCCGGGAGGTGGCCTGGTGGTGGGCCGTCGGGGTGCGCACCTGGGCGGACTTGGCGCGCCAGCCCCCCGACAGCCTCGCCTGGACGACCCACGCCCAGCGTCGTCTGGCCTGGCCGGGCCAGGGCGCGGATGCTCTGCGCCTGTTGCAGGACAAAGGGGCCCTCCTCGCCCTCACCCCCGAGCCCTGGCGAGCTCCCTGGCTGGTGCTCGACCCCTGCGGCCCCCGCCTCGACCCCGCCCCTTCACCGTCGCCGGCCTGGTGGGACAGGGCGCTGTCCGGTGCCGGGGTGGTGCTCAAACCCCTCTGCGGCCATGGCGGCAGGGCTGTGGTCCGCTTTCGCTTCACCGCTTCCGGCTTGGAGGCCCAGCCGCTGTTCTGTCGGCTGCCCGCCGGCCCACCCGCCGCCGTGCGCGCCCCGCGGCCGACGCCCAGCCAGCTGCTCGCCTTCTGGCAGCGCCTCTGCCGCACGGAGGAGGCTGCCCTGGCTGCTCCCTACCTGCTGCACAGCGGCACCTTGCCGGCCGCGGAGCCGTCCGTGGTGGTGCGTCTGATCACGGCTCGGGCCTGTCCTGCGGCGCCCCTCGAGGTGCGGCTCGCCTGGCTGGAAGTTCCCCTCGGCGAGGGAGCGATGGCTTTCGTCCACCTCCGGGGGGACAGCCTCCCCCCGAGCGGCCCTCCCCTCGCGCCGGCTCAGGCGGAGGCCCTGCGCCGCTGGGAGGGTCTGCTCAGGCCCGCGCCCCCCGCCTGCGTGGAGGCGTGCCTGACGGCAGCCCGCGCCATGCACGCCGTGTTGCCACCGATCGATCAGGTGGCCTGGGACTGGATCCCCGCCGATCCTCACCCCCTTCTGTTGGAAGGAAACGGCGGTTTCGGGCTTCTGGTGCCGCGGTTGTTCGCCGCCCTCCACCTTGCCTCCCCCCCGATTCCCTGAGAAGATCACGCCCTCCCTCTTCCCGCCCCGCAGGTGATCCTCCGGAATCCAGAGATCTGCGCGGCCGAACTCGACGGGGAGATTTGCCTGTTTCATCCCGACACCGCCCAGTACCTCAACCTCAACGCCACAGGTTCGGCGATCTGGACGTTGCTCGACACGCCCACCGATCGGGAGGCCCTGGTGGCCCAGCTCCTCGCCCGCTACGCGGTGGAGGAGGCGATCTGTCGCCGCGAGACCGAAGCGTTTCTGGCGGAAGCCCTGGCCCTCGGCATGCTCCTGGAGGATCCAGCCTCCCGATGAGCCCTCTCCCCCGCCAGCCCTGGCGCGTGGTGGGCTACAGCCTGTTTGCGCTCCTGGATCACCTCTGCTGGGTGTTGATTCAGCTGCTGCCGGGGCCGCGGCTGGTGGGTCTGGTCCGCCAGCGCCCCTGGCGCCGCCTGCGCTTGACCCTCACCCCGACCCGCCAGCGCCGCTGGGCGGAGCGCATCGCCTGGCTGCTGCGCACCCGTTGTCGCCGCGCCCGCTGGGGCAGCACCTGCCTCAGCCGCTCCCTCAGTGGCCGACTGCTGCTTGATCTGATCGGCGTGGCCAATCATCTCCATCTGGGGATGAGCAAGTTCGGCGATGGCCGCAAGGTGCCCCATGCCTGGCTGAGTGATCCCCGGACCGGCCGCCTGCTCACCCCTGGCCTGACCCCCGGCGGCGGCGCACCCCTCACCCGGATCTGAGGCCGGTCCGCCGCCATGCCCCTCACGCTCCCCAGCGCCGATCCCCAGCCCCTGGAGCCTGGCCTGCACCGCACCGATGCGTTCCACCGCGAGCCGCTGTTTGTCGTGGAGCCGCTGTCGGGCCGGGATGGGACTCCCCGGCTGGTGCGCAGCTGGAACGAAGCCCATGCCCTCCATGGCCCCGCCAGGCCCGCGGATGTCGATCCGGCCTATGTGGCCGCCCTGATCCGCTCCTCCGCCACGGCCACCGCCGCGCCCTATCGCCGCATCCAGCGTCTGCCGCGCGCCCATCACGTGCTCCTCGCTCCCGATGGCGGTCTTCACGCCATCCCCTTTGACCCCCTGGCGGGTGGGGCGGAGGCCATGGAGGCCGACCTGTTGCCCCTCTTCCTGCGCCAGGGCCTTCTCGACCACCTGCGGCGGGCCGTGGCGGGGCATGCTGGGCCGATCGGCTGTGAACACAGCAGCGGCCTGGATTCCAACGCCGTGCTCGGGGCCCTGATCCATGGCCTGGGCCTGCCGCCGGAGCGGCTGCACACCTGGAGCTTTGAAGAGCGGGGCGAAGGGCGGCCGTTGGAGCGCTTCCGGCCGTTTCTCGGGCTTCTCCCCGGCCAGTGCCATCGCTCCCGCCTTCAGGACCAATGGCTGGAGGAGGGAGAGGCCCTCCTGACGCAGCAACTGCAGGTGTTCGGCGCCCCGGCCCAGATCGGCGGCCATCCCGATGCATTGGCCGTGCTGCTCGCCCGGGGCTGCACGCTCCTGTTCAGCGGGTTCGGCGGGGATCAGGCCCTGAGCCACAACGCCAACAATGTGCCCACGGATCTCGTGGCCCGGGGTCGGTGGCCGGAGCTCATCGCCTGGATGGGGGGGCGTCGGGCGGCGCTGCGCGTGGCGGGCGGCCGGGCCCTGGCCCTCGTCCATCGGCCCTGGGCGGAGCGCAGAGTGCGCCAGCAAGGGAGCGCCTTCCGCCGGGGCGACCTGCTGATCCGCGCCCTCACGGAGGAGGGCCTGACCTGGCTTGGTCCCCATCTCCAGGCCCCTTACCCCTGGGAGATCGATGGCTACGTGCGCCAGGCCGCCTCCATCCGCCGCAGGGTGCTGGCCGACTGGGTGGCCGTGCGGGCGGAGGAGGAGATCCGCCTGGCCTGCGCCCATGGGGTGACGAAGGTTTTCCCCCTGTTGGATGAACGCCTCATCGCCACCCTCCTGCGGCAGGATCCCGTCCTCTTCGGCGAGGGGCCGGGGCGCGGCCGGCTCCTCCATCGCCGCGCCTTCGCTCCCTTCCTGCCCCCCCCTCTGCGCGACAACCCCACGAAGGATCGGGAGCCGGAAGGGGGCCACGCGCAGTGGCGGGAGGAGGTGCTGGGGCGGCAACGCCTGGCCCTGGCGCATGGCCTGGCGGCGGCGGACACCTGGCATCCGGCCCTGGCGCGCTGGTGGGACCTGGCCGCGATCCGCCAGGGGGCCGAGACCCTGCTCGAACATCCCGACACCAGCCTCGGCGCCGTGATGGCCGCCAAGGGCGACCTGGCCATGATGGCGCGGTTGAGCGGCTGGTGGCAGGCGTTGGAGGGGTGACGGGCCGGGGCCGCGCCTCAGTAGGAGTAGTCCGCCACGAACAGGCTGGCGTCATCGGAGGGTTCGCTGCCGGCGCTGTAGGCGCCGCGGCTGGCGGCCCCATTGGCTCGGGCGCGGGCCAGCAGGGCCTCCTGGCCCGCCGCGAGGTTGGTGCCGGCCCAGTGGCTCAAGCAGGAGTGCTGCAGGGCCCGGCCGAAGGAGAAGCCCAGATGCCAGGGGGCGAATCCCAGGGCCGCCGCCCCATTGATCGCGTTCAGGCAGAGGCTGGCATCCTCCTCGCTGAGGCCTCCGGAGAGAAACAGAATCGCCGGCACCGCCGCCGGCACCGCCCTGCTGAGGGTGCGCACCGTGAACTCTCCCACCTCCTCCAGGCTGGGCCGCTCCGGGCAGGTGGCGCCTGCGGTGGTCATCGACGGCTTGAGCAGGCTGCCCTCAAGAAACACCCCGTTCATCGCCAGGGCCTCATAGACCAAGCGCAGCACCCACTCCTGCACCGAGGCCGTGGTGGCGATGTCGTGGTTGCCATCCATCAAGATCTCCGGCTCCACGATCGGCACCAGCCCCGCCTCCTGCACCGTCCGCGCATAACGGGCCAGCCCCCAGGCGTTCTCCCGCACCGCCAGCTCCGAGGGGCACCCCCCGGCGCCGATGCGCAGCACGGCCCGCCATTTGGCGAAGCGGGCTCCCCGGGCGTAGTAGCGCACGGCCCGTGCCGCCAGCCCTTTGAGGCCGGTGCACCAGCTTTCGCCCGCCAGGCCGCCCGCCAGGGGCTCCACCCCCTGATCCACCTGGATGCCGGGCAGGATGCCCTGCTGGGCGAAGAGCTCCACGATCGGGGCGCCGCCGGCTTCGGCGGTGCTGTCTTGAAAGAGGCTTTCCTCAAACAGGATCACGCCACTGATGTGTTCCGCCAGGCCGGGAGTGGTGGCCAGCAGGCTGCGGTAGGCCCGGCGGTGCTCTTCGCTGTTTTCCAGGCCGATGGCCGCGAAGCGCTGGCCGATCGTGCCGGTGGATTCATCGGCGGCGAGGAGGCCTGTGCCCGGGGCCGCCAGGGCCGCCGCTGTCGCCGCCAGATCGTCGCGATGGGCGTCGAGGGTCATGGTCGAAGGGGTGGCTGGAGGGGTTCCCCATCGCTAGCAAGTCGGCGTGGATTCGGTGACGCCCACCCCCCCGCGATCCGCGCTGTCGCCTCCCCCGGGCGAGGGTGGGTTCTTGCGCATGGAAGACGATGCTGGCCCCTGCTCCCCTGTTGGCCCAGCTGGCTGAGGTGCCCGGCATGGAGCGGGGGCGACGGCGGCTTGTGGTGCTCCTCTCCCAGCTGGGCGACTTCGACAGCCTGGAGTACGCCCAGGCCCTGGCCGGCGCCCTGCCGCAGCTCCAGGCCGCCGGGATCGCCCCCCTGGCGATCGGCATCGGCGCGGAGGCCGGCGCGGAGCGCTTTTGCGCCTTCACCGGCTTCCCCCGCGAACTGCTGCAGGTGGAATCCACCCCCCGGCTCCATCAAGCCCTGGGGCTCCACCCCGGCTTGCAAATCCCCGGCGGACCCTGGCCCGCGCTGCTTTTGATGTGCGCGGGGGTGGGATCGCCGGGCACCTTGGCGGAGGTGTGGCGCGGCTACAGCGGGGATCGCTCCGCGCCGCAGCGGTTGGCGAGTCCATTGTTTTCCCTGGCAGGGGGCGATGGGTTTCAGCGCCCCTTTGAGCTGGCCACGGTGCGCTTGCGCAACATGATCGAGGTGCTGGGCCACTGGCGCACCTATGTGCCCCGCGATGACTTCCTGACCCAGCGAGGTGGCACCTACCTGCTGGAGGCCGATGACAGCTTGCTGTACACCCACGTGGATCGCGGGCTGCTGGGGTTTTCCGCCACCATGGCGCGCCCCTTGGCGTTCCTGGATCCCTGGTTGCCGGACCCCGAGGGGGAGTCCTCCGCAGCCAGCGAACCAGGGTGAGGTGGGAGGGCAGGGCGCCCGGTGAACACGCGGATGCCATCGGCACCGTTCATGTCCTCCACCAGCGTCGCCAGGCTTTCACTCAGCCTGCAGCGGATTGCATTCATGGCACCAGTGCTGAGCTCAACCCCAAGCACTGATCCAGCAGACGTTGCACCTTGCGATGGCTGAGGTGATACGCACCGCCCAACAGCCCCACCAAAGCGCTGAGCTGAGGGCCAAAGCCTCCGCTCTCCACTCCCGCAGGCAGCGCAGCGCAGGTGGTGGTGTGGCAGTGGGGGCAGATCAGCCGATGGAGCTGGTGCTCGATCACGAACGGCTCGATCTTTGGACTATCGACCACCTGATGGCGGTGCGGTTCTGGATCCTGACCGCTGAGCGCCTCACCGCAACCGCGGCACGTAGTGGGGAAATGAGGGATCACATCCGCGCACTGCTCCGCTGGGAGGAGATTGCGGCTGGCGCCAGGATGCCCGTCCTGGCCGCCGCGCTTGCAGCCAGAGCCCTTGGTCTTCTCTTGGGCTGGGGGCTTGAAACCGCTGCCATCGCTGGATGGCGACTTGGAAGAGTTCCTGGAGCTGCAGCCCATCTGCTCCTCCAGCTGGGCGACACGATTGATCAGTTGCTCCAACAGCGCCCGCACCGCAGGCGGTGTCGCCTCCCAGTCAGAATCGCTGATACCGAGAGGCGAAGGAAACATCTCAGGCCGTCTCATGCTGAGATCCAAGCGGCTGCCATGGTTCTGTCAAGGACGAGGGGCCTGGAGCTGCCACACCCCTGGGTTACGATTTCCAGTAAAGAAGTGGAAAAGAGCCGCCGGTGATACCGGGTCCGTATAAAAACCCAACCAAGTCACCGTCCAATCCCTCAGACCTAATGCGCTGCACGCCCCTTGGAGCAAGTTGCCGGCTTCCCATCGGCCGCTTAGGCCGTCAACGGCACCCACCGGAGAGCGGATGCCGGTCCCGCCCATACAGCTTTGGACTCAGCCGCTGCGCGGCAGATTCAAGAAGTAAGCATAGCATATAGACTTCATTTCTGGATCCATGGCCCTAAGGTAGTCTGCGGATGACTCAGGCATTGAGTATCTAACAGTTCACGCCGATCAGAACATCCTGCTCAGAGGGCAAGACACTCGGAGAGGCCCCTTTTACCAGGGG
>JBKDSZ010000181.1:0-2479 GCA_046340375.1 Cyanobacteriota bacterium | reverse complement strand
TGCTCACTGCCGGGCAGCCCGTTCCCGTCGATGGTGTTGTGGTGCAAGGCACTGCCACGGTGGATCAACACCGTTTGACTGGGGAATCACAGCCTGTAGAAAAGGCAGTGGGTGATCCCGTCCTGGCCGCCACCCTGGTGTTGGTCGGAACCATTCGCGTTCGTGTGGAAAAGACCGGTGCTGAAACGGCCGCCGCCCGTATCGGAGATGTGCTCAACCGCACGGTCGAGCAGCAGGAAATTCGTCTGTCGGATCAATTCAAAGCTGTCGAAAAGTACCGCTGGCCCATGTTGGCCGGCGGTGCGCTCGGCTGGCTGGTCCGTGGTCCCACCACGGGGGCGGCCATGTTGGGCTGCAATTTCATGTTGACGCAGATTCCCCTGCGCCTGCTGACCCTCCTCAACGGATGGGGAACAGGCGCGGAGCGGGGTATCTTGATCAAGGATGGGCGGGCGCTGGATCGGCTCACGACTATCGACACCCTGGTGTTTGAAAAGACCGGCACACTCACCCTGGAACACCAGCGGCTGGTGCGGGTCCACTGCTGCCCAAAGCATGCAGAAGACAAAGTGTTGGCGTTGGCCGCCGCCGCGGAGCAGCGCCAGAGCCATCCCATCGCCCAGTCGATCCTCACGGCTGCGGCGGAGCGGCAGCTGACCCTGCCGCCCCTGGATGAGGCCCATGTCGAGCTGGGCTTTGGCCTCAAGGCCCAGATCCAAGGCCAGTGGGTGCGGGTGGGCAGTGAACGCTTTCTCGCCATGGAACACCTGGTGCCTGCTTCTGAACTTCTGGCTGCGCAAGCTGCCGCCCATGCTGAAGGGCATGCGGTGGTCTTCGTGGCAGTGGAAGACACGGTGGTGGCAGCCATCGAACTGGAGGCCGTTCTGCGGCCAGAAGCCAGGGACACCATCGCCTGGCTCCGCCACCAAGGCTTGGCGCTCTACATCCTCTCTGGCGACCAGGACGCGCCGACCGCCAAATTGGCAACGGAACTCGGCATGGACGGCTACTTCGCCAACACGCTGCCCGAACAAAAGGCCGAGCAAGTGAAATTCTTACAAGCAGAAGGAAGGAAAGTCTGTTTTATTGGCGATGGCATCAATGACGACATCGCCTTGCGCCAAGCTGATGTCTCCCTCTCCCTCCGGGGCGCCACCACCGTGGCCACTGATGCGGCCCAGGTGGTGCTGATGGATGATGATCTCACCCAACTGCGATTGTTATGGGAATTTGCGGAAGGCTTCCAGCACAGCCTCACTACTAATGCCCGTCGTGCGCAGCAGTTAAGCTTGCTTGCTGCCGCCGGCGTGCTGGTTCTACCGTTTGGCTTCTGGGTGGTCAGCCTTGTGGGTGGCGTTCAAATCATTGCGGGGATTAGAATCGCAAAGCAGCCCTTGTTGATTGCCGAGTTGTCTTCGTGAATCAAAATGTTGGTTTGGGGTCTTAATAATCACAAACGCTGGTATGGGGCCTTTTGGTGTTCAGACACAGGCCCCTGCTTGATGGAGCCATCCCCCTCTGGCCGAACACCTTTGACCTCTGCCACTCTTTCCGCCAAGGCGTGATACACCGAGCTGGTGCCCAGCAGGCGGCCGATGCCGGCCCCCAGGGCGCCCGCCAGCACCACACCCGGCAGCAGTTGCTGATCGCCCAGCAGCCGCAAGCTGAAGACCACGCTCATCAACGGCAGCTGCGTGGCGCCCGCCAGGGCGGCGGCCAGTCCAAGCCCGATCCCCACCAGCGGCGCGTGGAACGGCTGGCCGATGGCTTGCCCCACCATCGCGCCCAGGGCCAGAGCTGGGTCAATCAGCCCCCCCGGCACCCCTGCTCCCAGGGCCAGGCAGGGCCCGATCACTCGAGCCAGCAGGGGCAGGGCACCGCCCGCCCCCGCTGTGGGCTCGGCCACCAGGCGATGCATCAGCACTTCACCATCGCCGCCGCTGACGCCTGCCGTGAGCAGGCAGAAGCCGCCGATGGTCGCCCCCAGCACCAGTCCGACCTGGAGCGGCCGACGGAGGGCGATCGGGCCAAGGGTGGCGGTGAGCCGCAGCAGCAGCCAGCTGAAGCCCGCTCCCACGAACCCCCCCGCCAGGCCGATCGGAAGGGCCAGGGCCAGCTGCTGGAGCTCCTCGGCCCTCACTCTTACCACGCCCAGGGCAAATTCCGGCTGCCCGCCCCAGTGGCTCACCTGGGCGGCGATGGCGCAGACCACCATGGCCGCCGGGATCACCACCCCATCCACACGGCGGGTCAGCTCCTCCGCCATGAAGATCACCCCCACCAGGGGCGTGTTGAAGGCGGCGGCAAGGCCCGCGCCGCCGAAGACCGCGATCAGGGTCCGGCGGTCGAGTGGCGCCAGCAGGGCGGGCCAGCGGCGGCGCAGGCCATGGGCCAGGGTGGCGCCGAGGTGCACCACCGGTCCCTCCCTCCCGAGGGGGAGCAGGGCCAGGCTGGCGACCAACCAGAGAAGGAGGCGCTG
>JBKDSZ010000180.1:0-15012 GCA_046340375.1 Cyanobacteriota bacterium | reverse complement strand
CTTCGGCAGCCCCCGGGGCTCCCGCCGCTGCCACAGGGGGGGTGGCACAGATCAGGAGTTCCCAGCGTTTGCGGCCGTCGGGCTCCAGGACAGGCCTGGAATAAAAATCCACCTCCCAGTCGGCGTCCTGCGGACCCGCGGCGGCAGGAGCACTGACCGTCATTGGTCCGCCTGGTTGTCTGGTCCGGTGCTGTCCGGAGCCGGGGAGGCCTCTGGACTGTCGGCGCGCACTGGCGCCGCGTCCTGGGCCCGGGCCGCCAGGGAGGCTTCCATCCGCTGCTGCAGCACCGAGCGGGCCCGAGCGGCCCGTTCACTGGCCTCCGCCATCACCTGCTCCTTGGCGACCAACCATTCTCCCGGTTGATTTTCCAGCAGGGCGGTGTTGAGGGCGACGCGCCCCCGCTGTCCATCCACTTCCATCACCAGGGCCTTGATCCGTTCTCCGGGCTGGAACGCCTCTCGCAGGTCCCGCAGGGCGCCGCCCGTGACAGCGGAGTGATGGAGCAGGCCACTGACCCCCCCCAGATCCCCAAAGACGCCATAGGGCTTGATGGCGTTCACCTGGCCTTCCACCAGCTGACCCACCGCAAGCTCGCTGAACCGGGCGAGGGTGGCGGCCTTCTTTTCCGACAACACCAGTTTGCGGGTTTCGGGGTTCACCTCCAGAAACGCCACGGTCATCGACTTGCCAACCAGGGCCTCGTGCTGTTCTCCCTCGTTGAGTTGGGAGCGGGGGATGAAGCCCCGCAGGCCCTCCAGATCGCAGGTGACCCCGCCGCGGTTGAAGCCATTCACCTTCACCTGCACCACGGTTCCCTCCTTCTCCAGTCGCCTCACCCGATCCCAGCTCTGACGCAGTTCCAGCGCCCGCACGCTGATCGTCACCATTCCCTCGGCGTTCTGCTCCCGAGTGACGAGCACCTCCACCGCCAGGTCCTTGGGAAAACGTTCCTTGAGATTGGTGATCACCCCCAGGCCACACTCCCGCTTGGGCATGAAGCCAGGTGCCTTGCCGCCGATGTCCACATAGACCCCATCGCTTTCCACGCCGATGACCTGGCCCTTCACCACATCGCCAGTGGCACCGATCGGTTCGTTCTCGTCGAGGGCTGCGAGGAAGGCTTCCTCGTCGAAGTCGAATTCGTCCACAGTGCGGCCCCGGGCGCGCTCGACCCCGACGGGACGAGGCGATGCCCCGGCCTGTTCACCCCGGCGTCCGCCGCCCGGGGCCGGACCGAGGAAATCGGCCATGGTGAGGCCTTCCAGCTCCGCGACGGAGAAGCGCTCCTCGTCATCAGCGGAGTTCGTCGCGGAAGGCGCCCCGGTGGAACGAACCGCCGTGGCGGGGGGGGTGGGCAGCGGTGGGGTGACAGGGGCTGGAGCGGCGGGGACCGGCTCCGGCGAGGCCGCGGCGGCGGGAGCTTTCAGCTCATCCTTCTTCAGCAGCTCCACCTGGGGTGGCCGTCGCCGTGGCGTGACACCCGCCCCGGCGCCACGGGGGTCGGGCCGCCGGGGCTGGAGCGGAGCGGGCTTGCCGGGGCCGGCCATCACCAGAACATTCAACGGGACTCCACACTCTACGAAGTCCTCCCAGCGCCGAGGTGCTCCTTCATGACCCTGCCGCCCTCCCCCGCTCCCATTCCGGAACGCCACCTGGAGCGACTGCCTTGGCCGGCGGTGGAGGCGGCGGGCCGGCGGCGGGGAAGCACCGTGATCTGGGCCTTCGGTTCCCTGGAACAGCACGGTCCCCATCTGCCGCTCAACACTGACGCCCTCTTTGCCGATCACCTCGTGGAGGCGCTGATCGGGATGTTGCCGGCGGAGCTGCCGATCTGGCGTCTCCCCGTGCAGGCGATCGGCTTCACCCCGGAGCACAGGGGATTCGCGGGCACCTTCAGCCTGCGAGCCACGGATCTGATCGCGCTGGTGAAGGGGGTGGGGGGGGAACTGGCCCGGTGCGGGTTTCACCGTCTGGTGTTGATGAATGGACACGGGGGCCAGATCGGCCTGCTGGAGGTGGCCGCCCGGGAGCTGCGCGCCAGCGATCCGGGTCTGGCGGTGTTGCCCTGCTTTCTCTGGCGCGGGCTGAAGGATCCTGCCTCCCTGATTCCCGAACCCGAACGCCAGCAGGGGTTGCACGCGGGGTTGGCGGAAACGAGCTTGATGTTGCATCTGGCGCCGGAGCTGGTGGGGCCGGAGCGCTTGGCGGATGGTCTCCATCCCCGCCTGGAGCCCCCGCGCGGCTGGAGCTGGGAGGGTGAGGCGCCAGCGGCCTGGCTCACGGGCGAGATCAGTCGATCCGGGGTGATCGGGGATCCATCCGGGGCCACGGCGGAGCTGGGCCAGCGGCTGTTTGCGGAGTTGCTCGACGGCTGGGCGCAACGGCTGCGGGCCTTGCTTGCCAGCGACTGGCCTCCCGTGGAATTCCTTTCGTGATTAAACTCCCCGCACCGCTGTCACGACCGTCATGTCAACTCTGGAGACCAAACCCCTGGCTGTCTCAACCCCGGGCAATGGTGCCTCCGTCGAGGGCGACCTGCCGGATTTCTCCACCGCCGCCTACAAGGACGCCTACAGCCGCATCAACGCCATTGTGATCGAAGGGGAGCAGGAGGCGCATGACAATTACATTTCCCTCGGCACCCTTCTGCCGGATCAGGCCGAGGAACTTGGGCGACTGGCCCGGATGGAAATGAAGCACATGAAGGGTTTTATCGCCTGCGGCAACAACCTTGGCGTCGAAGCAGACATGCCGTTTGCCCAGCGATTTTTCACCCCCCTGCGCGAAAATTTCCAGACAGCCCTTGCGTCTGGCAAGGTCGTCACCTGTCTGTTGATCCAGTCTTTGCTGATCGAGGCTTTTGCAATCTCCGCATATCACATCTACATCCCAGTGGCCGATCCCTTTGCTCGCAAGATCACCGAGGGGGTCGTGAAGGATGAATACACCCACCTCAATTACGGCCAAGAGTGGTTGAAGGCCAATTTCGAGGCCAGCCGCGAGGAGCTGGAACAGGCCAACAGGGAGAACCTTCCCCACGTGCGTCGGATGCTTGAATCCGTCGCCGATGACGCGGCTCACCTGGGCATGGCCAAGGAAGATCTGATCGAAGATTTCTTGATTGCTTATCAGGAGGCTCTCATGGAAATCGGCTTCCAATCCCGCGAGATTGCCCGCATGGCGGCGGCGGCTTTGGTCGGCTGATCGTCACCCGGGCTGGGTGGACATGGCAGGATGCTCGCCGGCATCCTGCCTGCCCATCCGCCCCACCTTGCCCATGTTTGGCCTGATCGGTCATTCCACCAGTCTCGAAGCCGCCAAGGCCTTCGCCCATTCCCTGGGCTATCCAGACTACGCGGAAGGCGACCTGGACATGTGGTGCAGCGCTCCACCTCAACTGATGGAGCGGTTTACAGTCACCAATCCTGAGGGCAAAAGCATCGAGGGGGCATACATCGATTCATTGTTTGTACCGGAAATGCTGGGACGTTTCAAGACGGCCCGGCGCAAGGTGTTGAACGCCATGGAACTGGCGCAGAAGAACAATATCAACATCACCGCTCTTGGCGGGTTCACATCAATCATTTTTGAAAATTTCAATTTGTTGCAGCAGCAGCAGATTCGTAACACGGTGCTCGATTGGCAGCGATTCACCACCGGCAACACGCACACCGCCTGGGTGATCTGCCGCCAGGTGGAAATCAACGCGCCGGAGGTGGGCATCGATCTTTCCCGGGCCAAGGTGGCCGTGATCGGCGCCACCGGCGACATCGGCAGTGCGGCATGTCGCTGGCTGTGGGAACGCACCGGCGTTGGCGAACTGCTGTTGGTGGCCCGCCAACCACAACCCCTCAACGACCTGCAGGCGTCCCTGGGGGGAGGACGGATCCTCAGCCTTGAGGACGCTCTACCCGAAGCGGACGTGGTGGTGTGGGTGGCGAGCCTCCCCCAGACCCTCTCCCTGAGCGAGACCGCCTTCCGACGTCCCTGCCTGATGGTGGATGGGGGCTATCCGAAGAACCTCGACAGCAAGGTGGCGGGCGACAACATCCACGTCCTCAAGGGAGGCATCGTGGAATTCTGGCAAGATATCAACTGGCAAATGATGAATGCCGTAGATATGTATAATCCAAATAGGCAAATGTTTGCCTGCTTTGCCGAGGCCATGCTGCTTGACTTTGAGGAAATCTATTCCAATTTTAGCTGGGGTCGCAACAACATCAGCAGTGAAAACATGGAGCGCATCGGCGCGGCCTCCCGCCGACACGGCTTCACGCCGCTGGGGCTGCGCCACCAGCTCGCTCCCACCCTTGTTTCCGCCTGAGTCCTGTCTCCGTCGTTCTTTCCCCCCTCCGCTGCTCCCGCCATGGCCCGTCGTGCTCTGCTGGACTTTGAGAAACCTCTCGTCGAGCTCGAGGAGCAGATCGAGCAGATCCGCCAACTCGCCCGGGATTCCGAGGTGGATGTGAGCCAGCAGCTCCTCCAGCTGGAGACACTGGCCAGCCGGCGTCGGGAGGAGATCTTCCGTTCCCTCACCCCGGCGCAGAAGATCCAGGTGGCGCGCCATCCGCAACGGCCCAGCTGCCTGGATTACATCCAGTTGATCACCGATTCCTGGTATGAACTCCATGGGGATCGGCGAGGGAGTGATGACAAGGCCCTGGTGGCCGGGATCGGCCAGATCGGAACGCAGGCTGTACTTCTCCTGGGTCACCAGAAAGGGAGGGACATCAAGGAAAATGTTGCCCGCAATTTTGGCATGGCCTCTCCCGGCGGCTACAGGAAGGCCCTCCGGCTGATGGAACATGCCGACCGTTTCCATTTGCCGATTCTCAGTTTCATCGACACCCCCGGGGCCTACGCGGGCGTGCTGGCGGAGGAGCAGGGACAGGGGGAGGCGATCGCCATGAACCTGCGAGAGATGTTTCGCCTGCGGGTGCCGATCATCGCCACGGTGATCGGCGAAGGGGGCTCCGGCGGAGCGCTGGGCATCGGCGTGGCCGACCGGCTCCTGATGTTTGAACACAGCGTCTACACCGTCGCCAGCCCCGAAGCCTGCGCTTCCATCCTGTGGCGAGTCGCGGGCAAGGCACCGTAAGCGGCCGAGGCCCTGAGCTTCACCTCCAGCGATCTGCAACGGCTGGAGGTGGTGGATCAGGTGTTGAGCGAACCCTCCGGCGGCAACCATTGGGCTCCCCTCCAAGCGGCCGAAACCCTCAAAGCCGCTCTGCTGAGCCAGTTGGATGATCTGCGGGGCCTCGCTGAGGAGGAGCTGCTGGAGCGGCGTTACGCCAAATACCGCCGCATTGGCCGGTTTCTCGACAGTTCCACCCCAGAACCTCAGCCTGCCGTCTAAGGTGTCTCAGCAGTCCCATACGTCTTGAGCGTCGCCCTGATCACTGGAGCCTCCCGTGGCATTGGCGCCGCCACAGCGCGACTCTTTGCCGCCGCTGGCCACCAACTTCTGCTGTTGGCCCGACCTTCCGAAGCACTTCATCGGCTTGCTGATGACCTGCGGTCCATGGGCACATGCGTCGAGATCGCTGAGATAGATCTCAGCGATCCCACGGCCGTGGGACCCGGGGTTCGTGAACTGTGTTCGCGGGGACCGGTGCCCTCCATTGTCGTCAACAACGCAGGCGCGGCCTGGACGGGGCCTTTGGCGGAGATGCCCCTCGACCGCTGGCAATGGTTGCTTCAACTCAATCTCACCAGCGTGTTTCAGGTGTGTCAGGCTGTACTGCCACCGTTGCGGGCCGCAGGCGGTGGATTGATCATCAATGTGAGCAGCCACGCCGCCAGGAACGCCTTCCCCGATTGGGGCGCCTATTGCGCCAGCAAGGCCGCACTGGCCAGCCTCAGCCGATGCCTGGCCGAGGAGGAGCGGTGCCATGGCATCCGCGTCAGCACCCTGACGCTCGGTGCGGTGAACACGCCACTCTGGGACAGTGAAACCGTTCAAAGTTCCTTTGATCGCCGTGCGATGCTGGCGGCCGATCAGGTGGCACGCACGCTTCTTTACCTCGCCGAACAGCCCCATCAACAGGTGGTGGAGGATCTCACTCTCATGCCAGCTGTCGGTGCTTTTTGACTCTTCCCCATGACCTCCACCCTTCCCCCTCGAACCACCACTCCAGCATTCCCACCTGCGGAGGACGGAGCTTCACTGTCCATCAGTGAGCGGATCCGTCAGCGCCTGGATCTGGCTGAAGTTCCCTATTTTGCCAACGACAATATCGCCCCTTTCCTGCGAGAAGGCGATCTCGAGGCGCTGGAAAAGGAGGTCACGGACAAGGTGCGCGATCTCCTGAGAAGCCTGGTGATCGACATTGACAATGATCACAACACGGAGGAAACCGCCGAGCGAGTGGCGCGCATGTACTTGCATGAGGTCTTCAAGGGCCGCTATCATCAACAGCCGAAGATCGCCAGTTTTCCCAACGTTAAAAATCTCGATGAGATTTATACCGTGGGTCCCATCACGGTTCGCTCCGCCTGTTCCCACCACCTAGTTCCGATTCTCGGCAATTGCTGGATTGGTATCAAGCCAGGTGAACGAGTCATCGGCTTGTCGAAGTTTTCAAGGGTGGCGGATTGGGTGTTTTCCAGGCCTCATATTCAAGAAGAAGCTGTGATCATTCTCGCCGACGAGATCGAGCGCCTCTGCGAGCCCAAAGGTCTGGCCATTCTTGTGAAGGCCCAGCACTACTGCATGAAATGGCGCGGCGTGAAGGAGTTGCAGACCAGCATGATCAACTCTGTTGTGCGTGGTGACTTCCGCCATGATGCAAGCTTGAAGCAGGAATTCTTCGAGCTCGTCAAGCAGCAGGAATCGCTGTTGGGCTGAGGAGGGCGTTCCCCCCCGGCCTCAACCCATCGTGGTCAGCTGTTCCACCAGTTCCCGCACCCGCTCCAGGTTTTTCCACCCCGGTCGGTCCTCCACGCCGCTGGAGACGTCCACCCCGTTGGGATGACAGGCCTGGATCGCCGGAGCCACACTTTGTGGTGTGAGACCACCTGCGAGCCACCAGGGAAGCGACGGCCGGAATCCCTCCAGCCAGTCGAGCGGAATCGCCCGGCCTGTTCCCCCCAGCTGATCCGGCACCCAGGCATCCAGCAGGAGGGCATCCACGACATCGGCATAGGCCCGAGCGCTCTCCAGATCCGCCTTGCGGCGCACCCGCAGGGCCTTCCAGATCCGCATCTCCGGCCCCAGCTTGCTCCGGAGATCGCGGCAGCGTTCCACGCTTTCTCCTCCGTGCAGTTGTACCACCTGATGGCCATGGCCGGCCAGGAGGGTGGGCAGCTCCCGATCCTCCGGATCGGCGGTCACCACCACTCCCAGAAGGCTCTCATGGGCCTCGCGGGCTGCCGCAAACAACGGCAGGCGGTCGTCGACGGCGAGGAAACGCGGAGAGGAGGGCACGGCCACCACCCCGATGGCATCCACCCCCATGGCCGCGATGGCGGAAGCCTGGCGAGGATCCCGCAGGCCACAGATCTTCAGCCGCGTGCGGCCCGCGCGGCTGGTTCCCGTGGTCGTGGCGGACTCCATCACGGTCGGACCAGGAGCAAACCTCTCCTTTCTAGGATCAAAGACTTACCCTGATTCCTTTGCGCGGCACGGGCAGTGGGTCAAGGTTGGGAGTTCATGCGAATTTGCGGCATCTCCCTGCGTGTTCACCCCACCTGGTTTCTGGTGCTGGTCTTGCTGACCTCCGTCTTTGAGCGCGACTACCAGAGCTCTCTCGCCCCCGAAACCAGCGGGATCCTGGTTTGGGCGATTGCCCTGGGCACCGTTTTGCTTCTCTATCTCTCTGTGCTGCTCCATGAGTTCGGCCATTCGTTCACGGCCCTCAGCCAGGGGGTCAAGGTGCGCAGCATCACCTTGTTTTTCCTGGGGGGCGTCGCCAACACGGAGTCGGAATGCCGCACGGCACGCGGGGAATTCCTGATCGCGGCCGCCGGACCGGCTGTGAGCCTGGTGCTTGGGGTGGCCCTGTTGGGGATCCGCCACAGAGCGGCCCATCTCTCCCCAGCCCTGGGACAGATGGCCGAAAACCTCGGGGGCCTGAATCTGATGCTCGCGCTGTTCAACCTGCTGCCGGGCTTGCCGCTGGATGGGGGTCGCATCGTGAAGGCGATCGTCTGGCAGCTGACAGGAAACCAGCAGCGGGGCATCGACGTGGCCAATGCTCTCGGGCGGGTCCTCTCCCTGCTGGCCCTGGGCCTGGGGGTGCTGCTCACCCTGCAGGGGTCCCGCTGGCTGGGGATCCGGCTGCTCCTGCTGGGCTGGCTCGGATTGGGGGTCGCCCTGGGCGAGCAGCAGCGCTCGCGGCTCCAGCGGCTCCTCTCGGAGATGCGGACCCGGGATGTGGCGAAACGTCGGTTCCGCGTGCTGGAGGCTGACGAGCGGCTCCGAGCCGTGAGCCGCTTGCGGCTCACCCCGGCCCCCCGGAGCGCCGCGACCGCTCCCTCCACCAGTGGAGCCGGGACAGGGACTTCGGGCGTGGAGGCCACCCCGGCCGATTGGCTCCTGGTGTGCGACCGGGGCCGTTGGATCGGCGTGATCGATGACCAACCCCTGCGGGAGTTGCCGGTGCAGCGCTGGGATGAGGACCGGGTGCGTGACCACATGCGGCCCCTGAGCAGCCTGCCCTCCATCTCGGAAAGCGCCCCCCTTTGGCAAGCGGTGCTCGCGCTGGAGGAGGGTGAGCAGGGTCGGCTGCTCGTGTTGAGCCCAGCGGGCCTTCCAAGCGGCACAGTGGATCGTCCGGATCTGGGGGAGGCGGTGCTGGCCCGGCTGGGTGTGCGCGTGCCTGAGCCCTTCCTGGCGAAAGCCCGCCAGCAGAACGCCTACCCTCTGGGGCTGTCCCTGGGATCGGCGGCCAGGGCCGCGGCTGAGACCGCCGCTGGGGCCGCACCGGCCTCTCCTCCCACCTGATAAGCCTTCAGCGTGGCGGCGATCGCCTGCCAGTCGTCAGCTGTGAGCGACTCCGGCAGAAGGGTGGCCCCGGTGGGCTCTCGCTCCGCAGGGGTGGAGTCCGGGAAAGGGAGCCAGCGCAGGGCCGCCGCCAGCAGATGGGCCTCCAGTTCCGCCCCCTTCAGGCGAAGGGGCGGGAGCACCGGGGGGGGCTCATCGAACACGGCCCGCCAGAGGGCCTCATTGGGCTCCAGGAGCACACTGCCGTGTTGGAGCAGGCAACCGCCGCGCCAGAGCTGGGCGCTGCCGATGCGCTTCGCGCCGCCCGGGTGCACCAGATCGGCGGCCGTGCTGCTGGCGAAACAATGGGGTTGATCCGCGCGGGCTGGCGCGGCGCCGAACTCCAGGGGCTGGTCCAAGGCCGCGAAGGCCTCCCGCAGCCAACCGCAGCAGAGCCGGTAGGCCTCCCGCCGCTGGCGAGGCGGATCGGGCCAGAGGAGGGCATAGGTCAGATCGCCGCCATGAAGTACGGCGCCTCCGCCGCTGGGGCGCCGCACCAGGGCGAGGCGTCCCTCCTGAACCAACCGCAGCCAGTGCTCCGCCAAACCCTTTTGATGTTTGCCCAGGGAGAGGGTGGGCTCGCTCCAGCGATACAACCGCAGCAGGGGCCCCGACCGCTCGCCGCTCACGCGTGCTTCCAGCAGCCAGGCATCCAGGGCCATTTGCCAGGCCCCTGGCAAGGTGCGGGTCGGAAGGGAGCGCAGGCGGGAGGCCATCCCCTCAGCCCCGGGGGGCGAAGGTCCAGAACCCGGGGTCCAGCTCGTAGCCGAGCACGGCGGCCATCTGGCCAAGCCCCTGACGGCAGTCCAGCCCCGCAGCCCTGGCGAGGGCCTCCAGCTGGAAGAGCCGGTGGCTGATCCACAGCTCCAGGCTGTCGGGCGCGAACTGCAGACCTTCGGTGCGGCTGAACCGATGGGGCAGAAGCATGGCGACATGGCGCGAGAGGGTGCCGCCCGAGCGTTCCAGGAGGAGGGGCAACCAGGGAAATTCCGCATCGGCCCGCAGGCACCAGAGGCGCACCTCCGGGATTTCCGAGAGCTCCCGCGGGTCCTCCGGAGGCGTTGGCCATGCGAGCTGGAGGTCCACCTGGCCGCTCAGGGGGAGGAGGTCCGCCAGGGGCTGGGCCTGGAGGGGGGAGAGCGGGGAAAGGTCGAGGGAGGAGATCTGGGCGGCGCTGACCGTCACGAGGGCGGGGGGGTGAGCCATCAAGAGCTGTGACAGGGCCGGCGACAGAGCTGGACCGTAGCGGGAGAACAGCGAAGAATGGGGCGGTTCACCTGCCGATGACCATGATCACCCAGACGGAAATCTTGATCGCTCTGGTGGTGGCCGCCCATGCGGGCGTGCTGGCCGTGCGTCTGTCCTTCAGCCTGTACAAGGCCTGAGGGCGGATTGGAGACGGACCCCTTGGCAAGGGGACGTTTCAACGCTAGAAGCGGGTTCTTCCTCCTCTCGGCCCGGTGCGCTCCTCCACCCCCCGCAACCCCCCCGCCAGCCCCTCCCGCTCCCGAGGGGGGGCCTCCACGGGAGGAGGGCCTGCCAACAGGGGACGCAATCGAGCCCGTGGCAACGCGCCGGTCTCCCGCCCCCCGCGCACCAACCCATCCCCCCGCGTGGCGGTCTCCACTGGCGCTGAGATCGTGTCCCTCAACGAGGAGCGTCGGGAGCTGGTGTGCAGTGTGATCGGTCTGTCGGTGAAGCTGGGGCTGGTGGTGATGGCGGGTGTGAGTCTGTGCCGTTTGGCCGGGGCGTATCAGGCACGGATGGAGCGTCAAGCGGAGCTGTCGGCGGTTTTGGAGATCGAGCAGGCTCAGCTGGCCAAGGCCCGCGACCGGTTTGATCAACTTTTCATGGTGGCCGGCGAGCAGAAGTTGATCCGGGAGCAGAGCCAGTGGATTGCCCCGAATCGTTTGCGGGTGGTCTGGCAGACGACGGATCCGCTCCAGGATCGTCCCGCCCTGGCCATGCAAACCCCGCCCGCCCGTCTCGCGCGCCCCTGACCCGGTCCCCCTGGCGGGCCCGTAAGTTGGGGCAGCTTTTGTCCTCTCTCAGTCCATGATCAGCACCGAAGGCGTCGGCGGCGTTCCTGATTCGGCCCCTGGCACTGTGCTGATCACCGGTGCCTCCTCGGGTGTGGGGTTGTTTGCCAGCAAAGCCCTCGCCGATCGCGGCTGGCATGTGGTCATGGCTTGCCGCGATACGGAGAAGGCGCGTCGTGCCCAGGCCGCCCTGGCCATCCCCGACGAGGCGGTCACCCATCTGCGGGTGGATCTGGGGGATCTGAACAGCGTGAGGGAGCTGGTGGACGCCTTCCATGGCACCGGCTTGTCCCTGGATGCCCTGGTGATCAACGCAGCGGTCTACCTGCCGCGGCTGAAGGAGCCTCGGCGCTCCCCCCAGGGTTACGAGCTCTCGATGGCCACCAACCATCTGGCCCACGTTCTGTTGATTCACCTTCTGCTGGGTGATCTGGAGCGCTCCACCCATCCGTCCCGTCGGCTGGTGGTGCTGGGCACGGTGACGGCCAACTCCAAGGAGCTGGGCGGCAAGATTCCCATTCCCGCGCCGGCGGACCTGGGGACGCTGGCCGGATTCGCTGCAGGCTTCCAGGCGCCGATCAGCATGGCCGATGGCAAACCGTTCAAGCCTGGCAAGGCCTACAAGGACAGCAAGCTTTGCAACATGATCACCACCCAAGAGCTGCATCGGCGCCTCCATGCGTCCACGGGCATCGTCTTCGCATCGCTCTACCCCGGCTGCGTGGCTGACACCCCCCTGTTTCGCTACACGCCGAAAGCGTTTCAGACGATCTTTCCCTGGTTTCAGAAAACCATCACCGGCGGCTATGTGAGTCAGGCCCTGGCGGGGCAACGGGTGGCGGATGTGGTGAGTGAGCCGGCCTTTGCTGTTTCCGGCGTGCACTGGAGCTGGGGCAACCGGCAGCGGAAAGACGGCGAACCTTTCCGTCAGGAACTCTCAGCCAAAGCCACGGATCCCGCCACGGCCCAACGTGTATGGGACCTGTCGCTGAAGCTGGTCGGCCTTTAGGGGCCCGGTTTGCCGAGACGGCCGCAGGCAGGGCGCCGAAGTCTTGCTAGCAAGGCGTCAGTCGCCCTCTCCTGTTCATGTCCCGCACCTTGCGCTGGGTGCTCGGTTTGGTCCTTGTTGCAGGCCTGCTCCTCGGCGCGTTTCTGTTTCTGCCCTTCCGCTCCTGGTTGCCCGGGGGCACGGTGGCTGATGTTCCCACCAGCGAAGTGGTCAACGGTTCGGCCTTCAACCGTCTTTTCCCCCAACCCCAGACCGGGGAGGACTTGATCTTCACCCAGGAGAAACGGGGCTTCAGTCAAGCGCGCCTGAAGGCGGGCGACAGCACCCGGGCCCTGCTTTCCATCGCCGATGTGATCACCGCGCCCGAAGCCCGCGAGAAGTTCAGCGGCGCCCGCCAGCGGCTGCGGAGCTGGCCGCTGGTGGAGCAGGGCCCCCAAGCCAGCGCGTTGCTCGTGGCGGATCGGTTTCAGGTGAAGGTGATCGGCCAGGGTGCCGGCCTGGATCAGGAGCAACGCCACGCCCTGCTGGAAGCCTTCGATCTGCCGGGTCTGGCGGCCTTCAATCCCGCGGCCCGGCGCTCCGGCGCCCTCTCCCCCAGCCAGGGGCAACCGGTTCCCATCCCGGCCCCCAGCCGCCCGCAGGAGAAAGCCGCTGAAACGTCCACCCCGGTTCTGGAGCCCGCCGCATGAGCACCATCCTCGAACGTCTGGACCGTCTGCCGAAGCGCAACCTCACCGTGCTGGCCCTGAAGGGGGTGAGCACGCTGGTGCCGGGGGGGTGGCGCAATGTCACCAGCGCCGATGCGCTGATCGCCGATGTAATGGGCAGCAACGATCCGCTGCTGATCGCCCGGGTGCGGGCCCGCGCTGACACCCTCAGCCGCGCGCGCCATGAGGGCTACAGCCGTGCCATGAGTCTCTACGACGCCGTGAACCGGTCCCAGAAGGCCGGGGGCGGATTGCGGGTGCTGGCGAACGTGGCCGGTGCGCTGCCGCTGGTGAAACAGATGGCCCAGCTCACCCCCGCCAGTGAGACCCTCCAGGCGGTGGACCTGAGCCTGAAGGTGGGCGCCGAGATGCTGGCCTTCACCCAAGTGAACGGTCTGCCGGGCAACAGCTTCGGGGATTTCGCCGCCTCCCTGCGGGAGTACACCGGCGAAGCCAGCGTGCGCATGGCGGCGATGGTCTGCTTCGATGCCCTCCTGCCCCTGGGCGATGACGCCCTGAAGCGGCTGGACGCGCTGCTGGGGCGGGTGGGGCAGAAGGACCTGCGGCAGCTGCCGGCCTATGCCGGCATGGCTTCCCTGATCCCGGGCCGGGGTGACGAGGCCCATCTGAACTTCTTGCGACAGGGGGTCGACACCTGGCTGGGCTGGGCGGGCGACTTCACCAGCGGTTTGGGCCTGACGGCGCAGAAGGCGGTGCGGGCCCTGGAGAGCACCCTGGGTCCCTGGCAAGGCGGTTTCGACCAGTTCGCCACCTTCCTTGATGCCTTCACCGACACCTACCAACACACCGGTGTGCAGGCCATCGCTCGGCGCCTGGTGGAGCGGGCTGCCGCAGAGATTTAGCGCCGGAGGATGAGCGCCAGTGATCAGAGGGTGGTGAGCTTGGAGCGGAGCTCCGGGAGCGAGGGAATGGGGGGGCGCTGCTGCCTGCATCGCGTCTTCCGATCACCCTCCCCGTCGGGCGAGCCGCGCCGGATTGGGGGTAACGGTTCCCTTGCTCTGCGTGCAGGCTCCGGGATGCAGGGGCAAGGGAGTGGAGGGTCTTAAAGCGCTTTTAACGACCGTGTTCACAGCTTTCCGGGAAGATCAATGACGACGGCAAAGGTGTCATGGTCCGAACAGCCAGTGGAGCGACTGTGAAATCTTGGGGAGCGCGACGCGCGGCGGGACGGGGGCGGCCAGCAAGGCGCTTGAGGAGCGCGTCTCTCTTGCTGCTGACGGGAGGACTCTGGCTGGGTTCGATCGGCGGGATGCCAGCTGCCAGGGCACAGCGGAACGCGGTCCTACGGAGCAGTGGCTCCAGCACGGTGGGCCCCATCACGGCGTTGGCGCTGGAGGGGTTTGCGAAGACCGGCCAGGGGCGGGGGGCCACCTGGAAGCCAGTGGTGGAAAACGGCACCGGCGGCGGCTTTCGCGACTTCTGCGCGGGCAACACAGCCATCAGCAACGCCTCCCGACCGATCAGCTCCAAGGAGCTGAGTGCCTGCAAGGCAGCCGGGGTGACCTTTTATGAACTGCCCATCGGCTTTGACGCGATCACAGTGGCGGTGAATTCTGCCAACACCTGGGTGCGCGACATCACGCTGCCCGAATTGAAGACCTTGTGGTCGCGCTCGGCGGAAAAGACCGTGACGCTCTGGAATCAGGTGCGCCCCAGCTGGCCAGTACGGCCGATCAAGCTGTTCAGCCCTGGGCAAGATTCGGGCACGTTCGACTACTTTACAAAAGCCATCACTGGCGAACAGGGCAATGCTCGCCGGGATGCTGTCAGCAGCGAGGACGACAATATCCTTGTGAATGGCGTGGCTAAAAATGTCAATGCTATGGGCTATTTCGGATTTGCCTACTATAGGAATAATCCCAGCAAGTTGCGCGCAGTCGCTATCGTTGGGCCAAGGGGGAGGGTGTTGCCCACAGAAAAAACCGTGCAGAACGAGACGTATCAGCCCCTGTCCCGTCCGATGTTCATCTATGTGAACGCCCGCCTGCTTTCCGAAAATCCAAGCCTGCAATACTTTGTCAATTATTATCTCAATAACGCCTCGCGATTGGTCCGACAAGAGGGCTCCATCCCCCTTTCTGATTCGCAATATCGGCTCGTGCAGAATAAGTTCTTCCGGCATGTTCTCGGCTCGGCGTTTGCAGGCGAGCTGCCAATTGGCCTCACCATCAGCGAGGTGGTGTATCGCATCATCGATGCCAACAAACGTCCGCAGTAACGCCTTTTAGACCCGCTGAGATAGAATCGATGAC
>JBKDSZ010000179.1:0-21574 GCA_046340375.1 Cyanobacteriota bacterium | reverse complement strand
CCCACGCCGGTGGTGGGCATGGTGGGTCTGGTGGCGGATCTGGCCCACGTGCGAGGGCTGGCCTGGCGTCAGGCCACGGATGCCATCTGGCTGCTCGGCGTGCCCCCGGAGGAGGAGGGCGACGAGCGTGTGGGCTTGGCGGGCAGCAGCTATCAAGGCGTGATCCACGGCCTCCTCAGCGGCCGTCCCCCTCAGGTCGATCTGGCGTTGGAACAACGGGTGCAGGCCCTCCTGCGGGAGGCCATCGCGGCGGAGCTGGTGGCCTCCGCCCACGACCTCAGTGATGGCGGCCTGGCGGTCGCCCTGGCGGAGGCGTCCATGGCTTCCGGCCTGGGGGCCCGGGTGGCGCTGCCCGCCACGGGAGGGCGTTGGGATCGGCGCCTGTTCGCGGAGGGCGGCGCGCGGGTGCTCGTGGGTGTTCCTCTGGAGCGGGAGGAGGCCTGGCGGGAGCGCCTCGCCGGTGCCGCCACAGCGGCCGGGGAGGCGCTGCCCGCCACGCGCCTGGGGCAGGTGACGGCCAGCGCGGATCTGGTGATCCAGGCGGGGGACGCGATGCTCTTGCAGCTGCCGGTCTGCCAGCTGCGGGAGGTTTACGAGCAGGCCCTTCCCCGGCGGATGCGTCAGGCGGGGCCCCCGCCTGAGCGGTGATGCGTCAGGATGGGGGTGTCCGCGACGGTGATTCCCGTTTCGTGACCCCCTTCCCGCCCTTCGGCTCCCCGGGTTCCCTGACATCTCTCCCTTCCGCCGCTGATGGGCGGCTCCCATCGGGCGCGCCTCGCCCGGAGCCATCGCTTGATCGGGACGATCGAGCGGATCGCCCGGACAAACCGGAGGAGGCTTGTGGCGTCTTCGCCGTGATGGCCGCCGGCCAACCGGTGTCCAATCTCACCTACTTCGGCCTCTACGCCCTGCAGCACCGGGGTCAGGAATCCGCTGGCATCGCGGTGTTTGAAGGCGCCAAGGTGCGGCTGCACAAAGACATGGGCCTGGTCAGCCAGGTGTTCGACCAACAGGTGCTGGATCGCATGCCGGGAGACCTGGCGATCGGGCACAACCGGTATTCCACAACGGGCAGCAGCAAAGTCTGCAATGCCCAGCCCGTGGTGTTGCAGACCCGGCTCGGACCCTTTGCCCTGGCGCACAACGGCAATCTGGTCAACGCCGCCGAGTTGCGCCGAGCGCTGGAGCATCTGGCGGACGAATTCACCTCCACCACCGATTCGGAACTGATCGCCTTCGCCCTGCAGCAGGCCGTGGATGCCGGCATGGGGTGGAACCAGGCGATCCGCACGGCTGCGGGCCGCTGCCGGGGGGCCTTCAGCCTGTTGATCGGCACGCCGGAGGGGCTGTTTGCCCTTCGTGACGGCCATGGCATCCGCCCCTTGGTCTATGGCCGCCTCGGGGATTCGGATCAGGGCCAGTGGGTGGCCAGCAGTGAAACCTGTGGTCTCGACATCATCGGCGCAGCCTATGCCGATGATGTGCAACCCGGGGAGATCGTGCATTTTCGCCCGGGGGATCCCATTCCCGATCGGCAGTGCTGGCATGAGGAGCCGCCCAGGCTGTGCGTGTTTGAAATGATCTACTTTGCCCGACCCGACAGCCGTTTCTTCGGAGAGTCGCTTTACAGCTATCGTGTGCGCATCGGTGAGGTTCTGGCCAAAGAATCGCCCGTGGAAGCAGACATTGTTATCGGTGTGCCGGATTCCGGTATTCCGGCTGCGATTGGTTTCTCCCAGGTGAGCGGTATTCCCTTCGGCGATGGATTGATCAAAAATCGCTATGTTGGCCGCACCTTCATCCAGCCCACCCAGGCCATGCGGGAGGCGGGCATTCGTGTCAAGCTCAATCCCCTCCCTGATGTGCTGTCTGGCAAGCGGGTGGTGGTGATTGATGATTCGATCGTGCGGGGCACCACCAGCCGCAAGCTGGTTCAAGCCCTGCGGGATGCCGGCGCCACGGAAGTCCACATGCGCATCAGTTCTCCCCCCGTCACCCACCCGTGCTTCTACGGCATCGACACCGACACCCAGGATCACCTGATCGCTGCCCGGCTCAGCCTGGCGGAGATTGAGCATCACCTCGGCGTCGATTCCCTGGCTTATCTCAGCAAGGAGGGCATGGTGGAGGCGGCCCAGACCCACTCCGCCCATTTCTGCACCGCCTGTTTCGATGGTGCCTACCCGATCGCGATGGATGAACAGCTCAAGAGCAGCAAGCTCATGCTGGAGCCCGCCGGGTTGGCCGTTGCGGCTCCGTCCTGATTCTTCCCGGGTTGGGGCGCGGCGGCCTCAGCCCGGCAGCGGCCGTTCGGCCCGGGTGGTGATCAGCCAGGGGTGAAACACCTCCAGAAAGCGACTCTGCAAGGTGCGGAAAAAGCTCTCCACCAGGGCGGGATCATCGACGTGGAAGGGATATTCGCCCGCAAAGCCGCGGAAGAAATACCAGTTCAGCAGGGCATGGCCCTCGGCGTGCAGACGTTCGCGAAACACCTCCAGCTGACCCGCTGGATCCTTCAGGTGTTCGAGCACATCCAGGCAGACGATGGTGTCAAACACAGCCGGCAAGCTTGGATCGCTGAGATCGCGATGGCAGGTCAGGCGATCCGCCAGACCCAGCCGGGCGGCACGCCAGCTCACGAAGGCGCGGTTCTGGGGATTCAGGTCGACAAACCACACCCGCTCCACCTCGGCCAGGGCCGCGGCGGCCAGGGCATGGGTGCCGATGCCGCCGCCGAAATCCAGCACCTGCCCCCGGGCGAACCGGGCCTGCAGGCGCAGTGTGTCCGCGATGTAGGCGGCGCTTCCGAGGTGCCAGGCCGCCAGGTCCAGCAGGTGGGCGTCGCCGACGGTGTCTTCGTAGAAGGCTTCAACCGTCAGCGGATCGAAGGCTCCGGGATGGAGAGCGGCCAGATCCGAAGCGCTGCTCGGCAAGCGCTGCCGCAGCTCCGCCGGATCCCTCTCCAGAAAGGTGGCCAGGTGATGGAGCACGGCGAAGCCATCCGCCAGGAAGTCCTCCACCGTCAACGAATCCACAGCCGCTCCCCGATCGTTCTCCTACCTACGCAGGCAACCCGGCGTCGCTCCCCTGTGAGCAGGCATGCTGATTCTTCTGTGCGGGTGGCGCGGTGATGCGGGTGTTGGTGGTGAGCACCCCGGTGGGGGCCCTGGGCAGCGGGCGGGGCGGTGGGGTGGAGGTGACGGCGATCGGCCTGGTGGCAGGCCTCCTGGCGCGGGGCCATCGGGTGGCCGTGCTCGCCGCGGCCGGATCCTTGCTGCCGCCCTCCTGCGCCAAAGCGGAGCTGCTCACCGCCACCGGGGTGGGGCAGCCGAGCTGGCAGCACCGCCCCCGGTCCACCCCGGTGGAGATTCCCGCCGATGCCCTGCTGCCGCGGCTCTGGGAGCGGGCCCTGGCCGAGCGGGATCGCTTCGACGTGGTGCTCAATCTGGCGTACGACTGGCTGCCCTTCTGGCTCACCCCCCACATCGCCATGCCGGTGGCCCACCTCGTGAGCATGGGGTCGGTGGCGGAGGCCATGGATGCGGTGATCGAGGCGGTGGCCCGCTGGCGCCCCGAGCGCCTGGCGTTTCACACTGCGGCCCAGGCGGCTGATTTTCAGCTGCCGGAGGCCCCCGTGCTGGTGGGGAATGGATTTGATCCCGGGGTCTATGCCTTTGCGGCCCATCCCGAGCCGGTGTTGGGTTGGGCGGGGCGCATCGCTCCCGAAAAGGGCCTGGAGGATGCGGCGCGAGTGGCGCACCGCCTGGGGCTTCCCCTGCGGGTGTGGGGCCTGCGGGAAGACGACGCCTATGCCCGGGCCGTGGAGGCTTCCGTGCCCCCCGGCACCCTGCAATGGCGGGGTTTTCTGCCCACGGCAACCTTTCAGGCGGAGCTGGGCGCCTGCCAGGTGTTGCTCAACACCCCCAAGTGGAATGAAGCCTTCGGAAATGTGGTCGTGGAAGCCATGGCCTGCGGCGTTCTCGTGGCGGCCTATGCCCGCGGTGGTCCGGGGGAGCTGGTGCGGGAGGGGCGCAACGGCGCCCTGGCGTCCGCGGATGATCTCCAGTCCCTGCAGCAGGCCGTGAGCCGGGCCCTGGCGGTGCCCCGCGACGCCTGCCGCGCGTGGTTTGAGCGCCACCATTCGGTGGCGTCCTTCAGCCAGCGGATCGAGAGCTGGCTGGAGCGGGTGGTCAGGCAGCCGGACGGCGATGAATGAGGAGCAGGCCCCGGCTGCGGCCGGAGCTTGCGTCCGTGGTGCGCATCGCCCGCCACAGGTCTTCGGCGCTCACCCAGACTGCGGGGTAGCGATAGCGCGCCACATCCAGGATCAGCACCTGGTCGCTGCCCGCGTCGTAGGCGGCCACCGGAGAGATGTGCCCCCCGCCCTCCTGCCCCAGGGCGGAGCGCAGGTAGTTGACCAGCAACCGATCACGGGGATCCTGAAGGGAGCGGCGCAACAGGGCGCGCCACTGGGCCAGGCTCAGCTGATCCCCGTGGAAGCGCTCCACCACGAGGTCGCCGTGGCCGGCGAGCCAGCCATGCAGCTGGGCCAGGGTCAGCCCCTCCCCCGCCACCACCTCCGGACGCACGAAACCTCGGCTGCCGGGGATGGAGAAGATGTTCGACTGGGTCCAGAAGCGGTAGCGGCCGTAGCCCGGCACCGGCGGAGCGGGCACCGCCAGGCTGTTGAGCGCGATCACCGCGCTCGCCACGCCGCAGTAGGCCAGGTTGGCCTGGGTCTCCAACCACTGGGCCAGGGGCCCCTGATCGGAGCTGGCGCTGGCGCGCCGCAGCAGGTCCTGACCGGCGGGCTCCGCCAGGGGAATCAGGGGATGGGCGGGGGAGGCCCAGCCCCGACTCCCCCCCAGGGCCGCTGCAGCCCACAGCCCGGCCGCCAGGGCCGCCGCGCGCCAGCCACCGCGCCGCTGGCGGGGGTGCCGACGAGGGGTCTGCGTGCCGTGGTGTGTCATGGCGATGGCTTCAGTACCCGGAGGAGCCACGGGGTGGCGCGCTGGCGGGGGATCGCTTCAGGAAGGTCGCCACGCTGATGGGTCGGGGCTGGTCGTAGCCCACAGGGAGCCAGAGATCCCCGGCGCCGGAAGCAAAGTGCACCTCCCAGTTGTAAAAGCCCCGAAAGGCTGCCGGGTCAGCTTTCAGCACGGCGGCGTAATGCAGCACGGCGCTGCCGTAGTGCTCGCTGTTGTTGTATCCCCAGAGCGCCTGTTGGAGGTTGTCCGGGCCCCCGCGACGCACGAGGTAGCGGGCCGCGGCATGGATGGCGTCTCGCGGATCGCGGATGTTGCCCTTGCCGATCCCCGGCTCCGCCCAGGTGCTCGGCAGAAACTGCATCGGTCCCCGGGCCCCCGCCACGGAAACGCCGTCCAGCCGGCCCATGCCCGACTCGACGAGGTTCACGGCGGCAAGCACCTCCCAGGGGATGCCCGTGGCCGCGGAGGCTTCCTTGTAGTAGCGGAGGAGGTTGGCCGCCGGTTCTGGAGCGATGATCCGCCAGCTGGGCAGGGTGAGGGTGCGCGGGCCGCGATGCATGGCGAGGAACTCCCGTCGTGCCGCCACCTGGTGGTCAAACACCGGCTGCCAACGGCTCGGCAGGGTGGCCCGCACCTCTTCCGCCAGGGAGCGGCGGTGGGCCAGCACCCGATAGATCACCTGCTGCTGGTGCCCCAGCCGGGGCAGATCCTCGGCGGGGGTGTCGGGGGCCCGGATGGCCTCCTCCAGGGAAGCCAGCAGGGCCGCCAGGCTCCGACCATCCGCCGGAACCAGCGGGTAGTGGCGGCCGTCGCCTGTGCGGGGCAGGTCCGCGTCGGAGGGCAACAGGGCCACCACCCGGTTCCGTTCCACTTCGGGTCGGGCCGGAGCGGACCCCCCCCGGGAGAGGCATTGCCCCGGCAGACAGAGCAGGCCCACGCCTGCCAGAACGGCGGCCGTCGCCGCCAGCAGGCCCGTCCGACGAGCCCCGGGGTTCAGGTGCGGCATCGGACGCATGGGCAATTCCATCAGGAAGGGGGCAACCCTAGGTGGCTCAGCTTGCCGTGACCAGGGGCTGCAGTTCCGCGATTCCCGCGCCGGGCCGCAGGGGGAGTTGGACGCCTGTCGTGGTGCCGTCCTCGCTGGCGAGTTGGGCCACGCTCCAGCGCAGATGGCGCCCTTCCCGCCCGCTGAGCCGCACGCCCACGATCTGCCCTTCGGCGGCCCGCAGATCGACCAGCTGATCGCTGCGTTGCAGAAAGCGCAGGCCGATCTGGCCGAGATCACCGCGCTGGCAGAGCCGCAGGCTGTCCACCCGCAGCTTCTTCAACTGCCCCAGCCGACTGGCCAGCAGCACCTCGCCGCCGCTCCGCACACTGGCGGCTCCCACCACCTCTTCCCCGGGCAGCAGCCGCATGAGCTGGGGCCCCTGGGCGACGCGACCCATGACGGGCAGGTTGCCCTCACTCACGGCCAGCCGCAACAGGCGGCCCGTGCTGCTGGCCACCACCAGCTCATCGTTGGTCGCGAACGCCACGACCCGTTTGAGGGTCACCCCTTCCTTGAGCTTGAGCACGGTGGCAGCTCGGCCGGACAGGTCCTGGAATTCCTCGATGGCCAGGCGTTTGAAGCGGCCGTCGCTGCTCAGCAGGCCCAGGCTGCTGGGCGGATGGGCTCCCAGGGGCAGCACCTGCACCACCGCTTCCCCCACCAGGCTCTCCGGCAGGAACCGCTCCAGCGGCCCCGATTGCTGGGCGGCGAATTCCCAGCGCACCAGGGCCACCCGCCCATCGGCGGTGAAGGCCAGCAGGGCGGGGGGCGGTTCCACGGGCAGGAGAATGCGCGGCGGCGGCGGGCCCTCACCGGCTTCCGTGAGCTCCTCCGGCTTCATCCGGCTCCACTGATGGGCGGAGAGGATCCGCAGAAGGCCATCCGCCTGGATGATCACGCGGGAATCCGCCGGCAGCGCTTCCAGAGCCTGCTGGCGCTGTTCCTCAGTGGAGGGTCGCGCCGCGGCGCCCCGCTGGGCCATCACTGCGTCTCCCCCCTCCACCAGTCGGGTGCGCCGCGGGGTGGCGTAGCGCTTGCGCAGCTGCCGCAGCTCTCGCACCATCGTGTTCAGGAGGGTGGCGCGATCGTCCAGCAGGTGGCGCAGCTCCCCTTGTTCCTTGCGCAGGTCGGTGGCCTCCTGCCCGAGGCTGTCGCGCTCCAGCCCGGTGAGGCGACGCAGCGGCATGGCCAGCACCGCGTCCGCTTGGCGGTCGCTGAGGTCGAGATGCACCTTCAGGCTGGCCTTGGCTGCGGCGGCGTCGCTGGCGGCGGTGATCATCGCGATCACGTCCTGCAGGCGGGCCAGGGCCTTGATCAGCCCCTCCACCACTTCCAGCCGCTCCTCGCAGCGCTTGAGCGCATGGCGTGTTCGACGGATGAGCGTGTGCTCGCGAAACTCCAGGAAATGCCCCAGCAGCTGGCGCAGGCTCAGCTGTTGGGGTTGGCCGTTGACAAGGGCCAGCAGGATCGCGCCGAAATTGCTCTGCAGGGCCGTGCGCCGCTGCAGCTCCGCCAGCACCTTGTTGGAGTCGGCATCGCGTCGCACCTCCACGACGACCCGCATGCCCTCCCGGTCGCTTTCATCCCGGATGTCGGCGATGCCGGCGATCTTGCCATCGTTCACCATCTCCGCGAGCTTCTCGATCCAACCCGCCTTGCTGAGCTGATAAGGCAACTCGGTGATCACCACGGCACCGCGCCGATGGCGCCCCTTGCCGGGCTGCACCTCTTCGATGTGGGCCACGCCGCGCATGGGGATGCTGCCCCGGCCGGTGAGATAGGTGTCGCGCACGCCGGCTCCCGTGAGCACTTCCCCTCCCGTCGGGAAATCCGGGCCGGGAACCAGCTGCAGCAGCTTCTGATCGGAGAGATCGGGGTCGCGGATGAGGGCGATCAGGGCATCGACCACCTCGCCGAGGTTGTGGGGCGGGATGCTGGTGGCCATCCCCACGGCGATGCCGCTGCAGCCGTTGAGCAGCAGGAAGGGCAACTGGGCGGGGAGCACGACGGGCTCCTGCTGGGAGCCATCGAAGTTGGCGGTGAAGGCCACCGTGTCATTGCCGATTTCATCGAGGAGGCCCTCGTTGGCGATCGGAGCCAGACGGGTTTCGGTGTAGCGCATGGCCGCCGGTGGATCGTCGTCCACGGAGCCGAAGTTGCCGTGGCCATCCAGCAGGGGATGGCGACTGGAAAAGGTCTGCACCAGCCGCACCAGGGCGTCATAGACCGCCTGGTCGCCATGGGGGTGGTATTTGCCGAGCACGTCGCCCACCACCCGGGCGCATTTGCGGTAGGGCCGATCGGGCGTCAGCCCGAGCTCGTGCATGGCGTAAAGAATGCGCCGCTGCACGGGCTTGAGCCCATCGCGCACGTCGGGCAGGGCTCGCCCGACGATCACGCTCATCGCGTATTCCAGGTAGGAGCGCTGCATCTCCTGGTGCAGGGCGATCGGCTCGATGCGCGGATCGTTGTCGGGGTCGGACCCCTGGTCCCTGCGATTGCCTGAGCGAGTGTCGGCCATCCTGTGCTGGAAAGGGTGGGGCGGACGACGGGAGTCAGCCTACAGATTCGATGGCGGTCACCCCGAGGGGCTCACTCCGCTCCCTGGCTGCCCGTGGCATTGGCCTTGGCGCGATCTACAGCCGGCCGGAGGGAGGGCTCGGCAAGCAATCGCCGGGTGGCTTCTCGCAACCTTGGCCCCCAGAGTTGCTCTTTCTGATAGTCCTCGTTCACATAGTTGGGCTCATCCGCCAGGGCGGATTCCGCCAGGCGGAAAAAGTCGTCCTTGCTGGTGGGTTGGGTGGCGTGGAGGGCGGCCGCCAGGGCGAGGGAGGATTCGGCCACGGCGGGTTTGATGCTGAGCACCTTGCGCCAGAGGGCCATCGCCCGCTGATCTTGACCCCGCTCGAACAAGACCAGGCCTTGGTTGTTGATCGCCTCCCAGAAATTGGCCCGCAGGGCGGCGGCTCGCTCGAAGGCCCGCAGGGCGGGCTCCGGTTGATCCAGCAGGATGTGGGCATTGCCCAGATCAAAAAAGGCACCGGCGTTGCGACTGTCGAACCGCAGCCCGCGCTCGATCAGACCCAGCGCTTCCGATGGTTTGCCGTTGCGCAGGGCCAGGGCCCCCTCCGCGAACCAGATGCCCGGGTTGTGGGGGTCGAGGGCTTTGGCGCGGGCCAGGGCGGCCAGAGCTTCCTTGGCGTTGTTGTCCCGCAGCTGGGCTTCCGCCAGCAGCACCCAGCCTCGGGGGTCATTCGGCAGCAGGCGCACCGTGAGCTCCGCCAAGCGGGCCGCGTACTCGGGTTGGCCCAGGCGAAGCATTTGCACCGCTTCCTCGGCGATGCCCAGACCCGCCTCCTGCAATCCCTTTTGGGAGGGAAGAAAAACGTAGGGAACCATGGCCATCGCCGGACTCCCGAGGGAGGTGAGGAGTCCCAGAACTGTTGGAAGGAGGAAGCGCCTGAGGCGACGGCCCACGGAGGTTTGACAGATGGCTTGAAGCTTAGGGACTGGCACTGCCTTCATCCACCAAAGCCTGGATGTTGCGGCGCCACATCCAGGGCTGGATGCGGCGCAAGGCGGAGGCGCGCAGCCGTTCGTTCCACTCCGCGTCCGTCCAGGAGAGCGCCTGCGCGGGGTCGAGGTCGAGCCACCAGGGCCTCGGCCGCAGATCCGCCTCGTCTGACACGGGCAGATCCTCCCGGTTCCACGGGCACACCTCCTGACAGATGTCACAGCCGGCCACCCATCCCTGCAGGTGAGGCGTGATCCAGGCCGGCAGTCGGGGATCGCGATTTTCAATCGTGTGGTAGGCGATGCAGCGCCTGGCATCCACCACGAAGGGTTCGGTGATGGCGCCGGTGGGGCAGGCCGTCAGGCAGCGGTCACAGGTGCCGCAGAGGGAGGGGGAGGGGACATCCGCCTGAAGATCCACGCTGGTCAGCAGGTGTCCCAGCAGGAGCCAGGAGCCCCGGCGCCGGCTGATCAGGTTGCCGTTCTTGCCGATCCAACCGAGGCCGGCCTCCTCGGCCCAGGCCTTGTCCATCAAGGGCGCGCTGTCGACGCAGGCGCGCCAGCGACCGTCCGGAACCTGTTCCACCAGCCAGCGACCCAAGCGCCGCAGGCGTTGGTCGATGACGCGGTGATAATCCCGGCCCCAGCCGTAGCGGGCCACCCGCAGGCTGCCTGCTTGTGGCTTGGCGCCGACGTGATAGTTGAGGGCCACCGCCACCACGCTGCGCACGCCCGGCAGGAGGGATTCGATCGCCCGCCGCCGCGGATCGGCCATCCAGGCCATGCCCGCCTGATGGCCCGCCGCCAACCAGCGCTCCAGTGCCGCCGAGCGAAGAGGCATCCGCGGTCCTCCGGGAACGGCGGCGATGCCCACGGGATCGAATCCGAGGTCGCGAGCCTGGAGTTTCAGCGCTTCTGCCAGCGCCCGCCGCGCCTCCATGAAGAATTCAACTCCGCCGGGTCGGTAAAGTCCCCCAAGTCAGGCAAGCCCACGTGGCCATCGCGTCCTCCGATCGATTCAGTCCCATTTTGCGCTGGATCGGCATCACGCTCGTTGTGCTCACCCTGCTCCAAATGCTCGCCGTGTTGGCGTTGTGGGACTGGAATGGGGAACCCTTCCGGCAGCTGCTGGTGGAGCGGCTGGTCAAGGAGTCGCCCATGGCCCTGGTGGGCTTGCTGTTCATGTATGTCTCCGGCCGCCTGGATGCTCCGGAGGGTTGGGGGCGCTCCAGGCTTCTTTGGACGGTGTGCATTCTGAGCGGTCTGATGGCCGTCCTGATGACGGCGGCCCTGCCCATCGTCTTCGGGGGCGACCGGATGCTCCAGGAACAGACGGATCAGCAGATCGCGGCCAAGCAAGGGCAGTTGGAAATGGCCCGGGAGCAAAGCAAGAGCCCCCAGGTGCTCCAGCAGCTGGTGCGCCAGGCGGAGGCCGCCGGCCAGATTCCCCCCGGGGCATCGGAAGCCCAAAAGCTTCAGACCGCCCGTGCGTTCGTCGACCGTCAGATGCAGCAGATGGAGGATCAGTTCAAGCAGGCCCAGCAGGGCGGCCAGCTGACCCTCAACCAGCGTCGCTACGGCACGTCCATCGGCGCGATCGTCCTGATCGTGGCCTTCACCCTGCTTTGCCTGGGCAGCGTCCTTTGAGCGCGCCCGCTCAGAGCTACCTTTAAGTCCTGCCTTTGCCCCCTCGGTCTTGGTCCCCTCCAGTCCCAGACCAGATCAGCAGCCGTTCGGGTCGCGCCTTCAGGAGGATCTGAAGAACGACCTGATCGCTGGCTTGCTCGTGGTCATCCCGCTGGCGACCACGATCTGGCTGGCACCCACGGTGAGCCGCTTCGTGTTGGCGTTTCTCACCTCGATCCCGAAGCAGTTCAACCCCTTCAACACGCTCAATCCCCTTCTCCAGGAACTGATCAATCTCAGCCTTGGTCTGTTGGTTCCTCTGCTGGGGATCCTTTTGATCGGTCTGATGGCCCGCAACATCGTGGGTCGCTGGTTGCTCGAGTTTGGCGAGGGCACCCTGCTCCGCATCCCCTTGGCGGGCTCGGTGTACAAAACCCTCAAGCAGCTCCTGGAAACGTTCTTGCGCGACAATTCCACGCGCTTTCGTCGGGTCGTGCTGGTGGAATATCCGCGGGAGGGTCTCTACGCGATCGGCTTTGTCACCGGCTTGCCGGGGGCGTCTGTCCAGTCTGATTTTCAGGAGACCATGCTGAGCGTCTTCATTCCCACCGCGCCCAATCCCACAACGGGCTGGTATGCGGTGGTGCCGGAACAGTCCGTTCGCGACATCGACCTGAGCGTTGAAGACGCCTTCCGCACCATCATTTCGGCTGGCATTGTCAGCCCTGAAGACCGGGAAGCTCCCTCCACCAGGAGCTTCTCCAGTCTTCTCGCCCAACTCCGTGCCCCCCAGCTGTCCTGATGCAGAGCCGCAGCCTCTCCCGTGAACTGGCTCTGCTCCTGCTCGGTCAGCTGCCTGATCGCGGAGCCGTCGCCGTTCCTTCCGACACCTCCCTGCTGGGGCTTCTGGAGAAGGCCCTCGCCACCCTTTCCGATCATGTGCGCGACAGCCTCGATCGCTCCGCGGAGGCCTTGCGCCAGGCCCAACAGGATCTGCTCGACGCGGAGTTGAAGCAGGGAGGCGACGGGCAGGAGCCGCGGGTGCGGGAGCATCTGCAACAGGGCATCGCCAGCGCCGAGCAGGCCCTGAATCGCCTGTCCGCGAGTTTGGAGATTCCTCGGCTGTTGATGCTGGCCGATCAGGAGGACGTGCGCCGCGGGGCCTTGGAACGGGCCCGAGCGGTGCTGCGGGATCGGGTGAGCATTGATGCCCGCCTCGACGGAGTGATGGAAGGCTGGCGCCTGACCCGCCTCCCCCGCATTGATCGCGACATTCTTCGCCTGGCTGTTGTGGAGCTCGACCCGTTCGGCACCCCCGCCGCCGTGGCTTGCAGTGAGGCGGTGGAGCTGGCCAAGCGTTACAGCGATGAGCAGGGACGGCGCATGATCAATGGCGTTCTGGGTCGCTTCACCGCCGCGAAGGTCTGACACGCCATGGGTTTTGATTGGTTCCAACGTCGGCTGACGCAGCCGGAATCGGCCGAGGCCGCCGCCGAAGAGCCCTCCTCTGCCGAAGACCCCTCCCCTGCCGAAGAGCCCTCCACTCCTGAGGCGGAGGCTTCCGCCGAGCCAGCCCCCGCCGATCCTGCCGATCCTGCCGAGCCAGCCCTCGCCGATCCCGCCGGCAGCCTCGCCTCGCCGCCCGCGGCTGGCGCTTCGGCCGAGTCGGCGCCCAGCCCTTCGGGGATCGACAGCGATGCCCTGGCCTGGGCCCGAGCGGCCTATGCCCGCCTGAAGGCCGAGCAACAGGCCGCCCTCCAGACCCAGCCCCCGACCTCCCCCGCGTCCGGGGCCGTGACCGAGCCGGAGCCAGCCTCCGAACAGGCGAGCTCCCCTCAAGTCGAGGCCGCACCAGAACCCGAGCCCCAGCGTTCGCCCGAACGCTCCCTTGAACCCGAGAGCACCCCTTCCGCGCCCCTGGCCGCCGCGCCCCTCTCGCTTCTGGAGCGGGCGGCGGCGGAGCGCCAGCAGCGGCAACAGGAGCTTTTGGCGGCCGAGCAGGAGGCCGCGGCCCTGGCGGCCTCCACCCCGCCGGCGGTCGCCATGGCAAGTTCCGCGCCGGAGGTGGCCGCCCCTCCCGCTGCCGCGGCCGAAGCCGATGAGGTGGAGCCCAGCCTGGGAGCGTTTGATGAGGCGTTCACCTGGTCGGCGGAGGTGCTGGCGGCCCAGGGGCGCCGCGTGGATCAGGTGTCGCTGGAGGAGATCGACTGGTTGTCCCGGCTGCGTCGGGGTCTGGAGAAGACCCGCCGCGGCTTTGTCAGCCAGCTGCTGGAGAAGCTCGGCGATGACCCCCTCACCCCGGAGGTCTTGGACGACCTGGAATCCACCCTGCTGCGGGCGGATGTGGGCGTTCAGGCCACCGATCAGGTGATCGAAGCTCTGCGAGCCCGCCTCAACCAGGAGGTGGTGGACGCCAGCGAAGGCCTTCGTTTCCTGAAGGAGCAGCTGCGCGAGCTGCTGGAGGAACCCATTCAAGCCAGCGGGCGCGAGCTCCTCGCTCCCGAGCGGGATCGTCTCAACATCTGGCTGCTGGTGGGCGTGAACGGGGTGGGCAAGACCACCACCCTCGGCAAGCTGGCCAATCTGGCGGTCCGCAGTGGCTACAGCTGTCTGATCGCCGCGGCCGACACGTTCCGCGCGGCGGCGGTGGAGCAGGTGCGGATCTGGGGAGAGCGCAGCGGGGTGCCGGTCATCGCCAATCCCAGCGCCAACGCCGACCCCGCCGCCGTGGTGTACGACTCCATCGGCGCCGCCAAGGCGAACGGAACGGAGTTGGTGCTGGTCGACACGGCCGGTCGGCTGCAGACGAAGCACAACTTGATGGAGGAGCTCAGCAAGGTGCGCCGCATCGTCGACAAGCTGGCGCCGGAGGCGGTGGTGGAGTCGCTCCTGGTGCTCGATGCCAGCCAGGGGCAGAACGGTCTGCGGCAGGCGATGGCCTTCGCCAAGGCTGCGGGCCTCACCGGGGTGGTGATCACCAAGCTGGATGGCAGCTCCCGCGGGGGGGTGGCCCTGGCGGTGTGCCGGGAGGCGGGCTTGCCGATCCGCTTCATCGGGGCCGGAGAAGGCCTCCGGGATCTGCGCCCCTTCAACAGTTATGAGTTTGTCGAGGCGCTCCTGGCCATCTGAGGCCAGGCACAGGCGGCTGGGCTTTGTGGCGGGTCGGCTCTCCGCCTGCCGTCGGTGATCCGCCCAAGGGCTCCCTCAGGCTGGCAGGCAACGGCTCGGAATTGTCCATAACCTGATGCCACAGTCTTTGCCGGGTTACCGGGCAGCGCCGCCGTGTTTTTTGATTCGCAGTCTTTGCTGTTCACCCTCCCCGCCCTGGGCTTCAGCCTCTGGGCCCAGTGGCGGGTGCAGAGCACGTTTATCCGTTTTGCCAATGTGGGCGTTCACTCGGGCGTCCGTGGCGTTGAGGCCGCCGAGGCGGTGTTGCGGAGCGCCGGCGTGCGGGGCGTGACGATTGAGCGCCATCAAGGCTTCCTCACCGACCACTACGACCCGCTCGCCAAGGCGTTGCGCTTGTCTCCGCACGTCTACGACGGACAATCCATCTCCGCGATTGCCGTGGCGGCCCATGAGGCGGGTCACGCCATTCAGGACAAGGTGGGTTATGCCCCCCTGGTGTGGCGGTCGGCCCTTGTGCCCCTCTGCAACCTGGGCAGCATGCTCTGGTTCTGGCCTTTCATGGCGGGGATCTTGCTGCGTCAGCTGGCTGTTGCGCCGCTGCTGATGTGGATTGGCATCGGAATGTTCGCCACGGTGGTGGCGTTCCAATTGATCACCCTTCCTACGGAGTTCAATGCCTCCAATCGGGCGAAGGCTGTGCTCGCGAGCACGGGCATCGTGACCACCCGGGCGGAGGCTGATGGCGTGAAGAAGGTGTTGGATGCCGCAGCCCTCACCTATGTGGCCGCCGCCGCCGCCGCCGTGCTCCAGCTCCTGGATCTGGTGCTGCGCCAGATCCGCCAGTGAGCTGCGCCAGACCCGCCATGGCTCCGCTGGGCCCAACGCCCCATCAAGCTCTGATGGGGCGTTGGGCCCAGCGGAGAAAGGGGATGGAGACCAGAAGCGTCACCAGCAGATAGGTGACGATTGCCAGCCTCAGGCCCAGCACATCGGAGCCGTGGGTGACGGCCAGCAGCAGGGCCAGGCCCGGATTGCGCATGGAGGTCACCAGGGCCATGGTGAGCCGCCCTTGGGGCTCCCCTCCCCCCAGTCCATAGCCGATGCCCAGGGCGGCTGTTGTCATGGCCACCATCGCTCCGATGGCCAGGAGGTTCGCCCGCAGAAAGGAGACCAGCTGGGGCAACACCAGCCCGAACACCAGTCCCACCACGATCAGGGTCATCAGCAAAGCCGCCTTCTGCGTGGCGACCGCCCAGCGGGCAGCCAGCCGCGGTCTCCAGTGGCCCAGCAGCACCCCCGCGGCGAGGGGGAGCACCTGCACGAGCCCCACCTGCCAAGCCACCTGGCCGGGTTGGATGGCCCAGCCCTGCACCGGGAAGGAGGCCCGGAACACATCGCTGAGCAGGGGAACCGACACCACGGCCCCAAGGGCGGCCGCCACCTGCAGCACAGCGGCCAGATGGGCATCGCCACCCTGAACGCCTGCCTTGCGCAGGGTGAGGGGGGCGCTGGGGCACAGGGCCATCAAGGCGATGCCAAGGCGGGCCCCGGCGGACATCGACTGGCTGACCGGAAGCTTCAGCAGCGCCAGGGCCACCAGGGGCACAAGCACACACGATCCCAGCACGCCCCGCAGCACCAGCCAGGGGCGTTGTCGGTGCTCGGCCAGCCTGTGGGGCCGCAACCCGAGGCCAAGGGCGATCATCAGCGTGATCAGGCTGGCCTTGATGGGAAGGATCAACAGGTTGGCCAGGGTCATGGGGGCGGGCTGGGCAAGGGGTTGGCTTTGGCGATCCGCTGGGCTGTCGCCTCCTCCCACCGTTGTTCGGCCTCGATCTCGCGCTCGAGAAAGATGTAGAGAAAGGTGCGGATCAGGGCGATCACCGCCAGCTGCCAGTCGTCAGCCGGGTGAGGGCCAGCAGGCCGTTGAGCACGGTCAACAGCGAGAGCGCCTCCAGGAGCAAGCGGGTGGCGGAGCCCAGCGGTTCGAGCAGATCTTGGAGGGCTGGAAGCATGGCGGGAGCCTCAGTGCGCGGCGCCGCGCAGGAGGATGATCAGGCAGAGGGCGCCGATGGCCATCAGGGCCAGGGCGGTGGCGGTTCCCAGCGAGGTGTGCTGGTGGTAGAGGAAGTCATCGTGCTGGAGCCGCCGGAGGATGCGTCTGTGCTGCAGGGTGGCCGCGGCGAGGGCCCCGATCCCGGTGAGGATGAAGGCGATGGCCATGAGCCGCACGGAGAGGTCCGCCCCGGCGGCGTCCCCCCAGCGGCTGCGGTTGATGGCCCCGATCACCTTGTCGACACCGAAGCCGAAGCTGATCAGCGACAGCGACGTGCGGATCCAGGCCATCAGGGTGCGTTCCGCCGCTTCCCGGTTGCGTTCCTTCGCGAGCTCGTTGGTGAGATTCATCGAATCAGGCGGAGCGGCACGGGTCAGTTGGCTTCGCCGTAGGCCACCTGGCAAGCGGCGTTGAGCAGTTCCGCCTCCTGGGCGGAGGCGGGTTCGCTGCCGTTGAGGGTGCCTGCGTTGCAGTCCGCCGTGAGTTGCCAGCTCGTGCCGTCGGCCGAGACCACAAAGCTCACAGAGCCGTTCCCGTAGGGCTGAACCGTGCCGAACTGCAACTGGTAGCCGCTGTTGGGCACCATGATGTAAGTCACATCGTTGGCCACAGCGTCATTCACGGCGTTGTTGAGGATCGTTGCCGTGGCCAGGGTGCCGATGCCCCAGGCTGCGGCCCTGGCGCCCCACCATCCCCAGGGGGGATTGCTCCAGCCGCCGTACCAGCCCCAGTTCCAAGGGCGGGCGACCCCCCAGCCGGGGCGTGCCCAGCCCGGGTGGAGGTTGATGTCGCCGATGTTCACTTCCCGGTTCCAGTCGCGGTTGATGGTGACGGAGCGATTGCCGCGATCGACGTTGATGGAGCGGTTGCCGAGATCCGGACGTCGCTGGCCGCCGCCGGGGCGATCCAGGCCGCCGACCGGTCGGGTGGCGGGTCGGTTGAGGGAGGGATTGCCCACCCGGTTGAGGCGATCGCCGCTGCTGAAGCCCCCGCTGGGTTTTCGGTCGCCCCGGGTGAACGAGCCGCCGCCGCTGACGCCCGTTCGGGCGGAACCCCCGCCGCGCACCCCTCAACCCCCGCCGCGCACTCCGCCACCTCCGCCGCGGGCCAGGAGCGTGTCGCCTTCGGCGAGAAGGGAGGCCTTCAGGCCGCTGGACGCGGCAGGCCAGGCCACCACGGCGGCGGTTGCCACGGCCAGAAGCGGGAGAAACGGCCGCCCCATCAGTTCCCCTCCCGCCGGGCGCTGATCAGGTTGCAGCCGGTGTCGTAGCAGAGAATGTCCACCCGCCCGTTGGCGGCGAAGTGGACCCGCACCAGATCCCGGCCGCGGAAATCCGGCCGCTCCTGCAGCAGGCTGTTGAGGTAGTTGGGATTGACCACGCACAGATCTGTGTCGTTGAGGCACAGGGTGTTGGTCGAGAACCGCACGGCGGCGTTGCGCAGGGGTCTCCAGCTGTTGCTGGCTCCGTCCCAGAGGGTGAAGCGAGCGGGCTGGTCGCTGATGCGCAGGGTTTTGGCGCGGGTGCCGATGGTGTGGCGGTAAAGGGTCGCCCCCGCTTCGTTGAGGGCCTCCACCCTGCAGGCGACGGGGGCCGCCCCCCCGAGGGCGCATTTGGTGTCGAGGATGTAGAGCACATCGGCCCGCGCTCCCCCCGCCTGGAGGCCCAGGGCCAGGGCCGCGCCCGTGAGCCAGGCAGCAGCGGCGGCGGCCCGGGGTCGGCTGGCGCCCGGGCCGCCGGAAGGGCGTGGCGCCGAGCGCAGGGAGGGGTGTTTTGACATGCTGCGGCTGGGCCCACACATCCGCAGCATGGGCAAGGCCTCTCGCCGCGTCAGGCGGGGGGAGGAGGGGTGAAACAAAGCGCAAATTCAGGCCTTCACCCCGATGCGTCAGGGCTGTTGGTCCGCGCGGCTTTTATCCTGGGATCAGTCATTCGCCACCGCGCCGAGTCCGATCGCCAGCGACCGAACCGATGGATCCCCCCGCGACAGCGTTGACGCGAATCCACGGGTGTTCCTCTCCTATTCCCACGACTCGGAGGCGCACCGCGCCTGGGTGCGTCAGCTGGCGGAACGGTTGCGGGCCAATGGCGTTGATGTGATTCTCGACCAATGGGACCTGCGGGCCGGCGCAGATGTGGTGCGCTTCATGGAGCGCGGCATCGTGGAGGCTGCCAGGGTTTTGCTGGTGTGCACGGCCAATTACGTGGCCAAGGCGGAGGAAAGGAAGGGCGGCGCGGGGTATGAGGGGATGGTCGTCACCGGCCAGGTGGCCGATGCCACGGACACGATCAAGTTTGTGCCGATTGTGCGTGACAACGGCAGCGCATCGCCGATTCCAGCCTTCCTGGGCAAGCGGCTCTGGCTGGACTTTCGCGACGACCGCTGCTTCGAAGAGAGCTTCCGGAAGCTGCTGCACGACCTGCATGAGGTGCCGGAATACCCCAAGCCACCGCTGGGGCCGAGTCCCTTTGCCGCCCCGCCTCGGCCCGCTACGCCATCTCCCAACCCGCCATCCGCTCTCCCGCCCCTCCGCCCTGTGGAGATCACCACGGCCCAACTGCGGCGGGAGGGGAGCGAATGGTTGCTCGATCGGCGCGGGTTGTCGGTGAAGGGGTTCCAGGAGGAGTTGGGGAATGAGGGGAGCCTGTGGCTCCTTGAGATTCCGGCGGGCCGCTTTTGGATGGGGTCTCCGCGAGGGGAACAGGGGCGTCATGACGATGAAGGCCCCCCGCATGAGGTGAGGCTGGAGCGCTTCTTCCTCAGCCAGACACCGATCACCCAGGCCCAGTGGCGGGAGGTGGCGGGGTGGGAGGCGAGGACGGGGGAGCGGTGGAACCGCGCGCTGGATCCCAACCCCTCCTGGTTTCAAGGCCGAGCAGGACAGGATGAGCGCTGGCTGGTGGAGGGGGAGGCGAATACGGATCGGCGACCCGTGGAGCGGGTGAGCTGGCACGACGCGATGGAGTTTTGCAGCCGCTTGCGCCAGCGCACAGGTAGGAGTTATGCGTTGCCGAGTGAGGCGCAATGGGAATATGCGTGCCGGGCGGGAACCACCACGCCTTTTCATTTTGGGTCCCGGCTCACCACAGCGCTGGCCAATTGCTCTGCGGAGCGAACCTCTGCCAACGGCCCAGAGGGTTGGACAAGCCAACAGACGACACCTGTGGGGAGGTTTCCAGCCAATGCCTGGGGCCTGCTGGACATGCATGGCAATGTGTGGGAATGGTGCCTGGATCATTGGCACAACAGCTATGCGGGTGCTCCAACAGATGGCAGCGCCTGGCTCGATGAGGGAGGTTTGAATGCTGAAGCGAACAGCGACAAGCCAAGGCTGCTGCGCGGCGGCTCATGGCGCACCAATCCTCGCAACTGCCGCTCGGCCTATCGCTACAGGAACCCCCCGGTCAGCCGCCTCGACAGCAGGGGTTTCCGCGTCTGTTGCCTCCCCCAGGACTAATTCTTTACCCTTAATCTCTTTACATCTATACACTTGAGTTTTTCCTCTGGCTGTTGGTTTGGCGGCTGTTTTTCCCATTGCCGCCGCGCAGGGGTTGCCTGGAGGGGGCTGGCTGTTCGGGAAGGGCGCGGGACGCGCCTCGCCGCTGTCGCGCTTCGTGGAGAGCCCCCGCCACTGGCTGTCGCTCCCGGGTTGAGGGAGGGTCACCCCTCCGGTATCGGGTTCCTCCACGCTCAATCCCCTGTCCTCCCCATGCCGCGTCAGCCCATCCTCCCGACCCTGAAGACCGGCACCCTGCGGTGATGACGCTCTGGCCTGTGATGAAGGCCGCCCGGCCCGCCGTGCAACACCAATGCCATCGCCCCAGTGAATCAGGATGTTGGGCTGGCCTTGGGCATGGAAACCAGGAGCGGGGCATGGCCGAATTGCGGTCAGCCCCGCCGGGCGCGAACACTCAAACCGTGCAGTGGAAACGCTTCGTCAACGCCTCTTGGAAGCGGGTCAGGGCGGGGCTGCCCCCATGACGCCGCAGGCTGGGCAGGTGGCGCACGAAGGGGGCCAGCCCGCAGCGCTGGGCGACGGCCTGCTCCAGCAGCTTGGCCGCGCACTCCTCCTGTCCCAGCACCACGGCGGTCAGGCCCCACATGCTGGTCATCACGGCGGCTTGCGCGGCATCGTCACGCGCGCTTCGCAGCAGCGCCATCGCCGGAGCGGTCTTGCCGCAAAGCGCCTGGATCAGGGCGGTGAAGGCCTGCAATCCATGGACCGGATCGGCGGGAATGGCGGACATCTCCAACTCCCGCAGGGCCTCGGCAGGCCGCTCCCCATCCGCCAGCACCAGGGCCAGGATGAGCCGGGAGCCCGTGAGGGTGGAATCGATGCAGAGCTGCTCCCGCAGATGGCGGCGGGCCTTGTTGTTCTCACCAAGAAACCAGAGGGCCACAGCCGTCAGCAGCCAACCGTCGGGGTTGTCGCCGTTGAGATGGGGCTCCAGCAGGGACAGGGCCTCGGCCGCCCGGCCGGTGGCGATCAGATGGCGCACCCAGCTGTGCAGCGAGGTCCCCCCCGTCAGCTCGGCGGGCAGCCACTGGGCAAAGCGGGCTTCCGCCAGATCCGGTTGCCAGTGCAGCAAAGACAGCATCTCCACCCGCAGGGCCAGCACCTCGGAGGCCATGCTGTCAGCGCTCTCCGTTGGCGTCAGGAGCGCTTCCAGCTCGGTCTCCAGCTCCGTCGCCGGGAGCAGTCCCCACTGGTAGCGGGACAGGCGCGTCGCCGCCAGGGCGACACGCGCCGGAGTGAACGCGGGAGCGTCCTGCAGGCATTGGCGCAGGTGCCGTTCCGCCCGCGGCAGCAGACGGGGATCCCGCTGCCGCGCCCACACCATTCCCTCCACGAAGGTGCTGAGGGTGTGGGCGGAGGGAAACGCCGCAGCACGGGCCGGGCCCTCGCCCGCCGGGTCGAGCTCGATCCTCCGGACGGGCACATCCAGCCGATAGCCCCCGCCGTAGATCGTGCGGATCACGGAAGCCCCCAGGGGGCCCTCCGCGAAGATCCGCCGCAGGCCGTGCACCGTTCGCGAAATGCTCACCTCGCTCACCTGGTCCCGTCTCCACACCTCCACCAGCAGGGCCTCGCGGGAGAGCACCTGGCCGTTGTGGCGCACCAGCGCCAGCATCAGATTGCGTTGCCAAGGGGGGGGATTGTTGGCGGTCGGGCCGATACGGAGGGTGCCGTCCCCGGCCAGGCTGTAGGGCCCG
>JBKDSZ010000178.1:0-13401 GCA_046340375.1 Cyanobacteriota bacterium | reverse complement strand
CGAGGGTGATCTCCTGCTCGTGGGTCAGCAGGGGAACGCGACCGATGTCGCGCAGGTAGGAGCGGACGAGATCCCCGTCCATGGCGGGGAGTTCACGCACCGACACGGGGACAAGGGGGACTGAGGCGATCTCGGAGAGGGGAGACTCCAGAGAAGAGACGGCGGCCATGACGCTCATCTTTACGGTGTGTGAAGCCTAACCTAACAAAGTGTGAATGTCTCTCATCTTCCGGTCGGCTCGCCGAGACGCAGCCTGCGTCAGGTCTGTCCGGTGCGCTCCAGCAGCCAGGAGGCTGTTTGCAAATAGATGAACACTCCTGCCACATCGGTCGCCGTGGCGATGAAGGGGGCCGACATCAGAGCCGGGTCCAGGCCCAAGTGATGGAACAGGAGGGGCAGGGCGGCCCCCGCTGTGGCCGCCAGGGTGGTGATCCCCAGCAGGCTGATCCCCGCCGCCCAGGCCACAACCCAGTTTTGGGCGACATATCCCGCCCAGGGAACCACCACAAGCATCATCAGCAACCCGAGCAGGGCCCCGGCCACCGCCTCCCGACCCACAGCGAGCGCGGGCCCCAGCGATTGAATGCGCTGGGTGCTCAGACCCCGGATCACCACGGTGGAACTCTGGGCGCCCACGTTGCCGCCGGTGCCGATCAACAGGGGGATGAAGGCCGCCAGCACCACCACCTTCTTCAGCACCTGATCCTCCGAGGCGATCACGGCGGAGGTGCCCGTGTTGGCCAACAGCAGCACCAGGAGCCACACCACCCGTCGGCGGGCCACGGTGAAGAGGTTGCTCTGGAAGTAGTCGTCCTCATCGCCCGCCTGCAGGGCGCCTGCGGCGTAGATGTCGCGGGTGGCCTCCTGCTGGATCACATCAATCACGTCGTCCACGGTGACGATGCCCACCAGGCGCTCCTCCCGATCCACCACGGGCACCGCCAGAAAGTCGTAGCGCTGGATCAGGCGCGCCACCTCCTCCTGGTCGGTGCTCGTGGTCACCCGAACCACATCCCTGGTCATCACCTCCCCAAAGCGCTCCTCCGGCTCTGCCGTCACCAGATCGCGCAAGGACAGGATGCCCGTCAGGTGCCGGGAGGCGTCGGTGACGTAAAGGCTGTAGATGGTTTCGGTGTCGCGGGCGCGGCGGCGGACGATCTCCAGGGCCTGGGACGCCTTGTGGAACTCCTTGAGATCGATGAACTCCGTCGTCATCAAACGACCGGCGGTGCCCGACTCGTAGCCCAGCATCTGGGCCGTGATGCGGCGTTCGGAGGGGCTCAGCTCCGCCAGCAGACGCCGCACCACCTTGGCGGGGAGCTCATCAAACAGACGCACCCGATCATCGGGCGACATGTCCTCGACAAGCTCCAGCACCTCGCCGGAGCGCAGCCGCTCCAACAGGCTCTGCTGCACGGTCGGATCCAGATATTCATAGACGCCGATCGCCTCGTCCTTCGGCAACAGGCGGAAGGCCAGGGCCTGCAGGGTGGTGGGCAGGGCACCGATCGCCTCGGCGCCATCCACGGGCTGCACGGGCATGAGCAACACCTTGGCGCCGTCGTAATTACCAGCCTCCAGCAACAACTGGAGATGCTGGGTCAACATCTCAGCCCCGCTGGACACTTCCCCCATGTCCCCGCCTGCTGACCGCTTGGATTGTATGGGGTGAGCGGTCGGGGGTCAGCCGAGGAGCCAGCCCCGGGACACACGCCCTCCAGCGCTCTGCGTCAGAACATGCAGCCAGCGCCGCCCACCGGGCTCGATCCAGGTGCGCAACACCCGCAGAGGCACGCCAGCCTCCAGAGAGGCCAACGGGGGAGCCTCGGACCGGGGAGAAGCCCGCAGGGCGCAGGAGTCGGGATTGAGCAGGGGCTCCAGGGGGGATTCCCGCCGTCGCAACTCCGGAAGCCGCCGGTCCGCGCCTCCGGCGGGCAGGGCAGCGGGCGCGAACAGGGCGATGCCCAACAGGGCGGCCCAGGTGATCAGCGGCGGACTGGTGGAGGGGAAACGGCCTGGCATTCAGATGTCCAGTTGCGCGAAGTCCAGCTCGACGCTGTGGGTTTCGATGAATTCCCGGCGAGGAGCCACCTTGTCTCCCATCAGGATGGTGAAGATGCGATCGGCCTCCGCCGCGTCCTCGATCTCAACACGCTTCATCATGCGCGTGGTGGGATCCATCGTGGTTTCCCAAAGCTGCTGAGGCATCATTTCACCCAGGCCCTTAAACCGCTGAATATTGTAATTCGCCTTTTCGCCAAAGCCGTCAAGGGTCTTTCTAAGATCTGATTCATTATAGCAATAGGTATGATTCTTGCCCCGTTCAACTTTATAGAGGGGTGGGCAGGCGATATAGATGTAGCCCCCTTCCACCAGCGCTCGCTGATAACGGTAGAAGAAGGTCAACAGCAGGGTGCGGATATGGGCGCCGTCCACATCCGCGTCGGTCATGATTACAATTCGATGATAACGCAAACCCTTCTCGTCAAACTCTTCGCCTTTGATACCCAATCCCAGGGCCGTGATGAGCGCCTGAATTTCGGTATTTTTATAGATTTTGGCGTCGTCCGTTTTCTCAATATTGAGGATTTTGCCCCGCAGAGGCAAAATGGCTTGAAAGCGCCGATCCCGGCCCTGCTTGGCCGAGCCACCGGCGGAGTCGCCCTCCACGATATAAATTTCAGAATCCGAGGGATCCCGCGAGCTGCAATCGGCCAATTTCCCCGGCAGGGTCGAGCTTTCCAGAACGGATTTGCGGCGCACCAGCTCGCGAGCCCGTCGGGCTGCCTCTGCCGCATTGAAGGCCTGAATGGCCTTTTCAAGGATCAGATCGATCACCTGGGGATGGAATTCCAGGTATTCCCCCAGGGCCTCACCCACCAGGGTGTCCACGATGCCCCTGACTTCGGTATTGCCCAACTTGGTTTTGGTCTGCCCCTCGAATTCCGGATCCGGAACCTTGACCGAAAGCACGGCGGTGAGACCTTCGCGGATGTTTTCACCCGCCAGATTCTGGTCGCTCTCCTTGCGCTTGCCGCGCTTCTTGGCAAAGGCGTTGAGCGTGCGGGTGAGCACCGTTTTCAGGCCTTCAATGTGGGTGCCCCCATCAATGGTACGGATATTGTTTGCGAAACCGAAGATGTTGTCTGAGTAAGCATCAACACACCACTGCAGAGCCGCCTCAACCTGCACGTCATCCTTCTGGGCATTAACATAGATGATGTCGGGATGCAAGGCATCTTTTTCAGCATTCATATACGCCACATACTCCTTGATGCCGCCCTCATAGTGGTAGATCTCCTCATGCCCTCCGCCCTCGCCCTCGGAGCCGCGCTCATCCCGGAACACGATGCGCACACCGCCATTCAGGTAGGCCAGCTCCCGCAGGCGGGCAGCCAAGGTTCCATAGTCGAACGCAATGCCGCCACTGAAAATATCGCGGTCGGGCAGAAAGCGGACGGCGGTGCCGGTCTGCCGGGGATCCGCCGCCGGCTTGGAGGCCAGGCTGCCGATCGGTTTGCCCCGCTCGAAGCGTTGATGGTGTTCCTTCTCCTGGCGGAACACGGTGACCTCCACCCATTCGCTCAGGGCATTGACCACCGAGATGCCCACCCCGTGGAGGCCACCGGACACCTTGTAGCCCCCGGAGCCGAATTTGCCCCCCGCGTGCAGCACCGTGAGCACAGTCTCCAGGGCACTTTTGCCGGTGCGCGGGTGAATGTCCGTGGGAATGCCGCGGCCGTTGTCGGTGACGCTGGCGGACCCATCGCCATGGAGCACCACCAGGATCTCGTCACAGTGCCCGGCCAGGGCCTCATCCACCGAGTTGTCCACCACCTCGTAAACGAGATGGTGAAGGCCCCGTGGTCCGGTGGTGCCGATGTACATCCCTGGCCGCTTCCGAACCGGTTCCAGACCTTCCAGAACTTGGATCTGTTCGGCGCCGTAGGCGGATTGGACTCGCGTGGAGTCGCTCATGCGTGGGCGGTTCTCGGTTGGATGGTGGGGAGGGAGAAGCGACAGAGGGAACTGTCGGAGAGGGAGGGCCGCACGAGCGCCAGGACGATGGCGCGGGAGGAATTTCGGCTTAATCCGAAGGTCAATCTACCATTCGTCTGTCCTCGCGCCAGCCAGCCACCTCTGCGGGGGCGTTCCGACAGGGGGTGCGTCCCCCTCCTCCACGCCTTCAGCGCGGGGGGCGGGCGGCCCCAGAGTGGAGTCATGACCTTGATCCCCCCGCCCCCCTTCAGGGAACCGGATCAGCCCGGCCTGGTGATCGCCCTGATGGGGCCCACCGCCAGTGGCAAAACCGCCCTGGCTCTCGACCTGGCCGAGACCCTGGACCTGGCGGTGATCAGCGTCGACGCCCGCCAGCTCTATGTCGGCATGGACATCGGCACGGCCAAGCCGACGGCGGAGCAACGGCGACGGGTGCGCCATGCGCTTCTCGATCTGCGGCCGCCCGACCAGCCCATGACCCTGCAGGAGTTTCTCCCCTTGGCCCGGGAGGCCGTGACCGCCGAGCTCAAGCGCTGCGGGCTGGCCCTGGTGGTGGGAGGCAGTGGCCTCTATCTGCAAGGGCTGCTGCAGGGCCTCAAGCCTCCCGCCGTGCCCCCCCAGCCCGAGCTGCGCGCCCAGTTTCAGGCCCTGGGCCAGCCCCTCTGCCATGCCCTGCTGGCCGCCTGCGATCCCACCGCCGCCGCCCGCATCGCCCCCGCGGACACCAGCCGCACCCAACGGGGCCTGGAGGTTTGCTACGCCACGGGCCAACCCCTGTCCAGCCAGCAAGGGCGGGTCCCCCCTCCCTGGCCGGTGCTGGAGCTGGGTCTCGATCCCGTGGATCTGCCGGAGCGCATCCGCCTGCGTACGGAGGCGATGTACGCGGAGGGGCTGGTGGCGGAGACCGCGGCCCTGATCGCCCGCCATGGCGAAGCCTGCCCGCTGCTGGACACGATCGGCTACGACGAGGCCCGCGGGCTGCTGCGGGGCCAGTGGGGGGAGGCGCGGGCGATCGCCCGCACGGAGCAGCGCACGCGCCAGTACGCCAAGCGCCAGCGCACCTGGTTTCGCCGCCAGCACCAGCCCCTCTGGCTGCGAGGTGAGGATCTGATGCAAAAAGCGGTCGCGGCCCTGGGGCAGGCGCGGCAAGGCTTAGGGTGAAGTGCAATATGCACTGTTGAATGCCTCCCCGCCCCCGCGTCGACCGTCGTGCTCCCGTGCGGGAGCTCCCCAACATCAACGAAAGGATCAACTACCCCAACGTGCGGGTTGTTGACGCTGATGGCAGTCAGCTGGGGGTGATCACACGAGAGGCTGCCCTGGCCGTTGCCCGCGAGCGGGAGCTCGATCTGGTGCTGGTGAGCGAGAAGGCCGATCCGCCCGTCTGTCGGGTGATGGATTACGGCAAATACAAGTTCGAGCAGGAAAAGAAGGCCAAGGAAGCCAAGAAAAAGTCGCACCAGACCGAGGTCAAGGAGGTCAAGATGCGTTACAAGATCGATTCCCACGACTACCAGGTCAGGATCGGTCAGGCCAGCCGCTTCCTGAAGTCGGGCGACAAGGTGAAGTGCACCGTGATTTTCCGCGGCCGGGAAATCCAGCACACCGCTCTGGCGGAGGCCCTCCTGCTTCGGATGGCCAAAGACCTGGAGGAGAACGCCGAGCTTCAGCAGGCGCCCAAGCGCGAAGGCCGCAACATGATCATGTTCCTCTCCCCTCGTCGCCAGGCCGCCAGCAAGGCGCCGGCTCCCGCCAAACCCACCAAAGCACCCGCCAGCAAAACCAGCGCCCCGGCGGGGGGCGATGGCGTCTCCGCCCCCGTCACAGGCAGCACCAGCCCACCGCCCCCCAGCGACGCCTGAGGGCCAGCGGGCCCCTTCTCCGGTGATCCGGCCGCGATCAGCGTGGCGCCGGAGCCGGAAGGGTTTTGGCAAAGAAATGAAGGATGGCCGGCCAGGCCTCCTGCGCCTGCTCCGGTTGAAAATCCGCCCGGGCCTCGCAAAGGAAACCATGGCCAGCCGGAAAGCTGCGCAGCGCCGCAGCGTCCTCCCCCCTGACGGCTTGAACCCGCGCCACGGCGCTGGCGATGGCCTCCAGGTCAGCCGGAGGCACCAAGGGATCCTGCCGCCCATAAAGAAGAAGCAGGCGGCCCGGGGCCTCGGGCAGCACCTCCAGGCTGGGCGGTCCGCCCCCCGGTCGCCCATGCGCCACCCCGGCCCCGTAACAGACGCAGCTGGCGGCCATTCCCTCCAAACCGGAGGCCAGCAGGGCGACGTGGCCACCGAAACAGAAGCCCAGGCAACCGATCGCCCCGGAACCGCCATCCGGCAGCCGCTCCCGCAGCCAGCGCTGGGCCCGGGCCACATCCAGCAACAGGTTGGGCGTCGTCGTGCGGTCCTTGTGGGAGCGGCCCTCCGAAAAGTCGTCCGGGCCGTACCCCAGGCAGAGCTCCGGCGCGGTGCGCGCGAAGAGGGGCAGCGCCAAGGCCCCGTAGCCCAGGCCCGCCAGGCGGTCGACCACACTGCGCACCCAGGGATTCAGCCCGAAGATCTCCGGCAACACGATCACGGCCGCCCTCAGGGCCCCGTGCCGGGGCTGGGCCCACCAGCAGCGCAGGGGCACGTCCCCGGCCCGCTCCGGCTCCAGGGTCAGCCAGTCGGCGCGGATCGCCCCCCCCGGGGGAAGGCCCGGGAAGGACGCACTGAAACTCTCCGCCATGGACCCGGGGCAACCGGCACATGGTCCTATGCCAGGGGGGGAATTGTCACGGAGGCAAAAGCTCCTTAGGGTGGCCGCGAGAACCAGGGCCTGAGCCGCGTGCGCTTCCACATCCAGCAAGAGAGCGATATTCCCGCTTCCACTCAGCTCTACAACCAGATCTGCTTCGCCATTGCCGCCCGCCACTACCCGCCCGGGCACCGCTTGCCCAGCACCCGTCAGCTGGCCATGCAGACGGGGCTGCACCGCAACACGATCAGCAAGGTGTACCGGCAACTGGAAACCGACGGTGTCGTGGAGGCCATGGCCGGCTCCGGCATCTACGTGCGCGACCAGCAGAAGCCGCGGGAAATCAAACCACCGCCGGGATTGCGCTCCAAAATCCTGCCCGACATCGATCGGGTGGTCCGTCAGAGCATCGATGGCCTGCTGAACGCCGGCTGCACCCTGCAGCAGGCCCGCGAACTGCTCACCCGGGAGGTGGACTGGCGCCTGCGCTGCGGCGCCCGGGTGCTGGTGAGCACCCCGCGCGAAGACATCGGCGCCTCAATGCTGATCGCCGAGGAGCTCACCCCCAATCTCGAGGTGCCCGTGGAGGTGGTGCCGATGGAGGAGCTGGAGGCGGTGCTGGAGAGTTCCAGCAAGGGCACGGTCGTCACCAGCCGCTACTTTCTGCAACCCGTGGAGGAGATCGCCCAGCGCCATGGCGTCCGCGCCGTGCCCGTGGATCTCAATGATTTCCGCCACGAGCTTGACCTGCTCAAGGAGCTGCGAGCCGGCAGTTGCGTGGGCTTGGTGAGCATCAGCCCCGGAATCCTGCGGGCCGCGGAGGTGATCCTCCATTCGATGCGCGGCAATGAGTTGCTCGTGATGACGGCGAATCCCGACACCGGCAGTCGTCTGCTGGCCCTGCTGCGGGCCGCCAGCCATGTGTTGTGCGACAGGCCGAGCCTGCCCCTGGTGGAGCAGACCCTGCGGCAGAACCGTTCCCAGCTGATGCGCCTGCCGGTGGTGCATTGCGCCCAGAGCTATCTGGGCAGTGCCACGATTGATCAATTGCGCAAGGAAATCGGCCTTCTGGCCGTCTGATGCGATCCATCGGCACCATTTTCAAAGCCATGGCCGCTGACCTGGCCATGATCCGGGAGCGGGATCCAGCTGCCAGGAGCGGTCTGGAGATCCTGCTCTGCTATCCCGGCTTTCACGCGCTGGTGATCCACCGCTTCAGCCACCGCCTCTGGCGCTGGAGGATTCCGCTGCTTCCGCGGCTGTTGAGCCAGGGAGCGCGCCTGCTCACGGGGGTGGAGATCCATCCCGGAGCCGCGATCGGCCATGGGGTGTTCATCGACCACGGCATGGGCGTGGTGATCGGTGAAACCAGCGTGATCGGCGACAACTGTCTGCTTTACCAGGGGGTGACCCTGGGGGGAACAGGCAAGCAGGAGGGCAAGCGTCATCCCACCTTGGCGGACAACGTCGTGGTGGGAGCCGGGGCAAAGGTGTTGGGGGCGATCACGGTGGGGTCGAACACACGGATCGGCGCTGGATCGGTGGTGTTGCGGGATGTGGATCCGAACTGCACGGTGGTGGGCGTGCCGGGCAGGGTGGTGCATCAATCCGGGGTGCGGATCGACCCCCTGGCCCACTCTGCCCTGCCCGATGCGGAGGCAAAGGTGATCCGCAACCTGATGGATCGCATCGACCAGCTGGAATCGGAAGTGAGCCGGCTGCAGGACTGCCTGCGGGAGGTGGCGGCGGGTCGTCCCCTGAAGGCCACGTGCGCCGGCACGGCACAGAACATCCGCGACCGGGAGATCCTGGAATTCCTCGGCGAATCGATTTAGGCCCGCAGGGTCGAGAAGAAGGGGAAAGCTGTCCCCCACGGCGCTACACCGTGACTTGTTCCGGCACCTGGGGCTGGAACATGAACATGGAATAGATGACGTTGCGCCGCATTTGCGTCATCATCTCACGGAACATGTCATAGGCTTCATTTTTATATTCAATGATCGGCTGTTGCTGGCCATAGGCTCGCAGGTTGATCGTTTCCCGCAGGGCCTCCATCGATTGAAGATGCTCGCGCCAGAGGGTGTCAATCTGCTGCAGGATGAAGAAGCGCTCCGCCTCCCGCATCAACCCCGGACGGGCCCGGTTCACCTGATCCTCCTTGATGTCGTAGGCATTGCGCATCTGCTCCTGCAGGAAGGCTTTGAGCTCCTCCATGGTCAACCCCTGCAACTGCTCAGGAGTGAGATCCTCCAGGAGGTAGATGAATTCCTTCACCTTGTCCAGCAACCGCTTCAGATCCCATTCCTCCGAGGGCAGATCCGGATTCACATAAGCCTCAACGATGTCATCAATGGTTCGCTCGCCGTAGCCCAAGACCTGCAGCTTCAGCTCCCGGCCTTCCAACACCCGCCTGCGCTCAGCGTAAATGGCACGGCGCTGGTTATTCATGACTTCGTCGTATTCAAACACATCCTTGCGTTGATCATAATAATAGGTTTCCACCTTCTTCTGCGCCCCTTCCAGCGAGCGGGTCAGCATGTTGGATTCGATGGGCATGTCTTCTTCCACCCGGAACGCATTCATCAGGCCAGCCACCCGATCACCACCAAAGATGCGCAGCAGGTTGTCATCCAGGGAAAGGAAGAAGCGGGTGGTGCCAGGATCGCCTTGGCGACCGGAGCGGCCTCTCAGCTGATTGTCAATGCGGCGGGACTCGTGTCTCTCGGTGCCGATGACATGCAAGCCACCCGCCTCTCGCACCTGAGACTCTTCCTGTTTGACGACACCATCATATTCCGCCTTCACGCGATGAATCAGATCACGCATCGTCTGAATCTGGGGATCGGCCGTGGGAGCTTTTTCCGCCGCGAGAGCCAGGCGATCCTCCAGCTCCAGCAGGCTGAGCTGTCGATCCCCCCACACCTGCACCAATTCCCTGGCCAGGGCCACGAGCGCCTGTTCGGTGTCCGGCGAAAGCTCACAGGGATAGAGCGTGGTCCCCAGGGAACGCCCATCGCGCGCCAAGCCAGGGGTGGCGGACCCATTCCCGGCGAATCCGCCCCCCTTGGCCGCGGCGCGCGGCAAGGGAAGGGGGGCCCCATGGCCCTCCTCGGGCCGCACCAAGCGGGGCAGGAGCACTTCCCGCACCTTCAGACGCGCCATGTAATCGCTGTTGCCACCGAGGATGATGTCCGTGCCCCGACCCGCCATGTTGGTGGCGATGGTCACAGCCCCAGCCCGACCGGCCTGGGCAATGATTTCCGCCTCCCGTTCCACATTTTCGGGCTTGGCGTTCAGCAGGTTGTGGGGAATGGACAGCTCCGACAGCAGGGCGGAGAGCACTTCCGACTTTTCCACACTTGTGGTGCCGACCAACACGGGACGTCTGCGGCCATGGATTTCCGCCGTTTCATTGGCCACCGCCCGCCACTTGGCAGTCTCCGACTTGTACACCTGATCCGTCCAATCCACCCGGGAGCTGATGCGGTTGGTGGGAACCGTGGTGACCTCCAGTTTGTAGGTCTTTTCAAATTCAAGCTCTTCTGTTTTTGCCGTACCCGTCATGCCGGCCAGGCGGGGATAGAGCAGGAAGAAGTTTTGGTAGGTGATGCTGGCCAGGGTCTGGGTTTCCGGCTGGATCGGCAACCGCTCCTTGGATTCGATGGCCTGATGCAAGCCATCACTCCAACGCCGGCCAGGCATCACACGCCCCGTGAACTCATCAACGATAACTACATCGTTATTGCGAACGATGTAGTTGACGTCTTTGGCAAACAGCTCCTTGGCCTTGAGGGCATTGTTGATGAAATGGGCCCAGGGATCCGCCGAGTCGTAGAGATCCTGCACCCCCAGCAGATCGGCCGCGTGGGCATATCCCTGGTCTGTGAGGGTGACATTGCGGCGCTTTTCATCCACTTCATAGTCCCCTTCGGGATCAATGCCGTCCTTGCCCAGCTCCGGGGCCCGGATCAGTTGAGAGGCCACCTCAGTGGCCAGCCGGTATTTCTCCTGTGGCCGCTCCACCTGCCCTGAGATGATCAGCGGCGTTCGCTCTTCGTCGATCAGAATCGAATCGACCTCGTCAATGATGCAATACTGAAATTCTCGCTGAACAATCTCAGACAAATCTGTGGCCATGTTATCGCGAAGATAATCAAAGCCAAGCTCTGAGTTTGTGGCATAGGTGATGTCACAGGCATAGTTGCGCTTGCGATCTGCAGGCAGCATGTCCTGCTGAATCAGGCCCACACTCAGTCCGAGAAAACGGTGGATCTGCCCCATCCACTCCGCGTCGCGTCGCGCCAGGTAGTCGTTGACGGTGACCACATGCACACCCCTCCCCGTCAACGCATTCAGATAGGCGGGCAAGGTGGCCACGAGGGTCTTGCCCTCGCCGGTTTTCATTTCAGCAATCTGGCCATCATGCAACACCATGCCGCCAATGAGTTGCACATCAAAATGACGCATGCCCAACACCCGCTTCCCCGCTTCACGCACCACAGCAAAGGCTTCGGGCAGCAACTCATCCAGGAGATCTTTCTTGCGTGAAACCGCTTCCACTTTGTCGAGCTGTTCGCGGAATCTGGCCGTGCGACCGCGCAACGCGTCATCAGAAAGGGCGCTGATCTCCTCTTCCCAGAGGTTGATGTCTGATACCAGGGGCTGATAGCGCTTCAGCTTGCGAGCATTTGGATCACCCAGCAACAGCTTGAGCATGGTGAACAGACTACTTTTGAACAGTCACCTTAACACCGCAACAGTCCACGCTGCAGGCCAGATCTGAGGCGGGACAAGGGGTTTCCCCGCTCCGTCGCCCCCGGACGGTTTGATGTCAGAGGGTGGAGTCTATGGTTCATCCGACTGCGTCATCGCCGTTCGTCTGGATGACCAACGAAGCAAAGCCAGCGAAGGCTGGTCGACACGCTCGGAACGCCGTGCGGATCGTCTGCCATCGTCGCTCCGCACCCGCCCTCCAACTCGGCCTGGATCCCTGTCTTCGCCCGTGCGGCGCGATCCAGCAGCTGCAACAGTTGTTGAACGGCAATGCCTTCTGGGGTCAGGGACGCTCCCTGGAGGATCTGCGGCGGATGGTGCGCGAGAGCGCGGTCTGTGTCAGCGCCTGGAGGGGACGGCAGCTCATCGGCTTCGGGCGGGCCACCAGTGACGGCGTCTTCCGTGGAACCATCTGGGATGTGGTGGTGGATGCCGAAGAGATCGGCCAGGGGATTGGAAGGACCCTTGTGGCCACCCTGCTGGAGAGCACAGCCCTCGCTGGCTGCGAAAGGGTCTATCTCATGACAACAAACAGTGCAGACTTCTATAGAAAACTGGGATTTGAAACAAATTCAACCCAGCTGCTGATGATCAAAACAAAAAGCGGATGAAGAGATTCGAACTCTCGACCCTCTCCTTGGCAAGGAGATGCTCTACCACTGAGCTACATCCGCAGGTCACGCCGCTTGCGCGGACTTAGACAGCATGCCTTATCGCCGTGCCGACCGTCAATCGTTTGGCGACGGCTGGCCCAGCGATCATCCGGGCAGGGGCAACTGGGCCATCAGGCTGCCCATTTCCAGAGCCTGCAGGGCATAGCTCCAGCCGAGGTTGCTCTTGATGCCGGCCCGCTCCAGGGCCTGCTGGAGGGTGTCGGTGGTGAGAACACCGAAAATGACGGGCACCCCCGTCTCCCGCGCCACGGCGGCCACACCCGTGCTCACCTCGGCGACCACCACATCAAAGTGGGGGGTGTCGCCCCGGATCACGGCCCCGAGGGTGATCACCACCTGGTAGCGCCCAGAGGCGGCCAAGCGCTGGGCCACCAGGGGGATCTCGAAACTGCCGGGCACCCAGGCCACATCCAGCTGTCCGCTGGCGGGCGTGGTGTCGATGCCATGGCGGCCCAGGCAGTCGAGGCAGGCACTGAGGAGCTTGCCTGTGACCAGATCATTGAATCGCGCCACCACCACGGCGACGCGCAGGCTGGCCGCCTGGGTGAAGGTGCCTTCGAAATGGGTCAAGGGGTCAGACCACGAAGTAGCTCACACCCCAGTTGAGCAGCACCAGGCCCACCCAGGCCGCGCCGCCGATGAGGATCAACCGATTGGAGCGTCCGACATCCTCGCCGCTGGCGTAGAGGACGGGCACCGCCACGATCAACGCGAAGGAGAGCACCACGAGGGCCAGAACGGTGAGCGTGTTGATGATCTGCATGGGATGAGAGGCGCGCCGGCCATTCAGGCGTCGGGCGGATTCTCACATGTGGGCCCCGCCCCAAGCGACCCTGCGGCGGGCTTCCTTCACATGTTGTCGAAGGCGGGCCGACCCCACCGCCGGGGGCCGTTAGCATCGAAGGCCACGAGCCACGGCACCATGGGTGGGGTGAGCAGCCAGCAACTCGTTCTGGTGTCTACCTCCGAAGCGCGACAAGGCGATCTCTTCGCCAGCCCGGCCGCCCCCCCGGATCCGCACCCCGCCTCCGGCACAGACCAGCCCGCCATTCCCGGCGAGGAGGTCGACCCCCTGGCCGCCGCCGCCGCCCGCCCCCGCCAGCGAGGAACGCTTCGTCACCCCGGCCCTGAAGGAGCGGGAGGGGTGCATCCTGCGCCTGCGCACCCGGGCCGCCCAGCGGGAGTTGGAGTTGTTCACGGCCCTGCGGGAGCGGGTGGGCCAGCAGGC
>JBKDSZ010000177.1:0-19233 GCA_046340375.1 Cyanobacteriota bacterium | reverse complement strand
CAACTCTCGTAATCGTTGAAGATCATTCTTTGACAGCTCTGAGGCTATTGTCTCCAGAAGAGAAAGTCTACGGTAGATGACAAATGCCAAGCACCCAAGGATAAGCCCATTTGATATCAACACAAGGTTGGGAATCCTTTGGCTAAGCCAAGGGAACGACTCCAAAAGGCCCAGCCAATCAAGGGTTGCGATAAGAATACTAAAGACGCTAGAAAATACAAGAATTGACGTCTCTGTAGAATCTAGAAACTTTGCCCTGGATCGATTCATCGATGTAACGTAATTTAGGAATGCTACCATATCTTCTAGAATTTAGCAATAAAAACATACAGGTGTATCGCATGATACTTGTATTAAGAAAAGGGAGTGGCCCATACGAAGATAATTGTTTTTATTGATCAGTATATCCTCGTGGCTCCACGGATATGCAGGTGCGCCCAACGTTCCGGTTGAGCGGCTGCTAATGAACTTTGCGTCACCACCAAGATTTCTCGGTAGTCCGCTCCAACCGGGTTGTTAGGTTGCGTTTGCATACAACATCTACATTTCATTTATTACCGAGGTACTCAATCTTCCAAGATATTTGACGACCTGAACGACCTGAACGAGCAAAACGAAACCCTTCGTAGTCAAAACTGACAGGATTTTTAGTAATGAACGAAGTAGACACACCAAGCAACTGGGCAATTTGATTAGTTGTTAATTCTGAACCTTGAGCTGCTGCTTTCCTTAAAGGTTCTAGATGTTCTAGAGAATGATCCGTTTCTAGTGAAGCAGATTGAAATTGATTATCTGAGAGAGGTGGAGATTTAGTAACAGCACTAGATGAGGACAAAACTTTAGAAAAGGATTGGGTAAAAGACGAAGCAATCCCGATACTGGAAACAATTAAATAGGCAATAAAATTTGGGGAAGAAAAGGCAACTACTCCATACCTCACGATGGGAAGCTGACGATTATTATTGAACCGTCGATCCGGACCACCATCACGTCGAACATATTTCCAGGTTTTCCCAATAACAGTCGCATCACTAGGCAATGACTCTTGTTCTACGTATTCCAATTCCTGCAAGGATGCTTGAACTTGACTATAAGGAATTGCACTGTAAACACCATCTTGAAATACAAAGAAACGATCAGGAAGTAGGTACAACTTAATACTCCCAGCGTCAACCCCCCAAACTTCAACATTAGCTTTAAGTAAATTTGGATTCTGTTTGCCAATCTTTGAGCGATGCCGAATAAGTGCTGAATTAGAGCCAGCGTTTCTCTTCCAATCACCAACGGCAACTTTTGATTTCAATCGCCAGGAACTTTTCGTTATAGCTAGATTGGAAAAAGATGCAATGCTGTCATGAAATTTTTTCTCCGAATAATCATCAGAAAACTCATAAAGAAGTGGTGTCGTTTTTCGCTTAATGTCTGCTCTATAAACTACATAAGTCACAACTGCTAAAACGATAGATAACGGGAAGAAAATAAACAAGAATATTGTTGCAATAATCCCGCAATAGAGAGAATAATAAGGGCTTTTAACTCTTTTATTAATTTGATCAATAATTTCTGCTGCGGATTGATCTACAATAACTTCTTCATACTCTTCCGAAACTTCATGCGTAGAGCCATAAGCCCTTTCAATCGTTTGATAGTGCTTCTGTTGATATACAGTACCTTGTCTACCAACTTTAATTAGAGTATCTGAGACTTGCGGTTTTTTCTTAACTTGCGGCATTGTATATTACCTTACTACTCCTGATGGGCTGGGACTAATTGTTTTGTGTAATTGAAATAGTAATGACTTCCTATAACAATGCCTGACGACAGAAATAAAATTAACCCAAAGCCAATTATTAAAAACTTAAACTTTGGTAAATCAGAATTTCTAGGCAGATTCTCTATAGATTTATTCACGGTTTTGCTCGGTGATAATATTTTATAGAGACGGCTTGAGAAAAGATGAAGATCATCTTGAGAAGTAAGTTTATAAATCCTATTAGATTCTAATATTTTTGAGTTTTTAACGGCTTCAATTAACATAGGATCGGGGGAGCTTGGACGAAAGTTGTCCCACTGATATTCATGGCTCTCGTAAAATAGTTGAAACTCCGTAACCTTAAAAAGCCTAGCTTCATCTTTGTCAGCAACTACGAGATACTCAGCTTCATGTAAACGCTCTTTCCTAAATAGACGGTTAATATAATAAGTTGCTTGAGCAACAACCTTCGCTGCAACTTCTACGTCACCAAGCTTGACCGAGTACTTAAACTCGAATAGAACTTTGTCAACTACTAAATCATGTCTTTCCTGAGTTTTTACTGGAAGAGAAAATTCCCTGACATAGGCTGCCTTGACTTCTTCTTCATTTGTTGCATTTTTCAGAGCATCAATAAAACTAAACTGCTGGGCTTCTGACCATAGTTTTCTATGCTGAGTTGTTCGCTTTGCCTGCTCTTCCCACGCTCCCATATTGAAAAATACCTGGCGGTAATACTTGATCGATTGCGGCACTATCCTAACTTATCCTACCGCCATCCTCAAGGAACGTCCGCACCATTGGCTGAAGCAACCTAACGCTCATCATCACCCGCCCGAAGAAGCTCTTGGTCGAGTCAATACCATTGCGCCGGGTCGGGTGCATGATGATGTTAGGCCCCCTTTGCATCGCCAGTGGAATGAGCCTCGACATAGTCCTTGAGCACAGAATCCATACGAGCTTGCCAACCAGCTCCGGAAGCCTTGAAAAAGTCAATGACTTCAGGACTATATCGGATTGAAACGAGCTGCTTTTTATTTGCCAATTTCGGTCGACCGCGAACCATGCTCATGGGGACCATCGCGTTCATCTGATCGTCAGTAAGCGGAAGTGCATCAGGATCTGATTCCGCCGCTGCTGTAATCAACTGATCTTCCTCAAGTGTAGGGATCTTCAGACTGATCTTCTTGAGTGGCTTTGACATAGTGATTGACCTCACGGCGATTGGCTCTACGTAGACTTATGATTCTCCTTACCGCCTCGCGATCTACAAAAGCCACAAAGAAGAGCGTCTCTCCTATTGGGGCCAAGGCAACCATCCTTACTTCACCATAGTCAGCCCGATCATCAAGCCAAACGAGGGCTGCACCCCAGCTGAGCTCAGCCGCGTCCGCTAAGGAGAGACCATGCTTGCTCAGATTGGTAGCGTCCTTGCCAGGGTCAAAATCGAACTGCACGCTTTACTGTAGCTACAGGAAGTGTGCTCGTCAACTCCGGATCCGTACATAGCCTTCAGGTGGGCCTAACTATGTATTGGGAGGATCCGAGAACCACGCCGAGAGCACCCCTCCTTTTCCGCAAACCACACTGCAGTATGGGGCTGGATACTCGAAAACCATTGCAGTGCAGGCTTCTTGACGACGTTCAGCCAAGTATAGGGGTGGTTCGCAGGTCCGATAACCACATGTTCTATTCGATACACATCCCGGATCAGATGACCAGATTAGCCACAAGCACGCTTGTAGTTCAAGGTGCGCAATCTGACTATTCTGATCCTTCGAACGCTGCCCTTGAGTGGCAGGCAATGGGATTGAGGTGGCGAAGCAGAGAGTGCTCGGAGCCTGTCCACTCGAAGGGCTTGTTCTACGGCTAGGTAAGCTGTTGGAGCACGTTATCTATATCTTTTAAGCCAGCATAGATTATCTGACAATGCTTTATCGTGACAGATGGAGCATCAATGGCCATCGTAGCCTTAAGATAGGTATGAGAGTGGCTGTTCCGGTCTGGCTTGATGGCGTTTAGCGCCCCGCACATAGGATCAAAAAAGGCTCGATTCACGTTAGCCTCAAGATCTTGAACTCCCCTAAGTCCAATAACGCTCATTAGCATTTTCCGAAAATGAGCCTCATACTCAAACCCATAGGTTTTGTTGACGATCTGTTTTTCTATGTAAACTCTATGTGCTTGCGTCGTTAAACTGCGTTGAGAAACGCCCAGAACGATGTCATCCATTGTCTCTTCAATCCATCCACACAACTCTATAATTCCTATTTTAGCATAAAGCAAAGTTTCAATTGGAGACCTTGCCGAAGAATAAAGCCTATTTATCCTAACCAAGTTCTTAAGGATAGTCAAGTTACTGATCATCAGCCATCAATTGAGAATGAAGAAACGGCTGCCTTAATTCTCCCCCTGACTCGTTCTTTCCCAGATAACCCTTCATTCAGTTTTTCCTGAGAAAACTCTGCATCCTCAATCATCCTAAAATACATTCTCTTTATTTCATCTGCATGTTCGTTCCTAAGTGATGAGAGATTCTTGGCTACTCCCACTAACGTTGCCTCCATTACAGACAAAGGCAGCTTGGCAGGAGCCTTTGAATCAAAGATCTTAGAGAAGACAATATTCAAGGAGTCCTTAAAAATGACTTTCTTAGAGCTTAGATCAGCTTCATCCAGCCGGCGGTTATCCGCCATATATTCATTCAAGAAAGTAGCGAGGCGGCCACCATAGTTACCTACATTATCAAAAAGTGCAAAGAATCTAAGAATTAGTTCTTGGCCGCGAAATCTATACCCAGTATCTTTGCTCATTCTGTTTAACTTTAACCAGTCTGGCTCTTTATTTAGGTCATTAATGAGATCATTAAGCGTTCCAGAGTAAATACAGTTTCTTATTTCTTGGTTATTCAGCTTCATCGCTCCAGTGTTGAGGCGATGGAAAATAGTAAACAAGTAGTTAGTGTGTGATTTCTTGCTGTAGTCGCACCTAAGGACTGTAATTGGGAGTGTGAGATTCTCTACGCGTTGCCTGTATATGTAAAGCGGAGACTCTCTGTCTAGAAATCGATCGGCCGCTGTTCCTGATAGTGAAGGTTCTACGTCGTCAAGACGGGATAACGTCCATTTAGGATCACCGGACAAGAAGCGAATAATGCTAGACATACGCTGCAGTCCGTCAATGATTTGCCAGCGCTGTGTCTTATAATCTAAACTGAAACATAAACTGGGAATCGGAAGCTGCTTAATTAGGGAATCGATAAATCGCGTTTGGGACGGGCTATTCCATACAATCTCTCGTTGAAATTCAGGTTTGATATCAAGAATGCCTTCTTTATACATCCTATAGAGATCAGCACAAGATCGAGACTCGTTGTAGGCAACTATGTCAGAAGGTGGAGACTCGGAGGCATCATCCTCTGAGAATAGATGATCCTCCTGTTCTTGAATCTCTTTCGAGAGCATCAGTTCCATGTGCATAATCTGTTGATTTTGTGATTATACCACAATTAGACTACAACCTGGAATGGCGGCGATTGGTCTGTTCTATAAGCATTTTATTTATTGCCGCTTTGTCCGTAGAACGCTGTATGGGCAGGTCCGGTATCCGCTCTACGGTGGGTGCTTTTGTCGGCCTATGCAGCCGATGGGAAGCCGGAAACTTGCTCCAAAGGGCATGCGTTGCAATGGGTCTAGGGGGATTGCACGGTGGAAACGTGGGTATATGATACAGACACGGTATCGCCGGCTAAGTTTTTCGCATTCTTTACAGGAAATCCGCCAGACTGGTGGCATCCATTGATCCATCAATGAGGACGCAAGCATACATCATTGACCGCATACAAACATGCTCAGAAATCATAGAGCACGCCTAATAGTGTTTTGAGTCGCTAGTGCGAGTGAACTTCAGATTGCCTCGCCTTTGCAATCCGGCGATATGATTAGGCTGTCAATTATTGCATGATTCATGCAGGAGAACAAGGGCCTTGGCGTAGTTGGATACAGGTTTTCAGCAAGAATAAGAAAACAAGCGGGGGAACGTGCTATAAATTAGGCTGAACCCCGATCCTTCGAACCTGTATTTCGCTGGTTCTGTGAACCACAGCTACAGTAACCTGCAGACGGATAAACAAACCGTTTGGCAAGGCGCAACATGGGTGGCAAGATGTGACGGGGCATGGCTTTTCGAGAAACTGTGTACACATTGTACAGTGGTTCTCAGTAACAGGTAAGCACTTGTATCGGGCGCCACGGAATGACGACATACCTGCGGGAGCCTGAGGAAACTCTGGAAAAACCCGCCACCCTGCGCGAGAGTGCGCCTGTGATCGCAAATGTGGACTGGCTTCATGGGCACCAAGCAGTTCGGTTTCGGTGATTACGAGCAGACAACGGCCAAAAAGCGCACCAAACGCGAGCGCTTCCTTGCTGAGATGGCGGCGGTTATACGGTGGAAAGCGCTTGTTGATCTGATTGATCCCCACTACCCCAAGACCACGAGCAAGGGTGGCCGACCTCCTCACCCCCTGGAAACCATGCTGCGGATCCATCTGCTGCTGCAGTGGTACGACCTCAGCGATCCAGCAATAGAGTGAGATGGTTGACTTGATCGAGGTGGGGTCGATGCGCCGCTTTGCCGGCATTGCGCTGATCAGCGACCGGATTCCGGATGAGACCACGATCCTGGCGTTTCGGCATCTGCTGGAGCAGTGCACGCTGAGGAGACCGTTGTTTACGCCGATGCCGGCTATCAGGGAATTGCAAAGCGCCCCGGAATGCAAGCCCGGGGGATCGGCTTCCGCGTTGCCATGCGGCCAGGCAAGCGCCGGGCCTTACCGGATACCCCCGAGGGACGGGTTGATGACCTGATCGAAACGGCCAGGGCACACGTCCGCGCCAAAGTGGAGCATCCGTTCCGGGTGATCAAGCGACAGCAGTTCGGCTTTCAGAAGACCCGGCTGCGGGGCATGCTCTTACCGAGGCCGCAGGCCGAGCGTGGCGGAGGCACTAGAACCGCTGCAAGTTGAAGGTGCTGGCAGCACTCTCCAACCTGTTCATGGCGCGGCATGAGCTGCTATGCAGAACATGATTGGGGGCATGGTGTGCTCATTGGGGGCAAACAACACCCAAAGTGAGCAAAATTCAGCCTCTAAATCGACGAAATCGAGCTGATCCACGCCCGATCGGCGTTCAAGATGTTCATCTAGCACAAATCAGGTCCAGATGCCCTCCTTGAACGCTGCTTGTCCAGAGGTTGCCTGATTTGCTGGAGGCGGCCGGTGCGCTCAAGCTCATCGCTCTTTCCAGCAGGGCTGTTCAGTGAATGATCTGCTCTGAAGCAAGCGGTCCCGGCACTGGCAGGGCTGCAGCCGGGCCAATGTGACCATGCCCAAAGCAAAGCCCCCGCCTGGGCGGGGGCTGATTGCGGCCGAGGGGAGGCAATTCCGCCCGATGGCAAAATCCCCCACAGCCCGAAACTCAAACCTTGCGGCTGTAAAACTCCACCACCAGCAGTTCGTTGATCTCCAGGGCCACCCATTCGCGCTCGATGGAGCCGTTCACCTTTGCGGTGAGCTTGGTTTTCTCGAACTCCAGATGGGGGGGGATGTTGGCGAGACCGGGGACCTGCAGGTTGGCCTCGGCCAGTTGCTTGCTGGCCTTCCGCTCGCGGATGGCGACCACATCGCCCGCCTTGCACTGGTAGCTGGGGATGTCGACCACCCGGCCGTTCACGGTGACATGGCCGTGGTTGACGAGCTGCCGCGCTCCTGGAACGGTGGGGCCAAAGCCAAGGCGGAAGCAGACGTTGTCAAGCCGGTTTTCCAGCAGCTTGAGCAGGTTGGTGCCGGTGGACCCCTCCTGGGCGCGCGCTTTCTTGACGTAGCGCACGAGCTGCCGCTCGGAAATGCCGTAGTTGAAGCGAAGCTTTTGCTTTTCTTCCAGACGGATCGCGTATTCGGAGCGCTTGCGACGGGCTTGGCCGTGCTGACCGGGGGGATAAGCCCGCATGGCGGACTTACGGGTGAGACCGGGAAGGTCTCCCAAGCGCCGCGTGATCCTCAGGCGAGGGCCGCGGTAACGAGACATGCAAACAACCAGGCAAGGGACCAAGGCGCCCCGGGGAGGCAAGCTGGGTCAAGACCCGTTCCTCCGCATGCAGCGCCAACGAACCATCCTAGAGGGCTGGCTGTCGGCGGTTCTCCTGGGCCTGATCGGGGTCTACCGCCAATGGCTGTCGCCCCTGCTCGGCCCCCGCTGCCGTTTCATCCCCAGCTGCAGCGCCTACGCCGCAGAGGCCATCCAGCGCCATGGCCCCTGGCGCGGCGGCTGGTTGAGCGTCCGGCGCCTCAGCCGCTGCCATCCCTTCACCCCCTGCGGCTGCGATCCCGTTCCCGATTGATGTCCAACCTCATCCTTTACACCCGCGCCGGCTGCTGCCTCTGCGAAGGCCTGGAGGAGCGGTTGCGCGAGCTGGGGCTCCCGCAGCCCCTGCGGCTGGTCGATGTGGACAGCGATCCCTCCCTGCGGGCCCGCTATGGGCTCTCTGTGCCCGTGCTTGCGGTGATCGAAGGGGAGGCGAACACCCTCACGGCCCTACCGCCCGTTCCCCCGCGGCTGAAAGGGGAGCCGCTGCGCGCCTGGCTCCAGCGCCACATCGGCGTCTGAAGCCAGGGTTCAAGCCCCCGCCGCAAGCCAATGCTCGCGGTTTCACCCTTGGACTGGATCGACCCGAGGGCTTGTGCCATGGTGTGGCCGAGCGTGTCCCACCCATGACCCAACTGCTCCATTCCCTGCTCGGCCAAGTGGGTTTGCCCATCCCTCCGGGCCTGGACAACAAGGAGCTGCGGAGCCTCAGCTGTGATTCCCGCCGCATCAGCTCCGGAACGCTCTTCCTCGGCCTGCCCGGCACCAGCGTGGATGGGGGAACGTTCTGGCGGCAGGTGTTGGCGGAGCGGGCGGCGGCGGCCGTGATCAGCCAGGCGGCCGCCCTCGCCGATCCTCCAGGCCCCGGGGATCCGGTGGTGGTGGTGCCCGATCCCGCAGCCCTGTGGGTGGGGGAGCTGGCGGCGGCCTTCTGGAACCACCCCAGCCAGCGGCTGCGTCTCATCGGCGTGACGGGCACCAACGGCAAGACCACCACCACCCACCTCATCGAGCACCTGGCGGCTGCCACCGGCCATCCCGCCGCTCTCTTCGGCACCCTGGTCAACCGTTGGCCCAGCCACAGCGTCACCGCGCAGCACACGACCGCCTTCGCCGATCAGTTGCAGAACCAGCTCGCCCAGGCCGTGGAGGCGGGGGCCCTGGTGGGGGCCATGGAAGTGAGTTCCCATGCCCTCGATCAACAGCGGGTGGCGGGCTGTTGCTTCTCCGGGGCTGTCTTCACCAACCTCACCCAGGACCATCTCGATTACCACCCGTCCATGGAGGCGTATTTCGCGGCCAAGGCGCGGCTCTTCACCCCCCCTTTGCTGCAGGGTGGAGCGGTGGTGAACAGCGATGACCCCTGGGGCGAGCGGCTGGCGGTGCAGTTGCGGGCGGCGGGCCTTCCCTGCTGGCGCAGCTCCCTGGAGCGCACCGACGCGGAACTCACCATCAGCGCTCTCCAAATGGGCGCCGATGGGGTGAGCGGGGTTCTCCACACCCCGGAGGGGAGCGGCGCCTTCCTTTCCCCACTGGTGGGCCGCTTCAACCTGATGAACCTGCTTCAGGCCGTGGGCATCCTGCAGCTGCAGGGCCTGTCCCTGCCCCGTCTGCTGGAGGCCCTCCCCAGCTTCCGTGGTGTGCCCGGTCGTATGGACCGGGTCAGGGCGCCGGCCGCCAGCCCCCATCCCGCCGTGCTGGTCGACTACGCCCACACGCCCGACGGCCTGGAAAGCGCCCTCACCGCCTGCCGGCCCTTCACCCGGGGGCGGTTGATCTGTGTGTTCGGCTGCGGGGGCGACAGGGACCGGGGCAAACGGCCCCAGATGGGAGCGATCGCCGCCCGGCTGGCAGATCGGGTGGTCGTCACCTCCGACAATCCCCGCACCGAGGACCCCCGGCGGATCCTGGCCGATGTGCTCGCTGGCATCCCTGCCGACACCGCCCCGCTGGTGGAGGTGGATCGGGCCAAGGCGATCGCGACGGCCATCGCCACCGCCGGGACGGACGATCTGGTGTTGATCGCCGGCAAGGGCCATGAGGACTACCAGATCCTCGGCACCACCAAGATCCACTTCGACGATCGGGAGGAGGCCGAAAAAGCCCTGCGGGCCCGCCAGAGCCAGTCCACGTCCCTCGCCTGAGGCTCCCCCCGCCCGAACCCCGGGGGAGCCGTTGCTCCCTGCCGTCAGCGCACGATGTTGCGGTCGTAGCGGCTTTCTCCGTCACGCACCCAGCCGCCACCCCTCACCTCCAACCACTCCTCGTCGTCGTCATCCCGACGGCGAACCCCCGTGATCTCAAACGTTTCGCCATTGCGCAACTGCCGCAGCACACGGGAGGACGGGTCGGCGCGCTCGCGCAGCTCCACAAAGCCCTCCCTCGACGCGGCTTCCGCCGCGTTCCAGGAGCCGCCTCCCCCGGTGGTGGTGACGCCCGCGGTGGAGCGGACATACCCTGCGGTTTGATCCCGCCCCTGTAGCCACAGCCAGGAGCCCACGCCCAGGGCGAGGGGCAGCAGAAGCCACCAGGCCCGGCCCTGCTGCACAGGGATGCCGGCAGGGGCGCTGACCTCCCCTTCGGGCGCGGAGCCCACCTCCGCCTTGCGGGTGGTGAAGGCGTTGCCCACCCCGGACTTCGCGCTGTAGGGGCAGGTGAGGCGGGCGGTGTGGACACCATCCTTGCTGAGATCCAGCACCACCTCCACCCGATCGGCATCCAGGGCCCGGGAGGAGACCACCTTGGCCCGCTCCTGGCGCCAGCCCAAGGTGAACGCTTTGTCCAGACAGGCGGTCTCCGCCGTCTTCAGCGGGGTGGCGCCGGCAGCGGCCAGGGCCTGGCTGCCGCTGATCAGAAGCGCACCCGTGGCGGCTGCGGCCAACAGGCACCGCGACCAGCCCGGCGAGGAGAGAACAACCATGCCTGTGAACCTCCGGGAGAACAACAAGGGGGATGGAGAGAATCGTGAAGAAATGTCGAACGCCCCCGCGAATGTTTTCCCGGCAGACGGCAACCCTTTCACCCTATCCAGGCGGGGGAGATTGGCAAGGCCTTTCGATGCTCTGAAACATCCATTGTTTCCCTCCCTGAATCGAACCCTCATTGCCGGAAGACCCGCGCTCTCCAGGCTGTTCTCATTGTCACAGTCTCTTGTCTTTTGCACGGGGGCTGCCATCATCGAACTGTGCTCTTCAATCCCTCGCCACCGAATGGCTCTCGCTGTTCCGCTGTCCAAAAAGTTTCTCGCTGAGTTGCTCGGCACCTTCTGGCTTGTGTTGGGTGGTTGCGGCTCCGCCGTTCTTGCGGCCTCGTTCCCCTATGACAACGCCGCCAATCCCCTGGGACTCGGATTCCTGGGAGTGGCGCTGGCCTTTGGCCTCACCCTCTTGACCATGGTGTACACCATCGGCCATGTGTCGGGCTGCCACATCAATCCCGCCGTCACCTTCGGGCTCTGGGCCGGGGGCAAATTTCGCGGCTCCCAGGTCTTCCCCTATGTGGTCGCCCAGGTGCTCGGCGCCATCATCGCCGGTGGCGTCATCTGGCTGGTGGTGGGGGGCCGCGCGGGGATGAGCACCCTGCCGGCGCGCAATCCCCTGGCCACCACTGGCTGGGGGGACCATTCCCCCGGCGGCTACGGCTTCTGGGCCGCCCTGATCCTGGAAGTGATCCTCAGCTTCTTTTTCCTTCTGGTGATCCTTGGCGCCACCGATCGCCTTGCCCCCACCGGCTTCGCGGGGGTGCCCATCGGTCTGGCGCTCACCCTGATTCACTTGATCAGCATTCCCGTCACCAACACCTCGGTCAACCCCGCTCGCAGCACTGGCGTGGCGCTCTGGGTCGGTGGCGCGGCGGTGGAGCAGCTTTGGTTGTTCTGGTTCGCGCCCATCCTGGGGGCGTTGCTGGCGGGCTTTGTGCACAGCACCCTGCTGAGCACCGCGGCCGATTACTGAATTCCCAGCCGAGCCAAGGGTCGCGGCCGGCCCTTGACTTCAGTTCCAGTCGTTCGCCGCCCCATCCGCCAGCGCGCTCAGCAGGGCTTCCCCATCGGCCTGGCTGGTGGTGACATGCACGCAGGCCCGCAGGCAGTCGGGCTCCGGCAGATGGCGCAGCCAGATCCCCCGCTCCCCCAGACGGCGCGCCACCGGCTCCGGAGCGACGGGGGAACCATCCCGCCGCCGCAGCTGAAAGCTCACCAACCCCGCCGGTGGCGGCTCCTGCAGCAGCGGCTGGCAGCCCGGCAGGGCGTCCAGGCCCTCCCAAAGCCAGCGCGCGCGCTCCTGAATCCGCGCCAACCGCTCCGCCGCCGCACCCACCTCCTCCAGCAGGGTGAGGGAGGTGTGCAGGCCGCTCAGGAGGGGCGTGCAGGAGGTGGCCACCTCGAACCGGCGCCCGTCGCGATGGAATCCGCTCCCCGCCTGTTCCTCCGCGCGGAGGGTGCGCCAACCGATGAGGGTGGGCCGGCTCTCGGCCAGGAGCCGCTCCGAGAGCAGCACCGCCCCGAGCCCCTCCGGTCCGCAACACCACTTGTGGCCGGTGAAGGCATAGATGTCGGCACGGTGCGCCTCCGCGTCCACCGGGAGGCTGCCGAAACTCTGGGCCCCATCCACCAGCAGCCAGGGCTGGCCGGGATGGGCCGCCAACCGATCGGCCACGGCGCCGACGGGCATCCGCTGGCCGGTCTTCCAGAGCAGGTGGGACAGCACCACCAGGCGGGTTTCAGGGCGCAGGGCCTGGTCCAGGGCATCCAGCACCTGCTGCTCGGGACAGGCGGGAGCACGGGCGGGCGGCGGGTCGGGCCCCTCTCCCCACACCCCCAGCGTCAATGTCTGAACGCGCAGGTCAAAGCGACGGGCCAGCTCCCGGCAGGCCGCCACCACCCCGTCATGCTCCCCGTCACCGATGAGCAGCGTGTCGCCGGGCCGCCAGGGCAATCCCCACAGGGGCAGCACACAGCCCATGCTGACGTTTTCCGTCAGGGCCAGGCGATGGGGCGAGGCCCCGCACCAGCGGGCCAGCTGCTGACGCAGGCGCGAGCTTTCCGCCTCCAGCACGGGCCAGAGCTCCGTGGTGAAGGGGCCGAGCTCCTGGATGCGCCGCCAGGTGGCCGTGATGGCCTCCAGAGAGGGGGTGGGGAGGGGGCCCTGGCCGCCGTAGTTGAAATAGGTCTTGTTGGCCAGGGCGGGCATGAGGGCTCTCAGGCCCGCGCCGTTCATCGGAGATCTCCTACAGCACCTGGCCGACGGCCACGGCGGCCACCGCTGAAAACAGCGTGATGCCGAGGGCGGTGAGGGGGTTCTGACCCTGGGCCACGGCGACGGTAGTGATTACGCCAGCGCCCAGGCAGGCCACCGCCAACTGGGTGGCGAGCTCTCCGGACAAACGAGGATCCGAGCCAGGACGCATGACGGCTGAAGGCAGACTTCGCAGACGCTATGGGGGCGATCCGGTTCCTTCACGCCTGCCGCGCAAGTCGTTACGCAGCGTGGAAGTTCTTCACACAGGCGTTACAAGGCGACGCCGGGCCAGGGACCGGAGGCGGGGCGGGCCCGCCCGCCGCTGGCCCAGTGGCGCAGGGCCTCCAGCTGTTCCCGCGCCGTTCGCGACAGCGGCACCACCTGGCTGGCGGCCGCGATCAGATCCGGTTCCTCCAGGTCGCGCTTGTCGCCGAAGGCCAGGTGCATCGCCTCGATCACCGTCTGCTCCAGCTCCGCTCCGGAGAAGCCCTCCGTGCGATCGACGAGCACCTCCAGGGGAATGCGATGGGTCGGCCGGCGCCGCTTGAGCTGCAGGTCGAGGATGGCGCGACGCTCACGGGCATCGGGGAGTTCCAGCCAGAAGATCTCGTCAAAGCGGCCCTTGCGCAGCAGCTCCGCCGGCAGGCGCTCCACCGCGTTGGCGGTCGCCACCACAAACACCGGGCTGGTCTTCTCCGCCATCCAGGTGAGCAGGCTGGCCAGAACCCGTGGGCTGGTTCCGCCATCGCTGCGCCCATCTGCGGCGCCACTGAAGGCAAAGCCCTTGTCGATCTCATCGATCCAAAGCACACAGGGCGCCAGGGCTTCCACCCACTGGATCATGTCCCGCGTGCGCGCCTCGCTGGCGCCCACCAGGCCCGCGAACAACCGGCCCACATCCAGCCGCAGCAGGGGCATGGACCAGCTGTGGGCAATGGCTCGGGCCGTGAGGGATTTGCCCGTGCCCTGGGGACCCACAAGCAACACCCCCCGAGGCAGGGGCAGGCCGAAGCGGCGCGCGTCCTCGCTGAAGGCGCGATGGCGCTGGTCGAGCCAGTGCTTGAGGGCGTCCAGCCCGCCGATGTCAGCGGGGGTGGCTTCCGTGGGGCAGTATTCCAGCAGTTCGCTGCGGGCGATCGCCTGGCGCTTCTCCTCCAGCACCTCCGCCAGGTCCTCCTCCCCCAGCTGCCCCCGCCGGGCCAGGGCCCGGGCCGCCAACTGCCGCACCCGTTGTTCGCTCAACCCGTGGCACGCGGCCGTGAGTGCGCTCAACACCTCTTCGGACAGGGGATGGCCACTGGCCCTGGCGATCGAGGCCAGGAGGCTTTCGATCGCCGTGGCGTCGGGGAGGGGGAGATCCAGGGGGGTGACGCTGTCTTGCAGTTCCGCCGGCAAGTCCCAGCGGGGAGCGCTGATGACCAGGGTGTGGGGTCCCTCCCGCAGGCGGCGGGCCAGGTTGCGCAGGCGTCGACAGATGCCGGCATCCTCGCTGAAGCGATGGAAGTCCTTCAGCAGCAGAATCACCCCCTGCTCCGCTGGCAGGCCCGCGATGCACTCCAGCGCCCCCATGGGATTGCGAGCGGCCTCTCCCTCCCGGCCGCCGGCCCCCTGCAGGCCGCTGATGAAATCCCAGCTCCACAGAGCCCGACCCCCCAGGTCGCGGGCCACCCGCTGCAGCAGGGTCTGCACCCGGTCCTCCTCCAGGGTGCGGATCCAGAGGATGGGGGTGCGCGAGCGGATCAGCAGATCCAACTGCTCCACCAGGGTGGGGGCGGCCATCACCCGGCGGGGGGCGGTTCAGGGGTTGGCGCGGACGGGGTGAACACCCGCAGGGAGTCCCAGCGGGGGTCGCCCCCGGCGGGCGCGCTGCGCCACCGATCGGGCCCCGGGCAGGCGTTGCCGCAGCGGTTGACCAGGGGCAGCCGCAGGTTCAGCTGCTCAAACAGCCAGCGTTCCGGGTCAAAGCGGCCCTGGGGATTGAGCCGATCATCCAGCTCCTCCCCGGCCACCTCCTCCAGGCCATCCGCGGGGGACGGGCCGCCGCGAAAGGCGATCAGCTCCCGCACCTCCGCCCGCAGGGTCTGATTGAACTGCCCCAGGCAGCGAGCGCAGCAGAGGGTGACGATCGTTTCCACTGCGGCGGTCACCTCCAGGGCGGTGCCGTGATGCGCCACATGCACCTCGCCCCGGACGGGGGTGAGGGAGGCGAGCTCGGCGATGGACTGATCCACCGGCCAGTGCTTCCCTTCCGCCAGGGTGCGCAGCTCGGCGATGGCGATCGGCCGCAGGCGGGAGGGGGTCACTTCTTGGAATTGGGCTCGAAGGGGAGGCGACCGCTGGCACCGGCGGTGGCCACAGCGGTTTTGGGCTGATTGGCCAATTGCTGGTCGAGGATCTGCTGCAGGTTGTCGGGCAGCGCTTCGCGGCTGAGCAGAAAGGTCTGCACCCCCTGAAAGATGTTGGCCACCACCATGTAAAGCAACACCCCGGCGGGCAGGGGGAAGAAGAGGAACATCCCCGTGATCATCACCGGCGTGATCTTGTTGGCCGTGGCCTGCTGGGGGTTGGCCGGCATGCCCATGCCGGAGAGGATCTGGCTGACGAAGAGGGTGGCGCCGAAGGCGGCCACCAGGATGGCCACATCCCAATTGACCACCCCATCCGTGACGAAGCCGACCTGTCCCAGGGCCTTGATGAACAGGAACCCGCTGCGGGCCGCCAGGCCGGGGATCTTCGCCTCGACCACCGCGTCGCCCGGGCTCACGGCGTGAATGGTGCCGTCCGGATCAACACGCACCACCCCTTCGCCCTTGCTGACGCTCCAGGAGGGTTGGAAGGCCTCGCCGTTCTCCACGCCTTGAAGCAAGGTCGCGAAGCTCGATCCATCTTTGGTGTGCAGCGCCACGCTGGCCGTATCGCCGACGCCGAGCTTGTTGCCGGCCTCGAGGGTGCCGATCACGGGCACGTGCTGGGTGGCCGTGATGAAGATCGAGTGGCTCGGGGTGTTGAAAGGCTTGGTCTCCACGTCCGCGATCTGTTCCGCAGAGAGCACCTTCAGGTTGAAGGTGTAGGGCACATCTGCAAAGGGGGATCCCCGCAGGGTGGCGAAGAGGGCGAAGAGGATCGGCATCTGCACCAGCAGGGGCAGACAACCCGCCAGGGGGCTGCCGAATTCCTTCATCAGCTTGCCCAGCTCCTCCTGTTGCTTCTGGGGATTGTTGGCGTAGCGGCTCTTGATCTCCGCCTGCCGCTGCTGCATCACGGGCTGGGCGATCCGCATCCGCCGGGCACTGCGGATCGAGCCGGCGCTCAGGGGGAAGAGGGCCAGACGGATCACCACCGTGAGGGCAATGATCGCCAGGCCATAGCTCGGCACCAACCCATAGAAGAAATCCAGGATGGGGAGCAGCAGATTGTCGGAGATGTAACCGATCACAGCGGGGCGATTGGGGGGAGGATCCGTGGGTCAGTGTGCCTGATGGCGGAGGCCAGCGGCTGGGGGGAGGGCAGCACCTTCAGGAGGCGGCCACGTCCGGGGGAGCGAAGCCGGTGGTCGTTTTGGTCGGCTTGGACCCCTTCGGCGCGGCAAGGCGACGCTCCTCGATGAAGGCCTCCAGCTCGCGGAAGCGCGGCACGGAGCGCATTTCCAGCTTCGAGCCGTCATTGAGCACCAGCACCATGTCGCCCCACGCCCCCAAACCCCGCGGCGCGGAGCGCACCTCCCGGATCTGGCTGTAGACCACCTGGGTTCGCTCCCGACCCATCCAGCCGCCATTCACTTCAATGCGGCGGCTGGTGATGCGGAAGCGAAGCCACAGGGCCCGGATCAGTGCCGCGATCGCGAAGGGAAGGCCGATCAGCGTCAGACCAAAGAGCAGGTTGACGATCAGATCCCCCCGGGCCGGACCGCCCTCGTAGAAGACGCTCTCCTGAATGCTGGCTCCGGGCGCAACGGGGGGGTCTTGTGTGCTCATCCGTGCAGATCCGCCTTGCGCAACAACGACCGACATTCTCCCAGCAGGTGGGCCTGCTCGACCTCGACGCTGCCGGGCTTCAGGCTGAACACAAGCCAGGAGGGGCGCAAGGGCCGGGGCGGATCCCGCAGCAACTGCTCTTGAAGCAGGCGTCGCAGCTGGTTGCGCCGCACGGCCCGCTTGCTCACCTTGGAGCTCACCACCACGGTGCACCGCCAGGGGCTGCTGGCGTGCGGACGATCACGGACGGGCAGAAGGCTGGGGATTTCCGGGAGCACCCGCAGGGTGAGCCATTGGCCGTGAAACCGTCTCCCCTGCCGGTAGAGACGGTCGAAGACCTTGGCTCCCCGGAGCCGGTGCTTCTGGGGCAGCGCCACGGATGGACCGTCGCCCTCAGACCGCCAGACGCGCCCTGCCCCTGCGGCGGCGGGAGCGAACCACCCGGCGGCCCGTGTGGCTGCGCATGCGCACTCGGAAGCCCGAAACACGCTTGCGCTTGCGACTTGTGCCTTCGAGTGTGCGCCTGGTCATGACGAATTTTTCTCAGCCCGTCAGCTTACCAGTCGGAGGGGGGTCTTCTTCCGGAGGGATTCAATTGGAGGCGTTGGAATCGATCTGGATCAGCCAGCTGCCCAGATAGGAGGAGATCGGGATGTCGCCTGGAGCCTGGGCCAGGGCATTGAACTGATACATGCCGATGCTGAACGGATTGAAGATCCGCATGTAGACCCCAACGGTGTACTTGTCGGAAATCGGAGTTTCCGGGAAGATTTCGATCGTTCCCGCCTTCTGATTCACCTCCACCGTCGCGGGGATCGGCTTGTCGCAGCGCGTGCGTTTGAGCATCCCCCCCTCGCTCATGCGGCAGAGCTTGACCCGATCAGGCTCAATCTTGCTATCAAAGGTTTTCGGCAGCGAGATGGTGAGCTTGAGAATGGCGGTTTTGCGATCTTTGGGCCGCAGAATCAAATAATAATCGGAGAGCTTGAGGCGCGTGGTGTCGGACTGGAAGAAATAGAGCTTGCGATAGTCCTTGGTGTTGTCCCAACGGCACTCCATCCGGCCGGGTTTGCCCTGGTCCTGACCAGGCTGGACCGGTGTCAGCGGCGTGCCGGGCAGCGGGAGGGAGAGGGCCAACCCGGCCGCGAGGCCCAGGCGGGCAGCGGAGTTGCCGCGGCGCGGCAAACGTCGGGACAAGGCGGAGAGAAGCACTGGTGGTGGCTCGGGGAAGGGGCGTGAAAAACCCGTTCTCAAATTCTCCTGAGGCGGATCAGGACGACCGGGGGTCAGTGGTCGGCGGGGGAGGTGGCCGGGGGCGAGACGGCGCGATCGGGACGCAGGCGGGAGGCCTCCCGCAGATAGGGATGCACCGGGGCGCTGCCCGCCTCCAGCCAGGCATGGGCGAGCAAACGGATGCAGCGGGGCAGATCGCCATCCACGGCCATCTGCTGGCAATCCAGGAGCGCCACCTCGCCCCAGCCCGCGCACCGCCGGGCGATGGCCGCCGGGAAGCAGGCATCCAGGTCGGTGGTGACCGAAAACGTCACCGACAGGAGGCGGGATCCCTCCAGGTTGTTGGCCTGCACCAGGGCGTCGATCAGCTCGCTGACGGCGTCATCGATGGCCTCGCAGGTGTTGGCCGCGGCGGTGGTGGCTCCGCGCAGGGCCCGCAATTCAAGGGCTGGGGTGGCCATGGATCAGTGCCGGAGGATCAGGGGCGGTGGAGCCAGAGCGGTTGCCCGCCCAGGCCCACTTCCAGGGTGAGGAGGTCGACCAGAGCGCGCAGCAGCGAGCGGCCCGGGATCAAGCCCGCGAACCGCTTGGGTTGCCGACCGAAGGTGACGGGCTTGGCGTGCGCCGGGTCGAGACCCGCCAGCTCGGCGGCCAAGCGCCGGGCCGCCTCCTCATCCCCGAGCCCATCCACCAGTCCGAGGGTCTGGGCCTGGGCACCGGAGAACACGCGGCCATCGGCAAAGCGCCGCACCTCCTCCTCCGTCAAGCCCCGGCCCGCCGCGACCGCCGCCACGAACTGGCCGTAGCTCGAATCGATCAGGTCCTGAAGCAGCTGGCGCTCAGCCTCGGTCAGGGCCCGATCCGGCGAGAGGATGTCTTTGTAAAGACCGCTC